>JAIROP010000010.1 GCA_031257475.1 Holosporaceae bacterium
TTTTTCATCACCCTCTCGAAAACAGTATTTTTGATGACGTCGGCAAAAAACATTTCGTTAAACAAGACAACAATTCTGCGTGTTTCAGCCTTTTCCTTCTGAGTTATTCCGAGGAGAGATCGGCGCCCAAGCCCAGATACATGATGGGAAAATGACAATTTGGGTGAAATGAATCAAAATACCGGAGGAATTAATACAAATTTTATTTGTAGGTAATATACTTATGTCCGGTGTGACGGAGACAGCCAATGGAAAAGCTTTTTCATTATTTCTGTAGCATATTTTTACTATGTGGACACCTGGCGTTTGCTGAGCTTCCATTGGACGCTTTTTTAGATGACAGTGGTCAATTTGAGCTTTTTTCTTGTTGGGGGGCATTACCCCCTCTAGGAGATCAGGCACCTCCCCCTCCAGAAGGTCAAAGGACTCATGTATTACCATCTGATTGCTCTGTTTTCTGGGGTGCACTTCCTATCCACGCGCAATATCTAAAAAAGCTTCACCAATATGGAAATTTTAGTATAGATGAAAGAAACGCTCGCATCCCCGGGGACGGGGTAATGCAGCTACTTGTCAGTCTGTTTAACCGGCAGGGAAGTTTCGGAATAAGAAGCGATACTGAAAACAAATTTAGACAGGCAGATGCTAAGGAAAAGGCAATAGAGCAAGTTGCAGGACTTTATGTAAAAATAAGATTATGCAGAGCTCTGATGGAAAAAGGGTTCATCATTCGAGCCAATAAGAAAACAATAATGATTGCATACGGAACGTCCAACCCCGTGCCTATTGAAAAGGCTTTTGCCAGCCACAATTGGGCGAATTGTATAGACAATCAGCACCAAATAATTGCCCGGGCATTAATGCATGAACCTATATACGGATATGAAAAATATTTTTGTGAACAACTTGTATTGGCTTTTGTATTTAGTGTTTTGAGTGACCGAGCCGATCTTTTTACTTTTTACCGCAAAGTCCATAGAAAACTCACCGATATAGGTGCTATCCTGTCCACAGGGAACCAGCTATCTATAATTAATAAGGCAAAAGAACTTGGTGTTACCATTGCTACTCCTGAGGACTTAGTAAAGCTTAATGAAGGTTGCGGCAGTATACTTTTTTCAGATCTCAGGCAAGTTGCGGACCTTTCAATAGCATCCAAAATGTATGCAACCGCTCCAGTTTCAAATAACCGCTGTTTCCGCCTTTCTTTAGACGAAAGACAAGGACCTATACAATTAGATATACCCTTTGCAGATTGTGTGGAGGCTGCGATTCGGCACTTCTTTAATTTGTGCATAGGACAAAAAATAATCGACTCTTTTTCTTCAAGTTCCGATTCCGATCGTACAGAACGGGCAATGACAGAACAACTTCAAAGAGTCGTAACAACCCATATTGCCAACAAAACAGGAAGAAGTGTCTTAACAGAAAAACTGGTAAACAGAATTCCACAGTTAATTAGTTTTTATAAAAAATATTGGAAAGATGTAAACGATGGAAGCATAGAGGCTAGAACTGACTGGAATAGAGTAGTTTTTGGCTTAGACGATGTTGATTATTGTGATGACAACACACACAATGAAATTAAAAGTAAATATACCTCCATAGTTAATGCTATTTGTGGAGTTCTTGGATTATCAAATAACGATAGAAATGCGGCTATGGTAGAAATTTTGGAGATAGCATCTGCCTTTATAGGCGATGGAAGAACTATTACCTGTTCTAGCCAACCTGCCTCTGGTAATGATCTCGGCAGGATACAGTTTTTTGTGAAGTGCCCTGCGTCTACGAGGGATCCGGCAGGATATTTTATCCTGGAAGTAAGGATCATGCATTCTTTTGTTGAATTAACTCCTGCTACCAATGCTATTAACTATGCTCGATATGAAGGTGATTCATTCCCTTCATTATTTATAGGTAGTTTTTTGTATCCTGGTGGTGGCATTCGCTTTAGTACTCCATTGAGTATTTGGCAACAAATGTTTGGTTTTGGCAATGTGACGATTGCCCACGACCCGGTTGTCTATGAATTTTTGTCATCTCGACCAGATACCGAGGGACGAGACAGATGGACGTCCATTTTGACGAATGTTATCCAAAATCAGGGGGGCGTGCTTAAGATTGCGAAAGATAACTCTGGTGACATTGACTTGCGTGAATGCACTGTAATCCAGAACGTTGAGATTGGTCGAGCGAAAATAGATGGTACCTTCACACTTCCATCAACAGTCAAGACTGTTTCATTACTAGAGAGCGGAGAGATAGGGACTTTTAACTTATCATTATGCAAAAATGTCGAAAACATCTTTTTACAAGGACGCGTCGTTCATCGTTTAACATTGTCTGTTGACGATCAGGAATGTTTATCTAAATTGAAATCCTTCCATCTTGCGCTAGGCGTGAGTATAAACGGGGGGATCGATCTGTCAAAATGTTACAGTTCTTCATTCATCCTTCGGGTAGGGGGGGTAAGAAATGTCCAAATAATCCTGTCATCCAGACAGCTCTGCCTGCGCTTGGAAGGGGATTGGTTTGGCGGCGTTAACATCATTGCCCCGGGAGACCTTGACATATCCCAAAGTAGAGATCTATCATACATTGCGCTAAATGGAGATATCGGCGGCAATTTGTTGGTGTCGGCCAATTTGGAACAAATGCACATACTGAGCGGCAATATTGGCGGCACAGTAGTTGTTCCAGATGGATCTAAATTGAAATCCTTCAGCCTTGCGCGAGGCGCGAGTATAGCCGGGGATCTTGATCTATCAAACTGCGACGAACTTGAGGAAATTCGTCTGGAAGGAAAAATAGCTGGCCGCGTAATCTGGCCTGTTAATTTGAAAATAACCTATCGAGAAGGCGGAAAAAGTGCAGAAATCAGTGGTTTTGGTTCAGGAGGTTTTGATCTATCAGGACACCCCGATCTTCTAAAGCTTCGCCAAAGTGGGCACATGGGAGGCCGGTTAACTGCGCCGATAAACTTGAAAGAAATGGACATATTCGGTAATGTTGGCGGCGTAGACATTCCAAGAGGATCTCAATTGGAATCCTTCTGTCTTGCGCCAGGCGCGAGTATAGTCGGGGATCTTGATCTATCAGAGTGCAATATTTGCGAAAAACTTTGGATAGTGGGACACGTGATGGGACGTTTGACTCTACCACGTGATCTTACTAAAGTGAAAAACCTGGACCTAAGTCAAGACATGGCCTGTTTTGTCGCTCCATCTGGATCTCTCCTGGAATCTTTTGCTATTGATTTTGGTGTGCATGTATCAGGAAATATCGACCTGTCAAAATGCAAAAAGCTTTGGGGAATTTCCTTGCAATGTAAGATTGATGGCACAATAACTGTGCCTGCTAATTTGAAAGAAATATGTTTAGAAGAAGAAAATGTCAACATCGCGGCAATCATTGCCCATGGGAATTTCGACATATCAGAAAGTAATAAGCTCAAAAAGCTTAGCATAAAAGGAGAGGTGGCTGGAAACATAATCTTGCCGGCCAATTTGGAAGAAATGGACATACAGAGCGGTAATGTTGGCGGCACAGTAGTTGTTCCAGATGGATCTAAATTGAAATCCTTTTCTCTTGGACAAGGCGTTGTTCTAAAGGGAAATCTTGATTTGTCAAATTGCAACGAGCTTACTGTTTTTTTGCGGAAGGGACAAATAGAAGGAAGTGTAACTCTACCGCAACATTTGGCGGGACAAAATGGTCCATAATCGAAACTTCATCGGTGCTTGGAGTATGTATCGACGAAGGGCTGCAGATACACCTTGCCGATTCCCTTGAAATTTCCGACATAATAGGTGTCCTGAGACCCCAGAAATCCCAGATGCTCCGTTTCTATCTCGCCGAGTGCCTCCCTTTTGGACTTCTGCTTCTCCAGCTCCTGCAGCTGAGCCTCTGTGAGGATAATCCCCTCTGCCACCACCTTTTTCTCCAGAGCTTTCAGCCTTCTGTCCAAAGTATTCAGGTT
>JAIROP010000020.1 GCA_031257475.1 Holosporaceae bacterium
CAGGTCCCAAGGGTTTGGCTGTTCGCCAATTAAAGTGGTACGTGAGCTGGGTTCAGAACGTCGTGAGACAGTTTGGTCCCTATCTGCCGTGGGTGTTCGAGAATTGAGAGGAGCTGCTCTTAGTACGAGAGGACCGGAGTGGACATGTCACTAGTGTACCGGTTGTGACGCCAGTTGCAATGCCGGGTAGCCATAACATGGAAAAGATAACCGCTGAAAGCATCTAAGCGGGAAACTTGCCTCGAAATTAGTTCTCGCCATTAGAGTCGTGGAAGATCACCACGTTGATAGGCCGGGTGTGGAAGTACAGCAATGTATGAAGCTAACCGGTACTAATAACTCAATAGGTTTGATACACAATAACAATCAGGCGTAAATTCCCTGTTTTATGAAATAGACTTGGTGAGTCATATTGTTCTGATCTTGTTTAGTTCGGTGGTTATGGCGGAGGAAAAAACGCTCCATCCCATCCCGAACTGGAAAGCGAAAGCCTCCTGCGGCAATGGTACTACGTCCTAAGGCGTGGGAGAGTAGCACGCTGCCGGACTTAATAAGGTCAGACGGAATCTTTACTCGGGCCCCAAGCCCGAATACGAAAAATTATCGAAAACAAACATTTTTCCTTGTTCTGTGAATGTTTCCAAGAGGAGGCTAGAAGGAAATTATTATACAAAAAAACAGATGACTCTGACACTAAACATGATATATTTTCTTAGCTGTGTTTTTTAAATGTCGGGTAATCGATAGTTGATAGTTAAAGTTATGCACGATGTAAAGCAAATAAAAAAAGATCCTGCAGCCTTCGATAGGGCGATGGAAAGTAGGGGGGGGGGCCCAGTGGCGTCCAACCTACTTGCTGTGGACGGGAGGAGGAGGAATGCGCTGTCTCAGCTGCAAAAGTTGCAGTATCGGAGGAATGAGATTGCGTTTTTGGTGGCCAGGGCCAAGAGGAATGAGGTAAATTCCGAGGAGCTGGAGAGAGAGGCAGCAGAGATCAAGCAGTCCATTGTGCAAGTAGAGGAGGAAGAAGCTTCGCAGGCAGAAATGTTGGGCGAAATGCTAATGAAACTTCCCAACGTACCGCTGAAAGAGGTGCCTGTTGGTTCAGATGAATCAGCAAATGTATGTGTGCGTTGCGTTGGGGAACCCACACGGTTTGACTTCCCGCCCAGACCTCACTATGAGGTTGGGGAAACACTGGGAATGGTAGATTTCGAAGGAGCAGTGAGAATTTCTGGCAGTCGTTTCGTGGTTCTATATGATCAAATAGCTAGGCTGGAACGGGCTCTAAAGAATTTCATGCTGGACATCCATTGCCGGGAATTTGGCTATAGGGAAGTGAGCGTTCCATTTTTGGTCAACACAAAATGTATGTACGGCACCGGGCAGTTGCCGAAATTCGACGGAGATTCTTTCTGTACGACCGATGGTCGTTGGCTTATTCCAACGGCGGAGGTGCCGCTAACAAATCTCGTTCGTGATACAATTGTTCCACTGGAGAAGCTCCCTCTGCGGATGACAGCCTATTCGGCATGTTTTCGTGCCGAAGCAGGATCCGCAGGCCGGGACACTCGCGGCATGATTCGAAATCATCAGTTTGCCAAAGTGGAGCTGGTGAGCATCGTGCATCCATCCGAGGGAGAGCAAGAGTTGGAGCGCATGATGCAGGCAGCGGAAAACATATTAGTAAAACTGCAACTACCATACAGGGTAATGCTTTTATCCACCGGAGACATGGGATTTTCAGCCGAAAAGACCTATGATCTGGAAGTTTGGATCCCAAGTGAAAATAAGTACCGTGAGATTTCAAGCTGTTCCCTATGCGGGCAGTTCCAGGCTCGGCGGATGGCTGCTCGCTATAAAAATGGTGCAGAAAAGGGATTTGTTTCCACACTGAATGGGTCTGGTCTGGCCATCGGCAGGACAATTGTGGCGATTTTGGAGAATTGTCAGCTTATTAATAAAAAAGTAGAGATTCCCGAGGTACTGATACCGTATATGAATGGAATCAGGGAACTGGGGAGTAATGATGGTTAAACCTACACTATCTGGGTTGAGAATACTCATCGTAAATGATGATAGCGTTAATGCAAATGGCATTAAGGCTCTAGAGCGTATTGCGCTTTCAATAACGCCGGACGTTTGGGTGGTGGCACCGGAGATTGGCCAGAGTGGGAAGGGATTTTCCATTACGTTCGATTCTATCATTAGAATCAATGAAATTTCCCCAAGGAAATTTTCGACTTCAGGAACGCCGGCCGATTGTGTTTTCGTTGCTCTGCAACAAATTTTGAGTGATCAGAAGCCGGATCTAATTTTGTCAGGAATAAACCATGGAGCCAATGTGGCGGATTTTATAAGCATGTCTGGAACTGTTGGAGCAGCATTTGCTGCGGCATCGCAAGGCATAAGGGCCATTGCCGTTAGTCAGCATTTTACCAGGGAATGTCCCACAAAATTTCACCTGGTGGAGCATTTTTTGCCTTTGATAATCAAAAAGCTGATGTCCGTGTCGTGGCCAGATCAGGTTTGTATGAACGTCAACTTCCCCGAGGCTCCCTTCAGCGGCGTGAGTGGGATTCGTATAGCGAATCAGGGAAAGTTGAAAGTCACCTGGAACGTTTGTCAAAAAATGGATCCAGTTGATCGTAAATATTACTGGATACATGGAGATTATGAGCATCAGGAAAGCACAAATTCCGACGCTTTACTTGTGGAAAAAGAAAATTGTGTTACCATAACTCCGCTGCAATGCTGCTATGAATATACAGAATACATGGAGAAGTTGGAGGAGCTGTTTGCAACGAATGTGTAGGTGCAAAGGTTGTTTGATTATCGTGGGGTACTTGCTCGGAGGATGCGAAAGGGATCGGCTCGCGCCGGTGGATATAAAAGTCGATCAAGATATAGCGCATACATCTCTAGGAGATATGTCTCAAGAGGGTCTACACGTGGTGTCTGATGGGGAGTCTTTGTTTGATGTTGCAAATAAATATGATATTGATCCAATGAATTTGGCAAGGATAAATGGAATTAAATATCCATACGATGTGAAGGACGGCCAGGTTTTGCGGTTACCTCCGGAGAATCCTTCCGAGCCAATAGAAGCTGAGGAAGAACTGGCCAGGAAAAAGGAAAAGGAACGTCTGGAAAAGGCGTTGGATGATGAGTTTTCAGGAGTAATGGCTACAGGAAGAGGAAGGAGTGCCAACGTTGGCGCAGCTAGCGCTGGTGGAAGTCCTGTGGATGTTTTATCAACGCCTAGGGCTACGCAGACTACCGTTGGCTCTCGAATCCATCCTGCGGGAACTCCTGGGAAGATGGTTTGGCCTGTTGATGGAGGAAAAGTAATTTCCAGATTTGGAGACGTCGTTGATGGCATATCCAACGATGGAATAAACATAAAAGCATCCATGGGTACACCTATTAAAGCCGCATTAAGTGGCGAAGTGATTTATCATGGAAACAAGCTTGAGGAGTTTGGTAACACTGTAGTAATTCAGCACGGGGGAAACTTGGTTACTTCCTACGCTCATCTGCAGGATATGCTAGTACAAGATAGCCAGCATGTGAATACAGGCGATGTAATAGGGAGGATGGGAAAAACTGGTGAAGTTTCATCTCCGCAGTTGCATTTTGAGGTGTTGAAAAACAAAGTTCCGGTGAATCCGACCAATTATTTACCAAAATAAACAAGGGAGAGCATGATGTCGCAACAAACCACTACCCAAACGGGTCAAACTCCTCAAGTTCCCGCGCAGCAGGCAAGTGTGATGGGATCATTGACCCCAATTCTTTTGATGGTATTGGTTTTTTATTTTTTGATCATGCGGCCTCAGCAAAAACGGGAAGCAAAAAGAAGGGATCTTGTGAGTGCCATGAAAAAAGGGGATCGAATTCTGACAAACGGTGGGATTATTGGGACATTACATAAAACCGTTGGAGAAAAGGAAATTTCAGTGGAAATCGCAGAAAATGTCCGAGTCAGGATGTTAAAAAACGCTGTAACAGAGGTGCTAGAAAGCACATCCGAGCTGAAAGAGGTCGTTGAGGAAGAAGAGGTAAAAGAAAATATCCAGGGATTGCCTATTCCCCCGAAACATCGCGGCCGGCCACGGAGAAAATAAATCTGGAGAGTAATAAATGAATTTCCCCCAATGGAAGAAAGCTTTTATTTGGTGTGTGTGTGCGTTGGGTTTGCTGTTTGCGCTGCCCAATATTCTACCGCAAAGTTGTCTTAGCCGTCTTCCCGATTGGATTCCCCAGCAAAAAGTTTGTCTAGGTCTGGATCTGCGAGGAGGAGTACATCTTCTTCTGGAAGTTGACATTGAGAGTGTGAAAAATGACCATCTGAATCAGATCTTGGATTCTGCACGAACAGTCCTGAGAAAGGAATCCATCCAATATACGGCCAATTTTCCAAAGTCTGTGGCCAAAGGAGAGGAGCAGGTGGCGTTTGATATCAAAGACATCAGCAAAGTCGGGAAAGCCAAGGCTGTCCTATCCCAGATAGATTCAGATGTGATAGTAGAAATTGTGGGATGTCATGTAAAGATGGTGCCAACACCTGATACTGTCCAGAGAAGAACGTTTGACGCCGTGGAACGTTCTATGGAAATTGTCCGCAAGAGAGTCGATGAGACAGGGACGAGAGAGGCGAACATACAGAGACAGGGGGACAATCGCATTTTACTGCAGATTCCAGGACTGAAGGATCCGTCCCACGTGAAAATGATTCTCGGACGTACAGCCAAGCTTACAATCAGACTAGTTGATGAAAACTCAAAGGATATCACAGACAAAAAGGACGCAGTGGCCCCTCCTGGCAGCGTTTATATGGAATCAGTGGAAACCGGAAAATGGCTAGCAGTGAAAAAACAGGTGTTGGTTGGGGGAGAAACGTTGATCACGGCCGAGCTTGGCTACGATGAGTACAACAGACCCGAGGTTAGTTTTCAGTTCAATAAAATCGGAGCGAAGAAGTTTGGGGAGGTAACGAAGGAAAATGTAGGAAAAAGGTTCGCCATAGTTTTGGATAATGAGGTTATTTGTGCTCCGGTTATTGAAGTGCCAATAACGGGGGGTCATGGAAGGATTACCGGGGAATTTTCTGTGGAGAGGGCGAGAGATCTCTCACTTCTTATGCGTGCAGGAGCGCTTCCCGCCCCCTTGAATGTTGTAGAAGAAAAGACGGTAGGTCCGGATCTGGGTGAGGATTCAATACGCTCGGGAATCCTGGCAACGCTGTTATCATGTCTGTTCGTTCTTGTTTTTATGTTCCTATGGTATTCATCATTTGGATTGATTGCCGACATAGCGGTC
>JAIROP010000039.1 GCA_031257475.1 Holosporaceae bacterium
ATGTGCGGCAGAGCGTATTTTTGATGTTCAAGATTTGTAAATTGAACTCCGTTATCGGTCAAAACCGTATGAATTTTGTACGGAACGGCTGCAATGAGATTTCTTAAAAATTGAGCCGCCTGTATTTTCCCTGATTTTTCAAGAAGTTCCGTATAAACAAATTTGCTTGTGCGGTCGACGGCCACGAAAAGATTGTTAGTTGACTCTCTATAAATCGCCTGCGACAGGATTATTGGGATGTCCTTATTTAAGACACCCGGCATCCTATCACAACTGTAAATAACAATCAATGGTTTTTTTTATGGAGAGGAATAACAACTAACAAAGGATTCCAACTATGAAAATAAATCAAAAAATCAATTTTAGGGAGAAAATGCTACTACAATTCATTGCCGAAAAAATCTCATTGGGACTCGGCAAATCTCATGAAGGGCAGATGTGGATACCATGCAACGGAAAGCAATTGAGCGAACTTTTTGCTTGTTCCGAGAGAACCATCCGCTATTCCATTAGCAAATTGTGCGCAATGGGACTTTTCATGAAAAGACAATTGGCGAACAATCCGATGGATCGGACTAATTATTTTTCTGTCGCGCCTGATTTTGCGATTGCGAAGACGAAAGAAACTTTTGCGTCTTCCATTGTGCAAAAATTACAACCGGCATACATGGATATTAATAATTATAATAATAAATCACACAAGTCATACAAGTCAGAAAGAAAGCGCAAATTTCTGGAATCGTCCCCGGCGCAAACTTCGCCTAAGACGCGCACCGCCTCGGATATGCTGGCCGTCTGGAATGAGGAATTCGGACGGACAGACTGCCTGAATCTGCAGCGCTCCAGGTTTCTTGTGGCTGCGTTTCAGCGAAAATTTGAACATTGCCTACAAAAATGGAGAGAATATCTGAAGCTCATCAAAACGAGCGCCCATTTGGCCTATGAAAAGTTTCGCGTCTCCCTGGATGAGATTCTGAAATTTCACACCATCAACACTATTTTGGGTGATAAATCCTACGGGAAAGATCCACAGCGGGACCAAATGTCGGACGCTCTGCAGCATATCGACTCGGTGGCAGAAGATTCCCATTGCAGCTCCATTCGGAAGCGCGTACTCAGAAAACACGGAGCCGCCCGCTATCTCAGCTGGATGACGAGAATTTCACTGGGAAAAAACGCGAATAGCGTTAGAGTTGCTGCAGAATCTCCCTTTGTGCGGGATTATGCGATGCAAAATTTCCTGCTGGATTTTCCGGAATGTATGGCGACATGACCGGGGAAAAATGTGAGTGTTGGGTAAATTTTAAGTTGGTTAAATTTTAAAATGAAAGTAACAAAAGGAGGTTTAGCATGAGAGGAGATAACGAATTTACGGATTTGGGAGAAGCTTTTTGGGCCCACAAGTTTCTAAGTAACATAACCAATCCAACTCCGCAGCAACGGGAAACTATTGATGTGCTGGAGCGGAAAATAGACGCGCTCTTTTCCATCGTTGATTCCGTCAATTTCCACAAAGAGAATTATATCCAAAATATTATTCTCCAGCCGCTGCTAAACCAAGAATCGTGCGCCTGGAAAATTGGTAAGAACCTACCGTCTCTTGATGAAGAGACGCAAAAGTACATAGAGAATTATGTGACAAACGACAATGGATAAGCCCTCCCTAATATCCCTGTGCAATGAAGCCCTATTGCTGGTGAACAAGGCGGAAATCAGCGACTTGTTTTCGACTGATCAATCTATGGCGGCGAAGGCCTGTAAACTGTTGCTACCCCGCACACTCATGGCGATTTTCTCGAGCTATCCATGGATGTTTGCCACTACCTATTTGCTGGTAGATCCGACTGTCGACCATCAAAATGACAGTGATGATCCGGACTGGAATTACAGAAAAAAGTATCCCTATCGCTACGAGTGGCTGCTGCCAGAAGATTGTGCAAGATTTATCACGGCATTTCGGGAAGATTGGATTCCCATCAGAGCTAGTCAAGCGGAGCAGGCAAGTCCAGTGGCCTACGCCAGTAGCTCTAAAGTCCTAGATTCCAAAAGCTCGTCCAGTTCCATCTGGAGCAATTACTCCGCCATTGCCTATTCCTACGTGCGCTACAATGAGGATCCTGAACACTGGCCGGCCTACTTTTGCGACGCGGTGGTATTGGATTTGGCTCTGCGGCTGTCCAAATATTTTGTGGATAGTCTCCAGTACACTTCTATGCTTCTGCCGCAATTGCGCAATCAGCTGGAAATGGCCAAGGCCGAAGACGCTCAGCAGCAATATTTTTCTTCCTATCGACCGTTTCCACTAAAAGCCATGACGAGGTCTTTCTAGTGACGAGAATACGCGCCAATCTGTCCACCTTCTATCTCGGATATCTCAATGAAAGATCCCGTGGCAATGTGGACATGGAGCAATACAATTTTTCCCTGAGCCAATTGCACAACATGTACCAGAAAGTTACCGGAGGTCTTTTCAAGCGGCTGGGTACCCACGCAATTGCCGCTGTGCAACCGGAAGTATATTACCCAGAGTACCAAAAAACCTTTCCCTACACCGTCGGCAACAAAAAGTTTCTGTGTCTTCTGTATGTTAGAACGAATAGTCATCAAAAAGAGTTTTTCAGTATCAAATTCTATACCATGAATGGAGTTTTAACGGATAATAATGGTCAAGAAATAGTGCTGGATGTTTTAGAAATACCTCACAATCTAGACATCAAGTCGACGTTTAATAATATTTCGACATTTCAGGCGGCCAGCACGCTGTTTGTCGTATCACCTCCGAATGATGTGGAAACCTGGCCGCAGCTATCCTCCATCAAACCAAAAGAAGACGATAATGTAAATCCGTTCGAAATTAAGCCTGTAGATTTTTCATTTTTGCCGTTAGGCCCCCAATTTCCATATGCTTTGCAACCTGCAAGAGATGGAGGCAAGGTGCAAGACGGTAATTTTTTTCTGGAGGCGTACAGCAACAAAAGTTCTTTTTCCATCACTACGGACACTGAAGATCAGAAATCCACCATCACATTCACCTATGTCTATCTTACTGAAACCGAAGCCAAAGATTTCGCCAGTCAATTCCTAAATCGCCTGGTCATGCTTTCCTACAGCGCAAAAAATGATGATGAGCCGGACTTAACCTGGTGCGTCAAAGTGACGGATACTACACTGGTGGCGGTGGATGAACAGAGCTACTATGTGAAGTTGAATTGCACTGCGTTACCGGATTTGTGTCCACAGGCGGCCGAAGGCGGCGTGCAACCGCTGCCCACCTATGTGGAAAATGCCGCCGCCAAAGATCCAAGCCAGAATCGCATCCTCGTCACCCGGTGGTACTCGTCCATTTGCATACTGGATCATGCCTCTAAAGGTATGCCGACCATGTTCGAACTACATGACAACAGATTATTTGCCAGTGGATCTGCCGAAGCTCCAGCCTATCTATGGGGATCTTCAAGGTCGAAAAATGATTGGTTCGACTTTTCCACCGGACCTAAGCCAGGAGACAGCGTACGGGAAAAACTTTCTCTAAAATGGGCGGAACACATCAACTGGATGATCAGCGGCAGTAATTTATTTATTGGCACCGACGAAGGTATATTCATGGTGGGATCTGGTCCCTTCAATGATGAAACCATCACTCCGGCAAATTTTTATTTCAAAAATATCGGCCGCACATGCGCCTGTTCCGTTTTGCCAGCGGCGGGCCCAGACAATGTATTCTTTGTTGATTCTTCTGAGCGCTCTCTCTGCGAAATAGCCTTCACATCTGACAACCAATACAAAATTAACGAGTTGTCCATGTTGTCCGACGATCTCATGCAAAACAAAATCATCAAAATCGCCTATGTGCATAGTCCAAACAAATTGATCTTCTGCTTGCTAGAAGATGGAACACTCTGCTCCATGTCATGCTTAAAAAACAACAACATCTTTTCCTGGGCTTCTCATTCCATCGGGGGAGTCGGTCGCATCGTTGATATCCATTCTACACCGGATGTTAATGGAGATATACTTTGGCTCACTACTAGAAGGCATCTTGAAGACTTAGAGAAAGAAGTCCTCTGCCTGGAATACATAAAAGATCAACGCAATCCGGAGGAAAATTTTTATGTGGATTTTGGAAGGGAATACGAAATTTTAAGAACGATCAACACAATGTCAGCTAATTTACCATGGATGTTGACATCTTCCATCAGATTATCGACAGATTCAGCGATCAATTGCATTTGCATGTTGGATCCGGAGAGAGAGCACTTTGTTTCCGGTGTTTTCGCTCTCGACCACTGCAGCCTTGAGTATGTTAAAGAAGAAAACAATCTTTTCTATTACGAGGTCAAGGATAGGTGGGGCACCAGGGTCAACGATATTAATGATATGTTAGAAAACAATACATATGAAGATGTACAGATGTTTGTGGAGGCAAAGCTAAAAAGAATTGTGGTTGATCCCCATACGCAGGAAGTTGTCGTGGAAATCGAAGCTACTGATCCTAATTTCACCGGAGTCGCATTGTTCACGGATACTTTTTTGGTGACTCATGATTATTTTTTCGTTGACTACAACTCTCAACCCAGCGAAAAAATGTCCATGGAAGATGGAAGGCCAACCTACGTTAACGCCGCCTACTATTTGGAACCAGTTGAGCCGTCCAAATACAAAGTCTACACGGACTCAGACAGGAGCAAACCACTAAGACTTGCGGAGAAGCAAACAACCTACGGAAGGGGAAAAATTTTTATTCAGCTACCCCAATCGGCGACGCTCAACGTCCTGGGGGCTCCATATCCCAAAAGTTCTTCTGATGCTAGTATTATGACCAACGAGAATATGAGATTGGATTATTTGGCGGACTCGCTACACATAACATGGTTTCGGCTGGACAAATTTCCGTTACTCCCTGATCTGGCTAACAAAAAATACGCGGCTTTTTCGAAATGGAGTATCATTAATATAGTTTATATTTGCGAAATCAAAAAAGACGCATATGGCCATGATCGCTACTGTAC
>JAIROP010000016.1 GCA_031257475.1 Holosporaceae bacterium
TGTCCTTTTCACAACGAAAAAACTGGTTCTCTAAAGATTGATTCAGACAAAGGATATTATTATTGTTTCGGGTGCGGAGCCCACGGGGACGTAATAACCTTCGTGCAAAACTTTGATAAAATCAGTTTTGGTGAAGCTGTGGAATATCTTGCCAATTTCTATGGAGTTCCCTTACCTCATCATAAGGAAAAAGCTTTTACGGATCCCAGTAGACCTGTCTACGATGCAATGGTCGTGATAAAAAATTGGTTTATTAGGCAGCTAAATGGGCCGGCTGGAGAGGATGCTAGGCAATACATAAAATCTCGTGGAATTTCCCCGAAATCCATCGAGATGTTTCAACTGGGATTTGCTCCCAATGACCTGGATCTGTTGAAACATCTCAGGAGTAGAGAGATTTCTGTAGATGTGCTATTAAAGACTGGAGTTTTTTACCGCTCCAAATACCACGGTGAAATTATAAATCGTTACAGTGGTCGTCTGATATTTCCAATTTTAGACAGCATTGGTAAATGTGTGGGATTTGGCGGAAGGATCATTGGCAAAGATGAGAAGACAGCCAAATATATTAATTCTCCAGAAAGTGCAATTTTCGTCAAAAGCGACCATCTCTACGGATATTTTTTGGCCAAGCGAGGTGAAACCCGGGAACTAATTTTGGTGGAGGGATACCTGGATGTAATATCTCTGCATCAAGCAGGATTTGACGGAGCAGTGGCTCCGTTGGGAACGTCCATCAGTGAAACCCAAATAAACATGTGCTGGAATGTGAGTGATAATCCCATCGTATCCCTGGATGGAGACGGTGCAGGAATCAAAGCGTCCTACAGATGGGTGGATAAGATGCTGCTGTCGCTTAGGGCGGGTCAGTCCTTCAGATTTGCGAAATTGCCACAGGGAGCTGATCCCAATCAGTTGGTGTCCGCTAATCAGCTTGATGTGGTCCGAAGCGCTATCTCCAATGCTGTTCCCCTATCCGATTGGATCTGGGATGGTGCTTTCCTGCTTTACCCATCTGAAACTCCAGAACAGAAAGCCGCAATAGTAAAAATGCTTATTTCCAAGGCCTACACCATTCCTGACGTCTCAGTTAGAAAATTGTATATACAAGCCATAAGGGAAAAAGAAAGGGATCTCTACCGCAGCAAAGTTAAAATTATTGCGAAAAAAGGGAATATTCGTCCCGTGATTCCAGTGAAGGAAAAACTGGAAAAAATTTTTATTGTAACTATCCTTAATCACCCCCATATTATTAGTATGGTTATAGAGAATTTGGCAAGATTAGAGCCAGGCGATTTCCAGATTAGGAAATTAAAAGAACGTATATTGGACTGCTATGAGCAGGGATGGGAAACCTATGTTGCAACCATGGCGTTACTGAAAAAAGAGCACGAAGCAGATTTCTTGGACGTAGAACTGCATGCTAAGTTTGCCTGCGCAGATGCAACCGACGAAGAAGCTGCGCATGGATGGTTAGAGTTAGTAGACAAATACTTGGCGGATCCCCTCATGATAGCGGATTTACAAACAGCGACTTCTAATTTAAAATCAACTTTCTCAGAAGATGATTGGCAAAGATTCAGAGCTTTAAAACAGGAGCTTATTTCGCGAACCCAGAGATAGGAGGCGTGCATGGCGGCAGATTTTAAAACGCAGTTTCCACAGGATACGGAGATATCCCACGAAAGCATAGTAGATGACTCTGAGCAGGAGTTCAAGAAGCTGTTAATAACCGGTAAGGAGCGGGGATACATCACCTACGACGAGTTGAACGATGCCCTGCCCAGGGAAAAGTTTTCCACCGAAAAAATAGATATGGCGATTTCTAGCATTACAGACATGGGGATACAGATCGTGGAAGCCGAGGATGCGGAGACAATGTCCAACGTAGAAGCGTCACCACCGGCAGATTCCGCGGACTCCAGCGACGATCTTCTCAGGACGGATGATCCCGTACGTCTGTATCTGCGGGAGATGGGAAGTGTGGAGCTGCTATCGAGGGATGGGGAGGTGGAGCTCGCTAAAAGGATCGAGCACGGGTATCTTGAGGTTCTTAGCGGTCTGAGTGAAAGCCCTAAAACATTCGATAAATTTGAACAATGGATTTTTGATCTAATGGATCGAAAAATTATGCTACGGGACATAGTTCAAATAGACAGCGGAAGTGGTGGTGGTGATGTTGAGTACGAAGAAAATGTTCCCAGTGAAGACGAAGACATTTCGGATAGCGACGAGTCGCTGGTAGAGAATGCCGTGGATGGCGAAAGTGTTGTTGATGAAGAGAAAATGCTGCCGGAAGTATTGTCTCTTCTGGAGCGAGCTGTGAATCTGCACAACTTTATGAAAAAGGAAGGAATCGCTCCAGGACAGAAGGAAGAGTTGGTCTCCATAGTCCAGGCCCTAAACATTAATCAGAAGTCTGTGACCACTTTCTGTGAAGATCTATACAGACTAAATCGTAGACTTATCAAAGGGGAGACGACTCTGCTGAAATTAGCTCTGGAGAATGGCATCGGTCGGGAGGCGTTTTTCAAACATTACTATGGAAATGAGACAAATAATGCCTGGCAGGCTTCTATGCTGCGTTTTCCAACCTGGAGAAAATTTTTCGAAGTTGCCATTGATGAAATTGAAAATCACAGAGAGTTAGTAAAGGCCATAGAGAGGGAAGCCAAGTTGCTCATAGGTTCTTTCAGGAAGATAGTATCTGATATTCAGAGGGGTGAGCGGGAAACTACCCGGGCGAAAAAGGAGATGATCGAAGCAAATCTGCGGTTGGTCATATCCATCGCAAAAAAATATACCAACAGGGGATTGCAATTTTTGGATCTGATCCAGGAGGGGAATATTGGATTGATGAAAGCCGTAGATAAGTTCGAATATCAGCGTGGTTACAAATTTTCAACCTATGCAACCTGGTGGATAAGACAGGCAATAACGCGTTCCATTGCCGATCAGGCCCGTACCATCCGTATTCCTGTACACATGATTGAAACCATCAACAAAATTGTGAGATCCTCTCGCCAAATGCTGAATGAAATTGGACGTGAGCCGACGCCGGAGGAACTGGCCGAATGCCTGCATATGCCCATTGAGAAGATTCGCAAAGTCCTGAAAATAGCCAAGGAACCGATCAGTCTGGAATCTCCCATAGGTGGAGATGAAGAGGATACACATCTTGGAGATTTTATTGAGGATAAAAGTATTGCCCTGCCGGTTGAGTCTGCAGTCAATGCCAATCTGCGGGAAACCACCACGTTGGTGCTGGCGAGCCTGACGCCCAGAGAGGAGCGGGTGCTGCGAATGCGCTTTGGCATAGGCATGAACACGGATCATACCCTCGAAGAGGTTGGGCAGCAGTTTTCGGTTACCAGGGAAAGGATTCGCCAAATAGAAGCCAAGGCACTTAGGAAGCTTAAGCATCCAAGCAGATCCCGCAAGCTCAAAAGTTTCTTGGATCTATGATAGCAGCCATGACTATCCAGGAAAATCTACAGATTAAAGCTGAAAATTTTGCGGAATGTGATCTAATCTCATCTCTGCTGCAGGATTCGCTGGTGTATTTTTCATTTTATTCATTCCATGAAGAAAAAAAATGCTTTCGCCTTCTGCTAAATAGATTTTGCTGGGAATTTGTGGACAAATTTGAGGAAAATCAATGTCATTTTCGTGTTCATTCGGGTCTGTACATTTACAATGTGCGTTTCATCAGCATCGATGGCAATCTAAAAGGGGAGCGATACCTGAATCTGCTGTCGCTTCACGCGTCTCCTGCTGAGGTTAATCTGATTTTTTCCGGAAGTAGAGGGATATGCCTGAGGGTGGAACAGCCGTTGATCTACCTGAAGGATTTACATGACAAATATCCAACTCCGTCTCTTCCAATCCATTCTGATTTGTATTAGAAATATTAGTGTGATTTTAACTTTTTTGCGATAAATATGTGGGTGTTTTCAGAAGATGGAGGAAGAAATGATGTCATATAGGATAGGAATGTTGAGTGCTTCTGTGTGTTTGTCTCTGTTGGCTGGTCAGGCTGTTAAGGGATATCGGGATAAGCAGGATCCTGGGGAGCAGCGAGTGGAACAGTCTTGGCACTGTGACATTGGAAAAGATGGGCGCGGGACCTGGAAGAGCACGCGAGTCCGATGGGATGGTCAGAAAGAAGTAAGGGACGAGCGGGAAGGAACCGCTGTGCTGGGGAATGATGGAAAAATCCAGTACCTGGACGGTTCTGAGAATCAACCAGGAATCCTCGATGCTACTGAGAATACCGCACGACAGTCGGCACCCTCCGCAGCGGAACATCTGAGTCGGGCTTTACCGTCAGACCGGGCTTCTCGGGACTCTCACGATAACTGGGAAACTGAGGCGCAGAACCTTCTCCGCGCCATTGACTCCGAGTGGGCTGCTATACGAGTTCTTTTGGAAAAGGACTCAGAACATGCCGTCATTGCCCACCGTCGATTGAAGAAACTCAAGAAATTAGTTAAAGCCGTAGCCCAGCTTCGTGAGTCAAAAACTCAACAGGAGGCATCACCAAGACATTCAAACTCACGACATTGTTTCCATCAGTCTCGCCATCCTAGGGGCAACTTTTGGGATCATTTTTGGCTTTTCTAATCTGGTGAAAAACTGGCCCGTGAACCGAACGCTCAATCGGGACTGAGGGGAGGGTCATAATGACTTATGAACCACTCTGGTCATTTATGCTGCGCGGCCGGCTGTACCAGTCCCTCCCTCTGGTGCTGTTCTCACAGGACCTCTGCTGTTCTTGATACAAACCATGTTCGGAGATCCTACTTTGCCAATTTTTCCTCTCTCTTTTGATATGCGGCAAGATGCGAAACTTATTGTCTATCCTTCTTATAGCCGACGTGCTTTATATTTTCTTCTTTTTACTCCATTGGAACCCTGAATATCCCGTGCCCGTCTTCGGTAGATGTTGCCTAATGGGCTATGCGGGTTAGTACGCTAGGCTTTATTTAGCCACCAATGTGTTCCTTTCTCATCTGCTCTGGGGAACGTGTGAGTGGTGAACTTAAATTGATCTCAGCTACTTTATTCATCCTCCCTGGTAGGATGCTCTCCCAGGTCACCCCCAGCGTAGTTCTGACGCCAGGGGGCAAAATGTTCCTTGCCACGCGCTTCGCCTCGGGGGGATCAATTGGTCGTCCAACATCTGACCTGTTAGAACTTACTTGGGATCAACATATCCATAAAGAGCATACACCAACAATCGCCACATTGCATGGTAGCTGGATCCTCTTATGGCAACTCCATTAGCTGCTCCGGCACCTGCTCTCACTCCCATCCCAGCAGTCGTTATTGCCTGCCCCGCCGTCCCGTTTAGATGTCTCGCGTACAAGTAAGTAAAAAGAGCAATAGCATTGTTCCTTTCTGTTTGGGCAGTAACAATATTGGAGTGTGATTTAAATTGGGCGGACGTTATCGTGGCGTGCGCTACACCGAAGAATTTCGAGAGATCGTTTGTGGCGTTTATGTCTGTTGTCAATGCCGTAAAATTAGCCGTCCAGTTGCCCCCGGCTACTAATACGGCGTCCAATGTACCTGCATATGCATCCCAGTTGTTCAACGCATCTGCATCCCCCATGTGGGATCCTTCCAAGTTTACCGAATCCAGTGCTCCGGCGGCTATGATGGCACGAATCGCGTCGTCATGCAGAGTTCCTCTTGTTGCTGATGTCAGCTGCCCCGCTGACATCACTTCAGTTCCAGCAGACGCTCCTCCGGTGGAGAGATCGCTCATTGCACTAAAATACGCATTTGCCGCTGTCACATACTCTGTGCCAATTCCTTTGAATGCCTGTACCATGGGTGCAATAATAGTCGCCCCGAACGCTGCACGAACATGACCCACTCCCCAGCCCTGGGTTGTGTCCCCTAGCGGCGCTAGTGGGAGTACGTTTGACAATATAGCTGCCGCGCTGGATAGCCCCTCACGTACTTGATCTACCGCATTGTCATAAAGTCTTTGAGGAGGGGTTTTGTCCTCGATCGGCACCGCCTGACCTCTTACGCTGGTCGGGGCCAAATACCCCTCGGGAACCCTGGGTGCAACCGATCTAGCATGTCTTGCTCCTTGTGCCGAGTACACCTGCAAAGACAAGCCAGGTAATAATACCACCATCACCCCCCTCCTCAAGTTTTTCCTCATCATTTTCCGCTCTCCTTTTATTTCTTGTATTTATAGTATTCTTATTCCCGTTCTGTTGTCAATATATCTTTCGTGTCACCTGGTCTTAACCACGTATGTGCCTCTGATTGGAATCCCTATTGTTGACTTGCTCCAGCTCGTTTTTAAGACTTAATTTGTATTGTATATTCCGGGGTTTGTCAGCCGTTGCTGGCACGCTGCTTCGGTGTTGTTCAAATAGCGAGGCGCCCCGCTTTGAAACCGGTAACTTTAACGTCAAACCTTCGCCAAGTCTGCGCCTCCTTTTTTGTTGTGTCAGGGCATTACACGGGTGGAAAGAATTTGGAAAGTGAAATAAGATGGGTCATAGGGAGGGGGCACAGAGGGGCGGCGAAGTCTGTCGGTATTGTGGGCCGCCTACCCGATTCTTGCTCTAACATCCCCATGTCCCCTGGCTGTTTTCTCAGCCCTGGCAGCACGGTCTCGAACGTTATTACGGATTCTTATGGCCGTACGTAGCGTACACTATCAACCTCCACATGGCATAGTATGTTTCCCCTGTTAAGGCGACACCATCCCCAGGGCCCTGGGCACCAACATTCCCCAGACTTCCGATGTGCACATTCGCAACCGCTACCCCATTTAGGTGTCTCGCGAATAGGTACAGGAAGAGGGACAGTGCTGTGTTTCTGCCCTGTTGGGCCGCTAGTACGTTCGAGTGGGACTTGAAGTTAGCTGTCGTTATCGTAGCCACCGTTCCATTGAAAAACGTGGAGAGGTCGTTCGTATTATTTATGGCCCCGACAAGAGTTTGCAAATTTGCACTCCAGGCTCCCGCATTAATCAAGGCGCCGTCCAATGTGTCGACATAATTGTCCCAAGCATTCAGGGCGTCTCCATTTCCTGCCGTCGAACCGTCTTGCGCCACGGAGTCCAAGGCATTGGCGAGCACAATTGTTCTTAATGCGTTGTCAAATACACGGGGTCTTGCTGCAGCCCCGAGCACTCCCGCAGGTACTATGTCGTCGTTAGCCTTAGCTCCTCCGGTTTTCAAGGTGTCCATAACGGTGATAAAAGCCCCTGTCGTTGACGCGTATTCTGTTCCAAACCCTTTAAAAACCTGAAGTATTGGGGACAGGAGATTCGCCCCGTTGGCGGCTCTCGCGTTGCCGATGCCCCAACCCTTTGTGTTGTCCGCTTGAGGGCCTATTGCCAGCGTGTTTGCCAACATCATAGTTGGATGTCCTAGGATTTCGCATGTCACTTCCAGGGCCGATTCGTAATTCCGCTGCTCTTCGGGTCTGGCGTCCACGGGGGGCGCGACGTTCCTTATTGTCACTGGCTGTAAGAAGCCCGCGGGGGCTTTCGGTGGTGCTCCCCTGTTTCTTCCCGCTGCCTGTGATGAGGAAGGCACGCTGCACATCGCCATCAATAGCAGTGTTCCAACCCCATAGTTTAGTTTTTCTATCGTCATTCTGTCTTCTCCTTTGTCTTGTTATCCTACAGTAGCCTAACCGACCCCGTTTGTCAATAGTCATCACAATATATTTTTGGTTATGGACAGGGTTATTCGGCAACTTTGTCGACTCCCAGCCAGTCTGTGCCATATACCGATTTCCGTCGGTGTGTCCGCGCCCCAGCGGTCTGGTGGTGCCCAGGATATGTCGTAATCCCCCAGCTGTACTTTTTTCCCCAAAACATAATCGCAGTCCAGTTCAATCCGGCAATATCCCAGGTTTTTTTCGCAGGACAGGCCGAACAAATTCCTGGCCATTCTCTTTTTCTGGTTTACCCCAGCCCAAGAAACATTCAATTGGTCCCACATCACCCCACAACGAAGGCCAACGATGTATCCGCAACCAACGTGCGTACCAATGCTTGCCACAATCGCTGGTGTTACTAGGTTTGACCCAGTCTGCGCCTCCCCTAGTAGATTGTTCATTTCTTTCCCCTGATACGCCGACAACCCTCCCCCTGTTTTTCTGGACCCTATTTCCACTTCCACACCTAGTTTTGCGAAATGCCCTCCGGCAAATGTATACCGGTATCCTCCACTGAGGACAAAACCAGGTTGAACGCGTTTCCCCTTGCAGAAAGGTGTTGCCGTCACATCCCGAACACTTGCGCTTGACACATTTCCTGCGTCGTCTATATCCAGTGCTACAATTCTTCCTCCAATCCCTGCTGTAGCTAACCCCCCAATAATTGTGCGAGAGATATCCCCTATGTCGCCGCCCAGGTTTTGGGCAGGTGTCCAAAATAAGTCATAATACATTTCTTCAAGCCTGATATCAGTACGGTTAGATGACAACCGGACAGCACCTCCGACATAGAACGCGTGACCCGTCTCAAAATCGCTTGATGCTTCCTGGGGTGCTGCTTCATCATCCTCGGCAAATACTCCGGTGCATGGCAATATCAACGATAATACTCCTGCCACAATCTTTTTTTTCATTACTATAGTCTCCTTTCCAAAACCCGAGGCATATTATCACTCATACGAGCTAACAAAAATAATTGTTTCTTGAATTTTGATCAAAAATTACGTTATGTGAGACTATTGTGCAACACCATGACCGAATCTGCCGTGGGTTTAGATCTCCTTTGCGGCGATGATATCTTCAAGATAGGAGATTTTTTCTGCTAGTTCTTCGCCCTCCAGATCCTGGGCATAGACAGCCTTGGCTTTATCAATGTTCCCGGATAACCCGTAGACCAGGGCCAGATTGCTCCGGTTTGCCGCGGTGGATCCTGGCAGCGCGCAGGCACTCTCCATATAAAATATGGCTTCCTGGTATTTATTGCACAGCATGAGGGACAATCCCATGTTGTTGTAGGCGTCAACGTAGTTGGGGCTTTTGGCGATGACCTGTTTATATAGCTCCTGGGCCCGATGGTGCTCACCACGGGAGTCGTGGACCGCTCCCAGGGCGTTCAGTGAGTCGGCTGAGTCATCTTTGCGAAATTCCTTTTCGGCTCCGGATATGTTCCCGGACAGCAGGCAGATTTTACCCCGCAGGTAGGCTGCTTTTTTTGGATTACAGCCTTTTTTCTCGGCTTTTTTTACGTACTCTTTCGCGGCATCAATGAGATTCATATCTATGTATGTGACAGCCAACCCGAGGAGGGCCTCGGCATTGTCTTGATCTCGTTCAAGAGCCTTGTTGTAAAAACTTATTGCCGCTTCCTGATTGCCACTGTCACGGGCCTTCTTTGCTATGCGAAGCATAGGCTCCGTTGTGTCTTTTTCTGGACCCGTGCACCCAAACAGGAGGAATCCCCAAAAAAACAGATTCAATGGCCGCAGCATACAGGCCTCCCTCGGCTATTTTCGGCCCATCTGTCGGAATGGTTTTTCAACAAATCGATGGGCCAATTCTGCCATTACAAACAGCAGGACGAGAAAAATCCAAAATTGATAGCGCAGCAAATCCTGTTCGTAGAACGAATCCTTGGGAAAGTACGCAGATTCTGTGAACCACACTACGACGTTGGCCAACACCAGGTGAACCGCGTAGATGGAGAAGGAGCGACTGCCCAGATAGGCCAAAAAACGGTCCAGCAAGGGGATACGGCAGCTACCAGGCACAAACGCCGCGAGAAACACCAGTGAAACTGCCGATGCGCTTACCACAAGCCAGGAAAAAAATGATCTATTCAGGGAATTCGGGTAGAACCATACCAGCAGAGCAAAAATGACCACAACAAACCGGGCCCATTTTACGCTAATATTAAGGCGGGTTTTCTCACTGTACAGGTACGCTAGGAACGATCCCAAAAAAATTTCCGCAACGTTGTTGTGGAATAAATAGTATCTCAGATCACAGTAGGCTACAAAAAGTGGCTGAATAATGAATAAAAACACCGTTCCTAGGACCAGAGCCAGAATTATTCGTACGTTATTATTGGGGCATAGTATTAACACAAGGGGCCAGAGAATATAAAACTGGGCCTCGATTCCCAGGGTCCAAAAGGGACCAAGCCCAGCGTTGTAAATTGGATTTGTGTGCTCAAACAATTCCATGGAATTGTTGTACACTCCAAAAAATATTTCAGCTGGAGACCGCAGCAGAGGGGCTACCCAATCCAGGTTGTGCTCACGGATGCTCAAAAATATTCCCACCAGTAGACAGATAAACAATACCATCGGAAAGATCCGGAAAAAACGCTTTTTGTAGAAAGACAGGAGGACATCCTTGGCGGCAAATAGGCGATCCTGGAATTCGCTACCCTTGAGTTCCGCTATTTTGTCCTTCAGAGACAGTGTCACCACAAAGCCGGAAATGGCAAAAAATATGCGCATACCGCCTCCTGCGTCGCCAAAATATGGGGAAATCAGTCCACAGAAAAAACGCAGTGGACATATCCATAAAATGTGCTGCACAAGAGTTAGGATACATGCATAGCCTCGCAGTCTCTCTATACCTTCAATCATTTTACCTTCCGCTCACTGACAAATTCTTTCCGAAGATATTCTTCCTCATTTTCTTAAACAAGTCAAGGCTTCCCTCATATTGTTTGATCAACCTATTCACGTCCTGGACGGAGGTGCCTGATCCAGCAGCTATTCGCCGCCTCCTGGATCCATTCAACAATTTGTAGTTCTGTTTTTCCTTTTTAGTCATGGATCGTATAATGGCTAGATTCCGCGTAATCATATTGTCGGATACGCCGTTGGCCTCAATCAGCTTATTTAGCTCCCTATTTTGGGGAAGCATCTTTAGGATGGTCTTCAGTCCGCCCATCTGGGACATTTTTTCAATTTGTGCGGCCATATCATCGAAGGTGAATGTCCCAGATTGCATTTTTTGCACAGTTTTTTGTGCCTCCTCCTCTGAAAAATGAGTCTGAGCCTTTTTTACAAAGGAAACAATATCCCCCTTTCCCAGAAGTCTATCAGCAATTCTTTCTGCATGGAAGAACTCGATGCTGTCCAGATGTTCCCCGGTGCATAGGAACTTTATTTCGCATCCAGTGATAGCACGCATGGATAGGGCAACGCCGCCCCTGGCGTCTCCGTCTACGCGAGTCAAGATTATGCCGGAGATTGGAAGATCGCCGGAAAATTTCTTCGCAATATTGAGCGCATCCTGGCCGGTCATTACATCAACCACAAGAAAAATTTCATCTGGCTGGATGATCTGCCGTATTTGTTGCAATTCATGCATCTTAACTTCGTCAATGTGCAGACGACCTGCAGTGTCCATGATCAACACATCCGCCCCCTCGTTTTCCAGCGTTTTCAACGCGGATTTGCATATTTCATCAACACGATCATGGGAAGGAGCAAAGACGGTCCCATCTACTTTGCTGGACAGTACGCGCAGCTGCTCAATGGCAGCTGGTCTATAAATATCTGTGGAAGAGGTCACAACTTTTTTATTTTGCCGAGAAAAGAGGCGAGCTAATTTACCCACGCTTGTCGTTTTTCCGGATCCTTGCAATCCAACCACCATAATTTTGTATGATTTCGCAGCCACCACCAGGGGACGGGATTCTCCCAGCAAATCAATAAGGTGATCGTGAACTATTTTTGTTACCATTTGCCCTGGAGAAACAGATTGAATTACGTTTCGGCCAACGGCTTTTTCTTTCACATCCACAATGAATTTCTTGGCGACTTCCAGGGAAACATCAGCCTCCAGCAATGCAATCCTGATTTCGCGCAACGCATTATCCACGTCAGACTCTTTCAGAATCCCGCTTCTACGCAATCTATCAAAAATATCTAAAATTCTACTGGAAAACGCATCAAACATATTATTAAATCTTCAATAGTTTATATATCCCGCCGCTTTCATGACACAGCAAAATATCAAAAACCTACGAAAACATCCACCTTTATTTATTCCATTGTCTTGAGTATTGTATACGAAAATTTCGTGTGGGGAATGGGGTAATGTTTCAAGTGAGGATTCATGGCAGGGGAGGCCAGGGCGTAGTGACCGCAGCCGAGATGCTGTCGATAGCTGCTTTTTTGGAAAAGAAGTACTCTCAGGCATTTCCAAGCTTCGGATCGGAAAGGACTGGAGCTCCCGTAGTGGCTTTCTGTAGAATTTCGGATAGGGAAATTAGGTTGAGGGAACCTATTCTAGAGCCTAATGCATTGATAGTTCAAGATAAAACAGTGATAGAGTCCTCGCATGCCCTGGATGGCATCCTGGAAGGTGGATACGTTCTGGTTAATTCGTCGATTCCCCTATCTTCCTGTCCCAAAAATGTTAGTCTGAGATGCATTGATGCTACTGGGATAGCCCTGGAATACGTAGGGCGCCCAATTCCCAATGCGGTTCTGCTGGGAGGCTTTGCAGCCCTGACCAGCGTCATCAAGATAGATTCTGTGATTGACGCCATAAAAACCAAATTTTCCGGCGCCATCGCTGAGAAAAATATCAGCGCTGCCCAGGTTGCCTATGAAAAAATTTCGGGGGAGAACTAGTTAATGTTCCATCAGTTGGAAGGATCTCAGGCCATAGCTCGGGCTGTGGCGTTATGTCGACCTGGGGTCATATGCGCCTATCCAATTACTCCTCAGACCCATATAGTCGAAGGAGTGGGTGAACTGGTGCGAGACGGTCACCTAGAACATTGTGAGTTTATAAATGTGGAGTCTGAGATGGCGGCACTGAGCGTGGCAATTGGATCCCAGGCTGCAGGGGTTCGTAGCTACACGGCCACCTCTAGCCAGGGATTGCTTCACATGATCGAAGCCGTATATAACGCGTCAGGTCTGGAGCTTCCGCTGGTGATGACACTTGGCAATCGGGCGATAGGTGCTCCAATAAATATATGGAATGATCATTCCGATGCGATGTCTGTGAGGGATACTGGCTGGATTATGCTCTTCGCTGAAACTAATCAGGAAGCCGTTGATCTTCATCTTCAGGCTTTCCTAATCGCGGAAAAAGTTAGCTGCCCTGTCATGGTCTGCGTGGATGGTTTCATTCTAACCCACGCCTATGAAAGAGTGGATATTCCATCCCAGGAGGAAGTGGATGAGTTTTTGCCTCCATACACTCCACGCGTCAGTCTAGATGTTGATGATCCAGTTGCCATTGGAGCCATGGTTTCTCCGGATTATTTTTTTGAGGTGCGCTATCTTGCACACAGAAGGCAGATGGATTCACTGGAGATCATATGCTGTGTTGCTGAATCATTTTGGAAAAAATTCGGCAGAGATTCCGGTGGATTATTCCACGAATATCATACTGATGGCGCGGAAACCATCGTCGTTACCCTGGGATCCGTGGCAGGCACTATCAAAGACGTTGTGGATGAGTTAAATGCCAGTGGAGAAAAATTTGGAGTTATCGCTTTGACCAGTTACAGACCATTTCCGGCTGATTCTCTGAAAAATTCGCTCAAAAATGCTGCCAGGGCGATAGTCGTGGAAAAGGCGTTTGCCATCGGTATTGGCGGCATTTTGTTCCAGGAAATTGAACTTTTAATGAAAAATATCAATGTAAAGATTGTCTCGGTCGTCGCTGGCATCGGCGGCAGAAGTATCACCAAATCCATGCTCAGAGAATGTTTCCTGAATAAAAATTCCGGGGAAAATGTGTTTCTGGGGCTAAATGAAGATATTGTCGCAAAAGAATATGTTCCAATGAAGAGCCACAGCTGTGAAGGGAATGTCCCATGAGTAATTTTCCCCTCGGAAATATCGGAGGAACTCCAACGGTTCAATCAGATTTTGCCAGACCAAATTCACTTACCGGCGGTCATAGGGGATGTCAGGGATGCGGAGAAGCTCTTGGAGCTCGCTGTGCCATCGATGCTGCGCACCAAACGACTGGAGGGAAAATCCTGGTGGTAAACGCCACTGGATGTCTTGAGGTTTTTTCCTGCTGTTTTCCGGAAAATTCCTGGAGTGTTCCGTGGTTACATTCTCTGTTCGGCAACGCGCCAGCAGTGGCTACTGGAGTTGCAGCGGCGCTTCGCAGTCGTGGGCAAGATAGTATCCGTGTCATCGCCCAAGGGGGAGACGGCGCCACCTACGATATCGGCATGGGATGTCTATCCGGAATGTTCGACCGCAACGATGATGTTTTGTATATTTGCTATGATAATCAGGCCTACATGAACACCGGTGTACAGAGATCTGGAGCGACGCCGCCTCTTGCCAGAACTGCCACCACCCTTCCCAATAAATCCTATCTGGGAAGTGATCCGCAGACTGGCAAAAACCTTCCGGAAATAGCCATGGCCCATGGAATTCCATACGTGGCCACAGCAAGCATAGGAAATATTCGGGATCTGGAGCAAAAGGTGTCGCGGGCAATAAATATTCGCGGATCTAGGTATATCCAGATCCATGTGCCCTGCCCGCTTGGCTGGGGATATCCAACCGCTGAGACCATAAGGATCGCTCGTTTGGCTGTCCAATGCGGATTATACCCACTGTTTGAAGGAGAATATGGAAAATTAGTCGGCTCGACTCCGGTGGAAGAACCCATTCCCGTGGAAAGTTATTTGAGACCCCAGAGAAGGTTTGCACATTTGTTTGGAAAAAATGTTTCGGCGAACGCCGTGGGCGTTTTGCAGAATATTGCCAATGGCAACATGGAAAAATACAGACTGAACTGGGAGATTCTGGATGCCTAAACCGTTTGCCACGGTCCTAGAAACTGCGACGAGTCTTGGGAATAATACTGGATCCTGGAGAACCATGCGTCCAGAGTACGTAAATGAACTACCACCCTGCAATGCCACCTGTCCCGCCGGCGAGAACGTACAGCTGTGGCTATCTCTGGCCATGGCTGGGAAATTTCGAGAAGCCTGGGAGATAATAATGCGAGATAATCCGTTTCCAGCGATCATGGGCCGCGTCTGTTATCATTCCTGTGAAAAGACTTGCAATCGTGGACTGTTTGATGGGGCAGTCAACATCAATATGATTGAAAAATCCATTGGTGACATCGCTCTGGACAGTGGATGGATTCTTCCAAGGGTAACTTCCAGCAGTGGGAAAAAGGTCTGTGTTGTAGGAGGGGGCCCTGGGGGACTGGCTGCCGCATATTTTTTAGCGAAACTTGGACACCATATAACCGTCTATGAAGCTCATGCTAATCCCGGAGGAATGATGCGCTACGGCGTTCCCAGATATAGATTGCCGAGCAAAATCATTGACGCCGAAGTGAAAAGAATAAAGGATCTTGGGGTGAAGATCGTTTGTAATAAAAAGATTTCACATCTGAAAGATATTATCAATGATTTCGACGCTGTCTACATATCCATCGGGGCCCAGGTTGCGTCCAAGAGCGATACTGTTATCAAAAAAGGCTCCTGCGTAATTGATGCGATGGACCTATTCCAAAAACTGGAGGATAATCCAGCTGACCTTGCTCATTTCGGAAAAAAGGTCTTCGTATATGGCGGAGGAAATACAGCGATAGACGCTGCGAGAACTGCCCTACGACTCGGTGCGGAAAGTGTGAAAATAATCTATCGGCGTACAATAAACAACATGCCCGCCCATGAAACGGAAATCAGCGATGCATTGATGGAGGGAATCGAAATTCTTTGCCTCCGTACCATCAACACCGTGGACGGAGATCAGATTCTGCTTGATAAGATGAATTATGATGAGGAGTTCGGTATCCTATCCAAAACCGGAGAAACAGAAGTTTGGCAGGTGGATAATATAATTTTTGCCGTTGGTCAGACGCTGGATACAACTTTTTTCGATGGTATTTCTGATATTCTGATCTCCGAAAATGGAGCCATCGAGGTCGATAGAAACATGATGACCGGAGCCACTGGAGTATTTGCCGGCGGAGATATCGTACCCGGTAAACGTTCTGTCACGAATGCCGTCGGGCATGCTAAAAAGGCGGCCAAAGGCATAGATGAATATCTAGGTGGCGCTTCAGAGGTTCCTATAGTGAAGAATGCTGTGGCCCATTTCAAAAAACTAAACACCATCTATTTTAAAAAGGACAAGCGGACGAACATCCTACGGCCACTCAATCTATCCTTCGAAGAGATTTTACCATCCTACACAAACGACGAAATCAGTCGGGAAGCTTCCCGCTGTTTTTCCTGCGGCAATTGCTTCCACTGCGATAATTGTTACGGGCACTGTCCCGACAATGCAATCCGCAAACAGCAAAATGGCTCATTGACTGTTAACTATGACCACTGCAAAGGTTGTGGCATATGCGCTGCGGAATGTCCTTGCGGCGCCATCCGCATGGTATCGGAAGAGAAGTAGTACGTTTCTACGTGACAAATTAGTACCGGTATTTCCAACTGATACCGGCCTCTCCCTTGGTATTCGTCTTAAGGGATATGCTTGGAGTGAGGGAAAAATCCACATCAAATGAGGATTCGTTGCCTTTTTTGTTCACACTTATGTAGACATTATCGTGAATGTATTTGCCAGCGCTCATATTCATATTGTTCTGTGTCGAGGAACTTTGAGTATTGGAATATAGGGAGTTCGATTTATTTTCCGAACCTGCAAAGGATATACTGTCGACCACGCCAATCTTTTGAAAAGTATTTAACACGGAAAAAATGTAGCCTCCTCTATTCAGACTTGCAACGGCGTGAGCCAACTCTGCCGCCTCTCCCAGGGTTAGATACTTGGATTCCTTGCCGAACAGCATCTTCGACAGAATTATATCCTGGGTGTAGCTGGGATTTGAGTATAGATTAAAGGATACACCACTAGTTGGGCTGTTATTTATGTCCAGCCCGACACTAACATCTCCGAAATTCCGCTGACACTTGAAGGCAGCTTCCGGGTTGTAGGGAAACTCACGGAGAAAGGATACCTTGCCATGAACCACTTTCATGCGTCGTCCAAACAAATCCACTCTGCCGCTGGACAGTAGTAAGTCTCCCACGAGTGTTCCTCTATCCTGATGGGTCAATAGCGACATATCCCCCAAAAGATGCATTTCAAAAATGTTCCCAACAAATTTAATATTCTGACAATGCATGGAAATTTCGTATTGGAAAAAATCTTTCCTTTCATCGTTTGACTTTTTTTTGCTGAAGTAGGGATCATTTTCAATTTTAATGTTAAGCCACTCATCCTCGGTTGTGAAATCCTCTATTTCGCAACGAGGAACAGTGACTTTTCCTCGGAGAATCATGTTGTTAATTGGACCACTCATAGTGCCTTCTCCCAGTATATCAACCTTTAGGCCATCGGAATATAGCAGGGAGAAATCATCAAACTTCAGCTGAAGATTGGTGTTTATATTGGGAATAATTCCATCGAAAAATACACGACCATTTCCCCGAACAATGGCTTTTTTCTTTTTATGATCAATGAATTCTCCTTTTAATACCTCCAGGCTGTTTCCACTTCCGATAAGAGAAATATCTCCATTGCACAGCAGGACAGATCCAATGGCAATGTAGGCGTTCTGCATGGCTCCCTTTCCTGAAATAACAGGATTGTCGAAGGTGCCATCCAGGTGGAAATCACAAAGGACATGGCCCCGCAGATCCGCGTTGTCTGGCAATTCCAACATCCTTTCCAGATGTGTATCAATCTTGACGAGACAATCTAAAAGATTATTTTTTATTTTCAATATTCTCATATCATTTTTAATTAGAATTGGTAGAAATGCTGTAATGTCTATGAAATCTTTGCCATTTTTTTGATTAGCACTGATTTTAGTTCCATTTCTATCTATTTTTACATGTACCTGCAAATTTCGGCCATGGGCAGTCAGATTCGCAAGAGACAGATCTCCATCTCCAACAAAAATATCATTTTCAGATTTCAGAGAAAGATTTCCATTTAAACGACAGGAGAAAAAGCGATGATTAAATAACAACAAAAAATTATCCAGAGGAAATGAAGAAAAATTACAAACTATTTTCCTATTATCGCAGATTATTTTGGCTTCTCCGGGTTTTTTGCCGTCAAGAATTTCACAGCGGACCTGATAATCAGTATTGCCAATGTCCACGACACATTGACTAACTTTTATTTTTCCTTTTGGAAGAGTTATCTGCCCTTCATCGAGCGATATTTTTTGTAAAGATTTATCGATTATTCCAGATGCTTTCAGCCGACCGTTCCCGTTTACCAGAGCGGTTAATTTCAACTGTCCGTTTGAACTTTTTGCATCAATATTTTTCAGACGTATGCCGAGTATTTTTGCTTTTTTAATTGTCGTAGAAAAATTATCTCCATCAACAGAAAAGTTCAGAGATTTAATCTCTTGATTGTTAAAAATCAACTGTGGAAAATTCCCACAGGCGACAATTTTTTTGTTTTTATATTCAAGATTGCCGGAACCAGCTCCAGCTAGAGGAAGAATTTTCTGAAAAAAATCCAATTGGCTAAAATTAAATTCACAGCGCAGATCGTCCAAATTGGAAAACGGTTTCAGAGATCTCAAAAAACCTTTTGGACTTTTGAGTTCTAGTTTTTTCACCAAAAAGGAACCAGCCATGGCAATGGTTGATGCAATTTCGAAACCTCGACCGAATAAAATGATGTTGGCGTGTTTATTTTCATCCACATCACAGTGAAAATTAGAAAAATCAAAACCGGCAACAGATACCCAGTCAATATTCCCATCAATGTGGGCTCTGCCTGATTCGTAGTGGCAGACGGCATCTCCGATATGTGCATCATCTCTTTTGAAAATTACATTGGCTCGTCCTTTCACTTCATCGTCAAAATCACAAATTATACCTAGATTGGCCTGTACTCTCCTAAAATTTTTCACAACCATCTCAGATAGGGAATGGAAATACGGCAATCGTTCCAGAATGACTTTAGTTTCAATAAATGCTTCTCTTTTGGTCAGGTACAAATGTCCAGAGCAGGTAATCTCTGTTGGTTGAGCCTTTGAATCGTCGGTGAAATTTTTGTAGATAAGCGTTGCCGTGGATATTTCTATGTCAAATAGAAAATTCTGATAATTACCGCTGGATAGGACACTAATCCGGTCATTTTGAAAGCCAAAAGAATATTTTGCAACCTGTCTTTCAGGATATTTTATTTTTAGACTTCCTCGACAGGGAAAGTTGTCCTGAACATATTCGACATCGCACCCCATGCATTCTTCATTTTTCCAATTCAGTAACACTCCCAAGCAATGTTTATCTCCAGATGAAAGACTGATTTTTGCCGAGCAAGAATCTCTATCCTTCCGTGAGTTGTAAATAAAATCATCCAGAAGATAGGTTTTATCTCCCCTCCGAATAATTCCGCTCTGCAGAGACAAATCCTTCAAACAAAATCTAACATTTCGCATCCATGGGATGATGGCTTTGAGCTTGCTCCCATCGAAACCTCCGCTGGTCGGCACTTTGGCGGAAAGCTTACTGATGCGTATTGTTGCCCTATCCCAACATTCATCAAGGATCAAATCCTGAAGCTGCAATTCCATGCCATCGAGCAGACGAATGGATATTTCACGAATTTGATTTCCATGCAATCCCTTGATTTTAACTGTTACTTCAGGCAGAAGATTGGAAATTCCGTTCAGCAATAAACTCCGCCCGAAATCCGTTGCCAACATTCCAACGGAAACTGCAGCAATTGTCATTACCACATATATTTTTCTGAAAAACCTTCCGCGGATGTGAGTTTTCAAAATGCCTGTCCCAAACTCATTACAAATTGTACTCTGGAGTCCACTCCTCTTCTCCTTTTTATTGGAAAGGCCAAATCAGCCCTTATGGGACCGATGCTTGTAAAATACCTAACGCCGATTCCAACGGCATAAAACCAGCGTTTTTTTTCCGTCTGTAAATAGGCATGGCGAGAGCGATTTTGGAAAACCCTGGCACCATCGAAGAACAAAACACCGCCGAAATTTTCGGTAAATCGTCTTCGAATTTCTGAATTAAACTCCAATGAGGCTTTCCCTCCCATCGGAGTCTCTTCGCCGATGACCATCTCTGTGGCCATTTGATGTGCATATCCTCTTATGGAATTCATACCTCCAGCATAAATTCTTTGATCTACAGGAATTACATCAATCTTTTGCCCAAAAACAGACCTTCTGATCAAATTAAAAGCCATAACCGTTCGTTTCAAATCATCCAGAGGATGATTATATGAACAGCTGATATCGAGCGCTTTCAATGTGCCAATGGCGGAATGTTTAAAAAAGATTTCTGAAAATTTTGAAATGATACGATATCCGGATGTGGGATTTAGCCAATCGTCAGTACGATCAACAAGGAGTTCCAGTGGAATCGAAAAAGTATCATACTTTTTCCCCATGTCGGTGTTGCGAAAAAATACTTCACAGGCGTCAACATAGTCGGTCTCCACATTTCCCCCCATTCTAACAACACAATAATTGGCAACCGGGTAGGAAAATCTAGCAGATATTTGATCGTTTTTCCTAAAGAAGACATTGGTCAGCTCCTGCCGACGGGCAATACTGTAGTCTGCCGTATTATTTTTCAAAAACACATCCGGCTGGAACAGCGCTGCTTCAAAGGCATAGTCTGTTCTCTTCTCCTTCACCCTAAGTGGAGTGCCCTCGACTGTGAACCGCAGCTTTTCACCTCCACCAAATGCGTTATTGTTGACCCAGGCGAATCTGGCAATGATGGATTTCAACTTTTTTTGCGTCTGTGATTTTTTGTCAAAATTCATACTGTTGGCGCTGGAGTAAAGAAGGCCAACATCTATGGTGTGCTTTTTATCCTCTTTCACCTCAATACTCATTGGAATTTGATCTCCACTGATGGCTTTTTCCTGTGGGGTTATTTTCGTCTCCGAGAAAATTTGACTACTCATCAGAACCTCTGTGGTGGATTCCACCTTGGATATGTCGAAAAGATCTCCATTTTGCCATGTAATTCTATTTTTAATAAAATCCTCGGTGATTCCCGGAAAAGCTTTTATCTCTACGCTCGCAAAAAAAACCTTTCTGCCGGGATTAATTGTTAAATGAAGGGTTGCCTCGTTTGTCTCATGATTTAAAACGACTCGTTTTTCTATAATTTCTGGCTTAAAAAATCCATTTCTTTGTAAATCCTTAACGGCAAACCCTATAAAAGACTTGATTTCCTCGATGGACGCCTTAAATCTACGCAGATTTTTCTGTAAAAACTCTTCGTTACGTTGATTAAATTCATTATCCTGATTCATGTAGTGTACATCTAATTTCAGATTAAATTTATTCCCAAGATCCACATGGATTTTTACTTTGACTGGGTTGCGGTCAATGATGTCATAGCGAACACTGGCGTTATAGAATCCTAGAATATGTGCTTTCTTCTGGATAATTTCAACATCGTCACTGAGTCGTCCTTTCAGTGCTTTCATGCTGGTTACAGTTTTTTGCTGCTGGGAAAAGGTTCGCAATTCTTTAATTGCAACCATGATTTGTGATTCTGAAATCATGTCAGAAATGGTTTCCACGATATTTTGATCTTTCTTTAAAATTAATTCCACCCGGTAGTGAAAATCATGAAAATCCGGTTCATAGGCGAAAATATCCACCACCAGAAAAAAGAACGGTAAAATTCTTAACACCATTTGTCCTTCACGTACTTTAGATTTTTGTTAATTATTCCACCACGAATTTCTTCCATTAATCTGTTCATAAATCGCACATTATGTATGGTTATGGCAGATGGAGCCAGAAGTTCACGTGCCTTGAGTAAATAGTGCAAATAGGCGCGCGAAAAATTTTTGCAGGTAAAACAGTCACAGTCCGGTTCGATGGGATCATCATCCACTGAGCAGCTGGCCGACCATAAATTGATATGTTCTCTGGAGGAGTCGCCAGTTCTGTGGCAAACTTTCACAAGGGCGTTTCCATGTCTCGCAATCCTGGTGGGATGCACGCAATCAAAGGTGTCTATTCCCAAAGCTACTCCCCTGAAAATGTCTGCAATTCCGCCTATGCCAAGCAGATGGATCGGCCGCACCGCATCGAGACCATCCATGGCCATTTCCACCACTTCATACATTTGTTCCTTGCTGGCTCCCAGGGTCCCTCCAATAGCTGTCGCGAAAAACGGATTTTCGTTGACGAACTCTGCGCTGCGTTTTCGCAAATCAAGATATACTCCTCCCTGGACCACACCATAGATAGCCTGTGAAAAATCATTTCCACGAATAAATTCCTCCAAAGATCGCTTTTCCCAGCGATGTGATCTCTCCATAGCCGCAGCTGTGTAGTTTTTATCACTGTGATATGGGGTACATTCATCAAATGCGACAATCAGATCCGCACCGAGGTTTCTCTGCGTTTCCACAGATTTCTCCGGAGTTAGTAACTGTACGTTTCCATCCCAGTAAGATTTGAATACCGCTCCTTGCTCGTTTATTTCTATTAAATTGGATGTTCCAGAACGTCTACCTTTGATTTCGTCGGCAACTGATCCGTGGCCTAGACTAAATATTTGGAATCCGCCCGAATCGGTTAGCAATGGTCCAGGCCATCCCATAAATTTGTGCAATCCACCTCTTTTTTTTATGCTGTCTGCCCCTGGATTGGAAAATAGGTGATAGGTGTTAGACAGCACAAGCTGTGTGCCAGCATCTATGAGTTGACAGGGGAAAAGTCCTTTGACAGTGGCCTTAGTTCCGCAAAAAATAAATGCTGGCGTCTCTATTTCTCCGTGGGGCGTCTTTAGTAGACCAGCTCGCGACTTTTCATAGCAATCTATTACGTCAAACCCAAAATTTCTGTACATACGGTTTTCCTGACACTACAAAACCGCATAATTTTACTAGAGGAACACATAAAACAGCAACGACTAATCTGATAATGTAAGCTGCTAATATATAGGTTTTCCAGAGAACAGAAAGACTGATGGGATGCTCGGCGAAAATTATCCAGACCAAAATTGAAAAAATTCCATTATCCAAAAATGTCGAAATAGACATGGAAATGAATGATCTCAGAGAAATACGTTTACCTTTCATCAACCTTTTGAGCAGCGAAAATATAGATATATCAACTAGTTGACCAATGGCGTAGGCAATCAGACTTGAGATGAATAGACTCAAACATGGGGAAAATATATTTTTCAACTCCATGTGCAAATTTAGGCATTCGCCTCCATCAACAGCTGGATGCCATATGGTGATTTTCATAATCAGCGTAAAAAAGAGATAACAAAAAAAATTAATCGCTACGCTTCTTTTGGCTATCTGAGCTCCATAATACTCTGTGAGCACGTTATCCACAACAAAAATTGTGGAAAACAGAACGGTACCGAGCGCGACTGGATGCGAAGTCAATGAATATTGGGTAAGTTTCAGCACCTGTATATTGGCGGTCACTACCACCACAGCCGAGTAGGCGAACAGCCCATTTTTTCCAAAAAGTTTAACCATTCCTAAAATGGTGAAGCAACAAACGATGAACGTCAAAAGGCTCAACAACTCAGGCATGCGTCAATTTTTCTCCTGTGTGTACTGCCGAGTAATCTATTTACCGACTCTGGATCCTACCGATGCAAGATCCAGCGTATTCTGCATAAGATAGGCAACTGTCATTGGGCCAACACCATTGGGAACTGGAGTAATGGCTCCAGCAATCTCGCTCACCGCTTCGAAAATCACATCTCCAACCACTTTCCCCGATCCATCTTGGCGATTTACCCCCACGTCTATGAGCGTAGCACCGGGTTTCACAAATTCTTTACCCAGGAAACGGGGCCTCCCGACAGCGCTGACTAGGATATCCGCGGTGCGGCATATGTCAGATATATCACGGGAATGGGAATGCAGCGTGGTCACCGTACAGTTACTGTTCAGCAGCAGCAGTGTCAGTGGCCGTCCCACGATCAGAGAGCGCCCTAAAATCACTGCGTGCAGTCCCGTTAGATCTGGATAAACCGTGCCAAGCAAATGCCGCACAGCACGAGGCGTGCACGGAATCACTCCAGTATCTCCAGAAAACAGCCGTCCCTGGTTGATGACCGTCAACCCATCAACATCCTTGTCAGGGTGAATCTCATTTACCAATCTCCGGAATTTCAGCGAACTAGGCAGAGGAGACTGCAGGAGAATAGCATGCATGGCGTTGTCTGCGTTCAATTTTTGGATCAACTGCACAACAGCTTGTTCTGTGGTACTCTCCGGTAACCGCTCCGTGACAGACTCTATTCCCAGAAAGCGAGCCAGCTTTTCCTTCTTCGCCAGATATATTGCACTGGCCGGATCACTTCCCACGCTTATAAGAACGATCCTCGGCTTAATCCCCTGTATTTTCAGACCTTCCACCCGTTGCCGAAGACCTACACACATACTCTCGGCAATTGCTTTTCCATCAATTACTCTGGCTGTCATCACATTACAAACCGCAGAAGCACGCGATCCAACATCCATTCTAAAAACGATGCCAAAAGAATGAATGCCAGCGGCGATAGATCCAGGCCTCCCATGTTCGCGGGCATACGCTCACGCACCGGCTTCTGCAGAAGTCCAGATATCGTTGCCAAGGAAGCCACCACGGAACAAACAAATTGATTGTTTACATTGAGTATGTTGGCTGTCACAAGCCAACCTAGGATGACATCGGACACTACTATGACCATCGAAAAACCAAGGACCGATTTCAGCAACATCAACGACGGAACTACAATAATATCCATCTACAACTCCACTTCTTTCTGTCCCATTTCCCCATTCTTATCGAAAGATATTTGATTAATTCTTAATTGGACAGACTCCAATATGCCATCGCAGTGTTTTTTCAGTAGAACACCACGTTCGTAGAGGTCAACTGACTCCTTCAACGACGACTTTCCCTCCTCGAGCACTTTTACAATATCCTCCAGTTCTTTCAGGGCTTGTTCAAACTCCATCTGACCAATGCTCTCCTGCGCCATCATGCCTTTTCCTCTTCCCATCATTTATACACAGACTAAGGATACTCAAATCCGGGGTGTCAAAACAATAGGGTTATTTGAAAAAAATAATTTTGATTAAAAACCATGCAACTATTCCCCAAAAACCTTTCCTATATAAACAATTTTTATTTTTTCGAAAAGCCTCCTTGCCACCTGCAGAAACAATTCGTCTGGCAGCTGAGTAAATGGTAATTGATGGTTTTTTATTTGTTCCTCGATATTTCTTATACTGATAAATCCCTTTTGGGATGTTTCCGAAAAATATTCTCTGGTTCTTTTTAGATGCTTTATGTTCAACTTGTATTGATAGGAAGAAATTTTCTCTTCCACATACTTTTTATACTCAGCCAAATCGTTTTCTCTAATATAAACGGAAAAATAAAAAATGCTAGACAAACTTCGATGCAAGATCTTGGCTTCCACTGCGTAGGCCAGCTGTTTTTTCCTAAGTCCCTCACAAAAATCTCCTGTCGTATCATCAAATAATGTTGTAATTATTATTTGTAATGCAGCCTTTTCTCTCGCATTTAGTTTATCAAGCCTCATTCCACACATCACTCCCAGGACATTGCCAAGATGTTCTCTTGGAATAATCAAATCCTTTTGCTCAGCGACGGGGTATTTTGTGAGATCTTCTGGAAAAAGATTTGGCATATCCTCTCCCACAGGAAGCTGGGAAAACAACGCTTTCAAAAAACTTTCTGTTTCAAAAACTGACAAATCACCACAAAATAAAACGGTCAATTTCTTTTTGGTAAAATTTTCCCGTACGAATTGGTACACGTCGCTCTCAGTCACACTGGACAACGCCTCAGCAGTCCCTGTGCGATTCAGTCCATAGTTATGATTGGGGTACAGTAACTGCAGCAATTTATCGAACATTAACTGTTCTGGATCAGCTGTTTTCGGATCTAATATTGTCGGATACTTATTCTTCACAAATTCCAAATCGTTTCGCGTGAATTTCGGCTGAGTAAACACCGGAGCCAAAAAATTTAGTGCATCCACAGCTTTATCCTTCAATACGTAAAACGACAGAGACAGATGATCTCCCAGGGCATGAATTGATAATTCCTCGATTCCCTGGTTTTTCAATTTCTCTGTGGTCTCCTCCGGAGATAGCTCTCCGATTTTTCTACATAGCAACTCCGCAACCACAGCCGAAATCCCGTGCTTTTCAGCTGGGTTATGAAATACACCGGCATATTTAAAACGACATTTTACGTACACCACGTTGCCGTTTTTTATCCGTACCAGATTTGTTTTTATCCCAAAACTGTTCGAAATCTCTGTAATTTTTAGGAAGGATTTTTCTTTACTGAAAAATATTGGCGTGGACACAAGGATAATCAGTATCAAAGCAATCGTAATTTTTCTTGATAGCCTCATCTATCCATCCTATTCTGAACATCGATTTTTAAAATCATGCTGTTTTTCAAAATCTTCTCTCCTAATGAATTAAATTGCTTGGAACTGTTTATTTCTACTTCCGTTTCTATTCTGTTGAGCAAATTATATTTTATCTTTTGATATATCAACCACCAGTCTGTGTACATGATCTGCTGAGAATTTCTTTTCCACTGTTGGCCAGTTTCGAAAAATTCCGAATTCATCTCCTGTCTACTGACTCGATCAATGAGTATTTCCCATTTTTGCTGTAGCTCATCCATGGAAACGTCGGATTTGGGACGAAGTATCACCTGATATATACAGTCTCCGTTGGAAATAACATTTAGGCTAGCATAGGAGGCAACGACTGGATATGCTTTTTGGAGGTATCTGAATACCTGAAGGTCCAAGAGATCAAAAAACGCGTCTGCCTGGGGCAGATCGTCCCAGGGTATCTTGTAAAGGTACAACAATGTTCTTCCAACATACTTGCTGCGAATTTTTATTTCTCTGGTTATTGTGTTGGTACAGAGGTCTCCTAACGGAGACTCACCAGAAGACCAGCTGCACACAGTTGATTGTAACACCTTGATAAGATTTTTATAGCCGATGGCACCCACAACAACCAGAGATATGCGGCTTGTTTTGTAATGCTGATCAAAATATTCTCTCAAATCCTTTTCAGATATTGTTGAAAATATTTTTTCATTGAATATGCCGTCAACATTGGCCGTCTTGTATCCTATGTTTGCCGTAATTTCATTGGAAATGGCGTCCAGGAAACAGGAATGTATCAGTTTTTTCTTGGTAATTATGTGTTTCTTCAATATGTCCAAATTACGGGGTGCAAACTCATTTCCCTCAATGATTTGGAAAAAATTCTTAAGATGTTTTGGATTCATGATGGCAAAAATTTCAGTATAACTTCCATCAACATGGACTGTGCAGGATATTCCAAGTTCCTGCAGCTGAAGATGGGTGATTGGACTAATGAAATTTTCTTCAATTAAATCGGTTATTCCCTGCTTGCTTCGTGGAGTATTGAAATATCCTGTGTGCAAAATCATTCCCACAATCACCACGGGCATGCGAAAATTTTCGTGCAAAACCATATTTACACCGTTACTTAGTACACATTTTTTCACCCTAGTTTCCGCCGATTTTCTGCTTGGTTCTCCAAAGGATATTTGGAAAAACAACAGCAGGACGATTACCAAAGCTCTTATCATTCCTTAGCTCCTCCCATGACGATAAAACACATATCCTCATTCAGCTCCTTGGCAAGGGCATTGACTTCGGGCAATTTCACCCGATCTATCTGAGCAATCGTATCTTCTAGAATCGTTGGACCAAATCCCTGTCGTTTTTTATGAAAGAAAAAATTACATAGGGACTCGGAATTTCTTAGAGAAATTAGCAAGCTCCCCTTCAGGTTTCTTTTGGCAAATATTAACTCCTCTTCGGTTATGCCATTTTCCCTAAGATCCCTAATAATGTCTTTCAGCAGCTCAATGACTCTTTGCACATTGGAATTATCCGTTTGCAAAAATCCAAGTAAATAACTGCTATGCACGTAATCAACAGGATAAACCGTTCCACTGTATATTAATCCTCTCTGCGTTCGAAGTTCGTGGAGAATTCTTCCCTTAAAAACGTTCCCCTTTCCCAGAATTTTATGGAGAATCTCTGCAATCCATCTGGACTTAGATCGTGGAGGTTCCGACTTTAGAGCAAAAAACATGGAACTCTGCGGTCCTTCCACATAATATCGTTTTACCTGGGGTGTCAGCAATGGACCAACATCCTTCACTGAATCAATCGTTGGAGTTCCAGATTTTACTCTGGCAAACACTTTATCCACCAGATCTCGAGCTTCATTTTCTGTAATATTTCCGCATACACACACGTCTGCATCTGTAATTGACAAGCTCTCTTTATATTTCCGTAAATCCTCTATGGTCAGCGCCATGAAATCCTGGGGAGATCCAAATTGTCCATTCCCATATGGATGCAATTTGAAAATTATTGCCGGAATGATTGAGAAAAAAGCTGTTTCAAAAGAGTTTGCTGCATAATTAAACATTGAATAAACAATACCATTTTGAATAATTTTCACCTTATCTTCTTCAAAATTTGGCTGAGTAATCAATGTATTAAAAAGCGGGATTGCTTTGTTTAGAACTATTTTAGGAGCGCAAAGGGCGAAACGAAGATAATCAAATTCTGCTCTACAAGACATTGTGGAGGATATTTGGGAACATTTCTGAGCAAACTTACTTTTTGAATACTTTCCGGAGCCACAAAAAATAGCGTGGGAAAAAAACTCTGGAATACCCGTCTTTCCCTTTTCTTGATGTGCCGTTCCGACATTTTTAAAACTCACCATCACCTGCACCAGCGGAGTATCCTCGTCTTCCACCAACCAAAATTTTATGCCACGATTGGAAACCAGGACTTTTATTTTGTAGCAACGCACTTCTCCGAACAACAGAACCAGACCCAAACCCAATGGAAGAATTATCCTCAATTTATTCACGATCATACCCCTTTGGTAGAGTCCGTGCGATTGCGTGTGGCTCCGTGGAAAATATCTCCCTTAGCAGGTCATTGCATTCTTCAACCGAAAGATCCTGCACAATATTATCAATGGATTGAATCTCTTCCAAAGAATATCCTCGTGTGAGCAGCCATCCAATGTAATTTGACATACTCTCGATATCGTCATCTCTGTGGGCCAAAGAAAGCCGATATTGCTGTTTTGCTATGTCCAAATCTTCCCTAGTGATCCCGACCTGTAGCAATCTCTGTCTGAGATATTTCCAGGCTGCTTCAGCTTCGTTGAGATGGTCAATGGAGTGAGCCGTAATATGGACACAGACAATATCCGAGGCGAATTCCCCACGTACATATTGAAAAGAAACGCCAGAAGCGCAATTTAAAATATCTTTCAATGTCTTCTTTATGAAGAACTCCGATTGATTTAGGATCCCAATTAACATGTAGAGGGAAATTGTCTTTCGCAGACCACCCTTGATCATGGATGGGGCGTGATATATCTCCTCCATCGCTGCTCCAAAACCATTTTTTGGGGATCCATAGTGTATTTCTTTTTGACAATTCGACTGGTGTCCTCGAGTTCCTAGGGGAAATTGTGGAATATCCTTCGGGGGATTTATTCCAAAATGTCTTTCCAAACATTCCTTTAGGGATGCTAGATTAAAATCTCCGGATATGACTATTACGGCATTATTGGGCGCAAACCATTTGCCATGAAAATCCAGCAGATCCCTCGGGGAAATTGCTTCTATTTCATGTTTCCATCCCAGGATTGCAATTCCTCCATTTCTTCGATTGAAGATAGTAGCCAGGACCGCCTCCGTCTGCGCTCCATCCGGATCATTATCTACGTTTTGGCCCCGCTCTTCTTGAATGACACGCTTTTCTGCCATAAAAACTTCATCGTCAATTTGCATACCTGTCTGGCGGTTCGCTTCGTGTAAGCAGACAGTTTCTATACATTCTTTTGGAAATATTTCATAAAAACAGATCGTTTTTCTGGATGTGAAAGCATTTTTCTGGGCTCCATTATCTTCTAAAAAATGATCAAACGTCATTTTGTCGGTGTTAAACGCCATATGTTCCAGGAAATGTGCCACTCCGGACCTGGATATGGCGTCGCAAATTGATCCACATCTGTACCAGATGGAAAAGAACAGTATTGGCGCCGTTTTCTTCTCTATGCACACAACCATAAGCCCATTTTTCAGCACAAAGCTCCCTATTTTATATTTGGCAAACCCACTTGAATGGTACAAAATGAAAAAAATGGCGACGCAGCTCCTAAAAAACTGCGAAAAAGTTTTATTCCCCCGAATTCTTTTTGCGTAAATCACAAATTATTTCCTCCATCACTTTTTTGGCAATATCCGGAAGATTACTGTTTATCCATTTATTAATGAGGGGAATTGATATCTCTTTGAGTAGCTCTAGAGCAATCTCGCTTTTGGGGACTTTGTTGTTTTCCGCCGCCCGTTTACAAATTTCACTAACATCTTGCGAATCTACTATGATATAGGGCCCTTGCTGGCGAGAATTGTCCTCTTTCAGCTGCAGAGGGTTGCTCCCGGAACCATCATCGTAGTCCACATTCTCTTGGACCAGCTTTAAAAACGCTCCCATATCTCTCTTTTCCACCTCTGGAGTTTTCACTTTCACAATACTTCCGTCCGGCTTTATCATGTCCGTTAGATCCAAGACAGGCGGTTCTTCGCCAACTACCATCTGCTTTATCGAAGACAGCACGTCATCCAAGGACATTTCAGATGTTTTATCTGTCATTTTTTCGACCATCTCACTAGACTTTGCTCTGTCTTAATACAAATTGTAGATCAAGAACGCCAGACAGCATAAGGATTTGCATAGCAGCAAGTACCCGCTGCCGTTTCGCTTCTGCCAGGCCTATTCTAGCATCCAACAGCTGGTTCTCTTGGACAAGGATATCGGTATTGGATTTCACTCCCATATCGTTTTCCGCGGAGCCCCCCCTGGAAGCAACCTCTGCGCTTTCTACAGCTGCTTTACTGGCTTTTATCATGGCGGTAGCAGCCACATACTTGTTCCAGTTTACGATACATTCTTTTTTCACCTCAAGTCTGGTGTCTTCTGCAGTAAACTGGGCCTTCTGCGCCTGTTGACTGGCTATCGCGATCGCGGAATAGGTGTTTCCTGACTGAGGATTGTTTGAAAAAATCGGTATGGTTATACTCAGAGACGCATTGTAGTTATTCGAACGATTTTTACCCTGTTGTTGAAGATCCAGATAGTCCTCAGGCCTGCTCCAATTCCTGTTCAGCGACTTCCTTGTCTGCAACGACAAATCGCAGGAAGGGGCCAGCGCGCCCCTGGTCGCTTTCAAATTACTTATAGCAGCCCGCGCATCCTGATGTGTGGACAGAATACTCTGATTGTTGGCCATGGCAAGAGCAATCAATTTATCCAGGTCGTCCGGAAGTCCTGACTTCAACTCCGGTAGTTCTATATTTTCACTGGCCTTGCGGCAGGTTAATCTCTCTACTTCTGATTTAGCTGCAAAAAGATCTGTTTCCGCAGAAATTCTCTCATAGCGCGCCCTCTGACAGTTGGCAATAGCCTGCGCAACTTCCGTCGGTGTCCCAGCACCAGCGTCTAGGCTTGCCTGTTGTGAATCTGCGGTTTTTTTAAGATTTTCCTCCTTTTTTTTCAGAGCTATCACTTTTTGTCCATTCATCCAAGTGCTTGTGTAGGCGTCCAGCACCCTAATAATCAGACGTTGCTCTTCAAATTTCAATTTGTGATAAGCTGCTGCTGAGGCACTTTCATTGCCTTTCATTCTATTCCATGTTGCTCCACCATTGAACAGATTTTGCGTGATGGTTAGACCCATCACCGTATTTGTGCTTTTTGTCGCACTTTTGTTGTCTTTCTCGATAGATCCGGTTTTTTCCCTTCTATCCATTCGATCTCTCTCAAGGGATAAACTCCCGCGGACATCGGGTAAAAATGCCATCTTGGATTGCCCAAGTGATTCATCTGCGATCTTTTTGTCCGTTTGACTTGCAAACCATCCCTTGTTATTTTCACAAGCAGCCGTAATGGCTTCTTCGAAAGTCGACACTTCCTTACCTTTTGATGAAACCAAATTTGGACTTCCAGGAACTTTTTTATGTTTTTTGCTCGGAACAACATTTTCCGAAGCTTCCGCTTTGTCTGGAATTGCACAGATATCTCCACACATCCCACATAGCATCAAAAACGCCAAGCAAGTCCTTATCATACCACCCCCGACAATTGATTAATTTTACTACAGAGTTAAACCAATTCTACGCAAACTTTCCTCCTTCCCAAAAGCCACTAACATATCAAATATGCCAGGAGTAATTTCCCTTCCCGTAAGGGCATTTCTCAGTGCACAAGCGATTTTTCCAAATGGAATCGCTACCTCTGAAGAAAAGATCCGCAGTTGCCTTTCCAGGTTCTCCTCCATCCAATCCTCGATGGATTCTAGCCTGGAAAACGTTTCCCGTAAAATACTTTGATCCTTCTGTAGTAATTTTTCCGGAACAATGTCGTCCACATATATGGAAGCAAGATCGCGTAACTCCAGCAAGGTTTTCGCACGCTGCTTTAGGCCAGTCATTCCACGCAACAGCCGACGCCGTTTTTCCTCGGAAACACAATTTCCCATGATTTCCATCAGATTTTCCAGCAATCGCACATTATCAGCAGCACGCAGGTAGTGACCATTCAAATTATTTAACCTCGAGAAATCCAACCGCGCGGCGGATTTACCCAAATTCTCCAGGGTAAACCATCCCACAGCCTGTTCCCGAGAAATGATTTCGTCGTTTTTGTGAGACCAGCCAAGGCGCAGCAGGCAGTTGCAAATCGCCTCCGGCAAATATCCCATCCGACGGTAGGCATCTATACCAAGAGCTCCATGTCGCTTGGACAGCTTTGCTCCGTCTGTTCCATGAATTAGCGGGATATGACCATAGTACGGAAGATTCCAGCCAAAGGCATTGAAGATTTGTATATGCCTAAACGTGTTCGTTAGATGATCATCTCCACGAATCACATGCGTTACTCCCATGTCATGGTCATCCACCACGACCGATAGCATAAATGTGGGGGAACCATCGCTGCGCACCAAAATCATATCGTCTAGTTGATCGTTTGAAACCGTCACCTGCCCCTGGACAATATCGTGCAGTATTGTTTCTCCATGGATCGGAACTTTCAGGCGAATCACTGGACTTATGCCGACTGGAGCCTCGCTTGGATCTCTGTCACGCCACATTCGGTTATATTTGGGTGTCTCTCCGCGAGATTTTGCCTCATTCCGCATGGTTTCCAGCTCTTCCTCGGAGCAGTAACAGTAATAGGCTCTTCCGCTCTCTACCAAACCTTTGGCCAGTTCTACATGATGTTGCAACCTAGATGACTGGAAGACTGGATCTCCATCCCAATTTATTCCCAACCACTCTAACCCGTCTAGAATGGCGTCGACGGCTTCCTGGGTGGATCTTCCTCGATCCGTGTCTTCTATGCGCAGAAGAAACTTTCCAGCATGGTGTCGTGCCAGCAGCCAATTAAACAGCGCCGTCCGCGCTCCGCCTATGTGCAAAAACCCAGTGGGAGAAGGAGCAAAACGCGTAACCATGGGGCTAATATTCACCTTTTACACTTCATAAAACAATCGCGGCTATTCTATCCATGGAATATCTGTGAGTAAATGTTTAACGATAAATTTCATAATTTCATCGATGATTTTTGGGAAAATGAAAAACGCAGAATACCAAATTTTATACCAGTGGGAATAGGTCTTGGGATATGTCTTTACTTCTCCCTTGACAAAGAACCGAATTTTTTATTAAACGCTTCCACCATTCTTTTGATACTGGTTCTCTGCATTTTCTTCAAAAAAACTATTTTCTATGTTTTACTAACCATATGTCTAGGGTTCTTTACAGCACAGCTACGAACAAAAATGCTGAACACATTCATGATGTCCGACAAAAACGACGATCTTGTTTCGCTGGTTGCAACGGTGGAATCCTGTGAAAAAACAGAGAAAGGATTGACGTTCATCGTTAATGATATTTGCAGCAGAAGACAGGCGTACCTCACAAATTTCAACAAATTACATTTAACCTGGCGTGGGAAAAAGGCGATGGTTTCCAGAGAAGACTATGTTCCAGGATCTCGCGTGCTGTTTCGCGTAATTTTGTCCCCAATATATCCACAGGCATTTCCAGGAGCCTATGATTTCCGAAAACAGCAATATTTTAGAGGCGTAGGCGCGCGTGGATTCATCACAATTCCCCCTAAAATATTAGATAAACCAAAATCCACCACTCTGTATATATTCATGCAGCAGTTGCGCCATACCCTGGATAATAGGATAGAAAATTGTCTTCCGACGGATACTGCTTCCGTCGCCAAAGCTCTTATTACTGGAAACAAATCCGGAGTCTCCCAGGTCATTCGCCAACACTTTGCCAATTCTGGTACGGCCCACTTACTTGCGATTTCCGGCTTACACATGAGCATAATTGGTTTTTTCATTTTTTGTTTTTTCCGCATTTTTTTATGTTTTTTTCCCCCGATATGCCAGTTTTATGATACGAAAAAGATCGCTGCAGTGATTTCATGGTTGGCAGCACTATTCTACCTAAACATTTCCGGACGCTCCGTACCCTCTCTACGGGCATTTATCATGCATACACTTATAATATGCGCGATTCTTCTGGAAAGACGTGCCCTGACCATGAGATCGGTGGCCATTGCTGCAACGATCATTATGCTGTTTTCTCCGGAGGTTATACAATTCCCAAGCTTCCAAATGTCCTTTGGAGCTGTGATAGTGATCGTCGCATTTTTCGAACGCACCTGGAATGTCCGCGGATTTTTCCGGACTCTGTTCGACGCAATGGCCACCACAGTGGTTGCATCCATACCTACGGCGCTGTTCTCAATGCATACATTCAACCAATTGACTCTCAACAGCATTCCTGCCAATCTGGTATCCATCCCACTGATGTCATTTTTCATTATGCCCATCGCAGTTATTGCGCTGTTTTTGACACCGTTTGGCTGGGAGCAACCATTCATTTTGCTAATGGGACATGGAGTAAATCTGCTGATAAAAATTTCCGAGTTGTCAGCTCAGCTGCCTGGCTCTCACTTTGTCATGCCAACTCCGACTGCAACAACCATGGAGGTCTTTATTTTTTCCGGACTAATCCTGACGTTAATTCATCATAGAATACGCCTTCTTGGAGTCCTTGGATTGGTCATTGGAGTGGTCCACTATTGCTATTCTCCGGTGGCGGATATTTTCATCTCCCCAGAAGCAAAGGTCGTTGGTGTAAGAACGAGCGACGCAGTTTGCTTCAGTCATCTGGGATACTTCCGATCCATAACTTCCTCCTGGGCCAGATCTGTGGGATTTGAAAAACGGGAACAGTTCAGCTCACCAGGGTGCCGTAAATATATCTCAAAAATCTCGGACGACACCTATGATGTGCAGCTAGGAAATCAGCGGGCCATCCTTACTTACAACGAGGACTATCCAGTGGATTCACGGAATACCATTTTTTTAGACAGAGATGCCGACTTTGCAAAAGTAATATATCTACGTAGCTGTGAGTGTTTGAGTAGTGAATGTAAATTGCGTCCATGGAATTGATTCGCTCATTCGAAAAACAGCATAGATACTTGAACCTTACCAAAGTGGAATTATGATATGGTGTGTACTAGATGTGTGGTAGGAACATGATTAGACTTCTTACAAAACGGAGATATTTCGAGGATTTTTTAGGAGCATACGACGCGCAGGACCGCAGTGTGCATGTGGTACATGAGGATCCGAGCATCGGAGCAACGCAGGAATTACCGGAAGAGCGAATGTCTCGAAAGAAGTCTATTGAAAATAGGTATAACGTTGCCATAGTTGGCGCCACTGGTAATGCAGGAGCAGCGACTATGAGAATTTTGGAGGAGAGAAATTTCCCAATCGGTAACATAATTGCGGTCGCATCGGAAAGATCCGTGAACCGAACCATCTCCTTTGGAACTAGGAGTGTGAAGGTGCAGAGTATCGCAGGCGTGAACTGGCAAGATGTGGATTTGGCATTCTTCTGTGTCGGTGGAGCCGTATCCCGAAGATATGCAGAAACAGTGACAAACGATGGATGCGTCGTCATAGATAAGTCATCCTATTTCCGATTGAATGCCAAAGTTCCGTTGATAATTCCAGAAGTAAATGGAAATTTATTGCAAGGCGGGGCTCCGCTGGGCATTATATCGACTCCCAATTGCATCGCAGTACCTTTGATCATGACTTTAAAGGCTCTCTCAGCGCTGGCGACACTGAAAAAAATTGTGGTTTCTACTTATCAATCGGTTTCCGGAGCTGGTCGTCTAGCCATCAATGAACTGTATCGGCAAAGCCGGGAATCAATAATGGCTATTGCAACACATCATGAGGTCTTCCCTAAACAGATCGCCTTCAATGTCATTCCTCTGATAGGATACCTCGACGAATCCGGTGTTAGTGAAGAGGAGGACAAAATCTCCTCTGAAGTTTGCAAAATTTTAAAGAAAAATCTGCTCGTCTCCGTAACATGCGTCCGGGTACCTGTTTTCATCGGTCACTCTATGTCCGTTGTCTGTGAATTTTCTTCGCCTGTTGCCATTGATGCCATCTTCGAGTCTTTCGAAAATGCCTCCGGGATTGTTGTAATAGACCGCAGGGGAGAACATTCTTCCTTTGCCACTCCGCTGGATACCGCAGGCGAAGACTCTGTCTTTGTCAGTCGAATACGTACTCATCCCTCGAGCCAAAACCTCCTACTGTATTGGATCTCTTGTGACAATCTACGGAAAGGAGCAGCCCTAAACAGTGTTCAGATTGCCGAATCTCTTCTTTCCATTGATCCGTCTTTAAATGGATTCAAAAAATCAGCATCTATTCCATAATCACACGTCGTGTTTCTCTGCTATAATATTCCTCACAGCATAGATTGCTACAATTGCGACTATTGTGGCAGGGATTACAGCCAAGCTCGGAGACAATTTGTTCAGATGGTCCATAACGAGTGGTGTGAGCCCTCCAAATATCGCCTGAGAACAACTTAGAGACACTGATACAGCAGTACAGCGAACAGTGGAAGGGAAAGACTGAGCCAAAAATGCCGCTCGGCTAGAAAAGTAGAGTCCGATAAAGAATCCGTAGAGCAGCTGCAGTGTTAGCCATTGTTCATAGGATGTATTTTTCAGCAAAAACATCATATATACGATGACTGAGACACCCACTATCCCTGAAATCATAAACCCCTTCTTGCTGTATGAATCAGCCAGATATCCTCCGACCAGAATTACTATGGTAATCAACAAAGAGGACAACACACTACAGCTGGTCGCTTCCTTGAGGGTCAACAGATGTCTATTTACAAGATAATATGGCAGAAAAGTCAGAAGAGTGTAAAATCCCACAGCACTGAACGATGTAATCGCCATGGTGCAGCCTACTTCTCTTTTATACTTAATCAGAGAAATCAAAAGAGTCTCCCGTTTCTTCTGTGGAATATCATCTGTTTTGGGCATACAAAAGATAAATGGAATCTGAAGTACACCAAACAGAAACGGGATACGCCAGGTGAAAAAATATATTTCTTCCAGGGAGAAAAAACTGTACAGACAAATCAGCGCCTGTCCACCAAGCAGAACTCCCACTTGGCAACCAACATCGGACAAACAACCAAAGAATGCTCTCCTGTGGGCAGGAGCTTTTTCAACCAAATGTACCATGGCTGCTGTGTATTCTCCTCCTAGAGATATCCCCTGAATAGCTCGCAGGAAAAGCAGAGAAATCGGTGCATAAATACCGATCTGACTGTAGTTGGGGAGCAATCCTATGAGGATTGTAGGTATAGCCATCAGCAGGCCCGCGCAGGCAATGGCTCGGGGGCGACCGAATTTGTCTCCAACTGGTCCTAGAATGGCCGCCCCGAAAGGGCGCATGAATAGTCCAACAGACATCGCAAGAAAACTAAGCACATCCCTCTGAACCGTATCTTCACACGGGAAAAATTCTTTGGATAGAACATGCAGGAACGGCATAAACAAGGCAAAGTTGTACCACTCCATAATATTCCCCATCGCCGCAATCAGCGATTCATACTTTTTTGTATGCGTCTTTGACATTGTAATCTCCTTGCTAACAATTTCTGGACATATTTAGAAATTTTTCATGACGATGCGAGACGAGATTGTCCATGTTGGACAGTTTAAACAGTGCAACTCTCAATTTCTCTCCAATGGATTTTATTGTAGACTCCGGATCTCGATGTGCTCCGCCAGTTGGTTCCTCGATCACCTCATCGATCATTTTAAACTTTATCAAATCCTGTGCAGTGAGACGAAGCGCATTGGCAGCTTCGGAGGCCTTTTCAGGATCTCTGTACAGAATGGAAGCGCATCCCTCCGGAGTAATTACCGAGTAGATGGAATGTTCCAACATCAACACAACATTAGCTGTGGCAAGGGCAAGAGCTCCCCCAGATCCTCCCTCCCCTATTATTGTAGCAACAATTGGATTCTGAAATCGAAGAGCTTTGTCTATGCATTTTGCAATCGCTTCCGCCTGCCCTCGTTCCTCTGCTCCTACACCTGGATAAGCTCCAGCAGTATCGACAAAAGTCAGCAGAGGCAGCTTAAACTTGTCCGCGAGATCCATGACCCGACAAGCCTTGCGATATCCTTCCGGGTGTGGCATGCCGAAATTGTGTTTTATGCGATCCTCTGTGTCACGACCCTTTTCATGTCCTAAAATGGCTACGGAGATTCCTCTGAACTTTCCTATGCCAGCCGTGACCGCCACATCATCTCTGAAAAGCCTATCTCCAGCAAGTGGGATAAAATCGTCCAGTAGGCCCTTTATGTAATCTGCAGTATGCGGGCGCTCCTGGTGTCTTGCCACCTGCACTTTCTGCCATGGAGTCAATTCCGAATATATTTTCCTTAGCAGTTTCTTTTTCTTATTGCCTAGACGTTTTATGTCCTCTATTAGGCTCAGGTCTCCAGTGTTAAGGTTTTTCAACTCCTGTATTTTAGAATCAAGTTCATAGACAGACCGCTCAAAATCTAGTACTATCATACCATCCTACCTTTCAGGACTATACATTAAGATCGGTGGTACGCCAATAGTTTATTCTTCCTCTGTCAAATAGATAGAATTAGTAGTGTTCGCTCTGCAAGTAGTGTAGTTTTTTGATTTCAAGACGTGCCCGACTGGTGCTATCCAGTATTATTCCACAGGTCAGACATAAAAACGAAAGAAGCATAATCCCCATCGCAAGAACCGCTGTGGGTAATCGTGAAACCAGTCCGGTCTGCAAGAACATTGTTAACACCGGGTAGGCTATTCCAACTGAAATTGCGCAGAGCATCAAGAAAATCACAAAAAAGAAAAGAAACGGCTTTGTTTCTTTCAACAGTCTTATGATACTCATGAGAATTTTGCATCCGTCCCTTAATGTGTGTAGTTTACTGTGAGAATTAATCGGCCTTTCGAGGTACTCAGAATCAATCTCCGCAAATGGAATATCCAATGATAGAGCATGAATTGACAATTCCGCTTCCACGTCAAATCCATTACTCACCATTGGGAAAGTCTTTACAAATCTTCTGGAAAAAACCCTGTATCCAGAAAAAATGTCCCGGAAAGGACTGTTGAATAATAGCCTTACGATAAAGTTGAATAGGGAATTGCCGAATTTATGACCACTTCTGTAGGCAGTTGCAGATTTTCCGCGGCGAACTGCTACGATCATATCGACATCTTTCTCGATGAGCTCGTCGATCATCTTGGGAGCATCCGCAGCGGTATAGGTTGAATCACCATCCACCATAATATACACGTCGGCATCGATGGCATAGAACATTCGGCGAACGACGTTCCCTTTTCCTCGGGTTTTAACTGTAGAAACAACGGCCCCTGCCTTTCTTGCCCGTAGGGCCGTGCCGTCATCGGAATTATTGTCGTAGACGTATATTTTTGCTGCTGGGAGTAGTTTCCTGAATTCTCTTACCACATTTGCTACGGTACTTGCTTCGTTGCAACATGGTATGAGTACCGCTATGCGTCTAGCTCTGTCCTTTTCCATGACAGCATAAGAGCACGCAAACTCTTAAAAAATTGATAATCTTAACGAGTTATCCCAAAAATTATCGAAGGGACACAATGAAAAACCCGGGACCGCGCAACATGGTGGCCCGGGTTCTGGGAACATCTCTGCCCAGCTGATAACAAAAAGATTCAAGCTTTCTGCGCTGTCGCTTTGAAGTTATCAAAGGAATCTTTCAACCCCTTAGAAAATGTACCAAAAATCTCATTGCTATTGGCCATGATGATATCAGACAGTTGTTTGCTATTATTCACGGCTGATATTGTACAATCACGGAGTGCCCTGGAGATACGCTGTGATATTTCCGACGGTTTGCCGCCTTGTCCAATTGCACTCGCCATATCCTTGGTTGTTTCCTGCCACAGAGCTGACTGAAGCTTGACTATTCCGTTAAAAACCTCCATGGACATTTTATTAATTAATCCCCAAATTTCCAGATTCTTTTTGTACGAACTTGCAAGGGCATCCGGATCAAACTTTGGGCCATGAAAACCAGAAAAACCGCCTGTCGTCTTCGCATCATTTGTACTTGTCGCTGTAGCCATAGTTACCTCCTCACAATAAACATGGGTGGATGATATATTATCCCAAAAAAATATTCAACCTTTATTTAAATAAAAGATAATTCAGAGAAGACAAAAAGAGAAAACCGTTAAAATTTGGTTGAGGAGAATTTTACTGTGCTGCCAAAACTTTGTCGTTCTATGTTAATGGTTCGTTCATAGGCCACAGGAGGGGGTATTGCATTAATAGTAATGTGTGCTATATTATGCCCGCTCTGTGAGGAGTGTATATGTTTGTAAATTTAAGGTGGAGTTAAGCATGATGAAGACAATAAATTTTACGCCTTTGAAAGACAGGGTGCTGGTAAAGAGAGTAGACCAGGAAGAAAAGACCCCGGGAGGGATTATTATCCCGGATACGGCCAAAGAGAAGCCTATGATTGGGGAAGTGTTGGCAGTGGGAGCAGGCGTCCGCAACGACAATGGTGTTCTTCAGCCTTTGGATGTGAAGGTTGGGGATCGTATATATTTCGCAAAGTGGGGAGGTAACGAAATTAAATTGAATGGAGATGAGTATACCATACTCAAAGAGTCGGATATTTTGGGAATTCTTAGGTAAAAGGGAGGTATAGTGATGTCGACAAAAGAAGTAAGATTTTCTGTTGATGCCCGAAGCAAAATGTTGCAGGGGGTAGATATTCTGGCGAGTGCCGTGAGGATTACTCTTGGACCCAAGGGACGCAACGTGGTGATCCAGAAAAGTTTTGGCGCCCCAAAAGTGACCAAGGATGGAGTTACTGTAGCCAAGGAGATAGAACTGTCAGACAAGTTCGAAAACATGGGTGCCCAGATGGTCAAGGAGGCCGCGAGCAAGGCTAATGATTTGGCTGGTGATGGGACCACCACAGCCACAGTTCTTACGCAGGGCATTGTGAAGGAAGCGGTAAAAGTCGTTGCGTCTGGCGTAAATCCGATTGATCTGAAGCGAGGAATAGATGCTGGCGTAGCCGTCGTTGTGGATATGTTAAGGACAGTTTCCAAGAAAATATCCACAAACGAGGAAATCAGACAGATTGGGACTATTTCAGCCAATGGTGATGATTCTGTTGGAGAAATGCTTGCCAAGGCGTTTGAGAAGGTGGGAAAGGAAGGTGTTATTACCGTTGAAGAAGCAAAATCACTGGAAACAGAATTGGATGTGGTAGAGGGCATGCAGTTCGATCGAGGTTATTGTTCTCCGTACTTTGTAACCAATACAGAAAAGATGACTTGTGAGCTAGAGAATCCCTTGATTCTCATCTACGAAAAAAAGTTGTCTGTTCTACAGCCATTGCTGCCAATTTTGGAAAAAGTAGTACAGATGGGCAGGACACTGTTGATCATCGCTGAAGATGTGGAAGGAGAGGCTCTTGCCACATTGGTGGTAAACAAATTGCGTGGAGGTCTAAAGGTTGCTGCTGTGAAAGCTCCTGGCTTTGGAGATCGCAGGAAAGCCATGCTAGAGGATATTGCAGTCCTTAGCGGCGGCCAGGTAATAAGTGAAGATCTTGGTATCAAGCTAGATAACATCGACGTGAGTATGCTTGGGAAAGCCAAGCGAGTCTTTATCGACAAGGATAACACCACGCTGGTTGATGGGGGAGGGGCAAAGCAGGATATTGACGCACGCTGTGGGCAACTCAAACGACAAATTCAGGACACCACATCGGACTATGATAGAGAAAAACTCCAGGAACGGCTAGCTAAGCTGTCAGGAGGCGTCGCTGTAATCAGGATAGGGGGAGCCACAGAGATAGAGGTCAAGGAGCGCAAGGATCGTGTGGAAGATTCGATCAATGCAACTCGGGCGGCGGTAGCCGAGGGGATTGTGCCTGGGGGAGGAGTTGCTCTTCTGAGGGCCACCAAGGTTCTGGCAAATATGCAGGCAAGATCAGAGGATGAACGACTGGGGGTAGAAATTTTGCGTAGAGCACTGCAGGTTCCAGCAAAGCAGATCATAGAAAATGCAGGATTAGATGCTTCGCAAATTGTTGGCAAGATCATGGAAAACGACAGTTTCAACTACGGTTTTGACTCTAGGAAGGGCGTGTACGTGGATATGTTGAAGGAAGGCATAATAGATCCTGTGAAGGTTGTGCGAATAGCCCTCACCAGTGCAGCTTCAGTGGCAAGCATGATGGCAACAACAGAGTGTATGATAGCCGAAAAACCAGAAAAGAAACCCGATACTCCACCAATGCCAGGTGGAGGAATGGGGGGCTATGATTTCTAGGATCCGCAGAACAGATTGTTATTAACTAGCTTGGGCCAACCGAAAGAGCCAATGCAACGGGTGTATAGGTTTTAGGGTTGGCCTGATTCTCGCCCGATTATAAAGTCTTTTTTTTTCGTTGAACAATTGGCATTTCCCAAGCTATTTTCCTCAATGAGGTTTTATGGTATGGTATCCAAGCATTTATTAGGAAGGTGCGCGAGATGAGAGAGGATATAGCAGTTAAGACCAAGGCGATTATTGCAGAGAAGCTAGGAGTACCAGTATCGAAGGTAGTGGAAAATGCTCGTTTTATTGATGACCTAGGAGCCGATAGCCTGGATACAGTAGAGATTGTTATGGCACTGGAGGAAGAGTTTGACATAGTAATATCAAATACGGAAGGCCAGGATATACAGTCAGTAAAAGATGCCATTATGTTTATCCAGAACAAGTGCAAATAGGAAAATGAGTATGTACTAACATGAGAAGGATTGTGATTACAGGACTCGGGATGGTGTCGCCGTTGGCAGCTGGAGTTGAGGAGTCCTGGCGTCGTTTGTTGAATTGTGAATCAGGAATTCGGAGGGTTGTTTCATTTGATGTTGAGGATATAGCATCCCAGATAGCTGGACAGATTCAGTATAAAAAGGAGGACCAGGAGACATCGGAGAGATTCAATCCGCTGGATTATGTTAGTGAAAAGGAATTAAATCGTATAGACACGTTTATACTTTACGCAATTGCCGCCGCCACCCAGGCGGTGGAGGATGCGGGTATTGGGGCTCTACGAGAAGATGATCTGGAAAACACAGGTGTTATGATAGGCTCCGGGATAGGGGGTTTGCCAATAATCAACAACACGGCGGCACATTTGGAAAAGAACGGACCAAGGCGTGTGTCGCCGTTTTTTATTCCTGCCTGTCTGATAAATCTTGCATCTGGACATGTGTCAATGAAATTTGGGTTTCGGGGACCGAATCATTCTGTGGTTACCGCCTGTGCCACAGGAACCCATGCAGTAGGAGATGCCGCGCGGATGATTCAGGTGGGGGCAGCGGATATTATGGTATGCGGTGGAGCGGAGGCAGCAGTCTGTCGACTTGGAATGGCAGGATTCGCGGCAGCCCGAGCCTTGTCAACCCAGAGAAATGACTCTCCGGAGGAGGCATCCAGGCCCTGGGATCGTTCCCGGGATGGCTTTGTAATATCGGAAGGCGCAGGTATTCTGGTACTGGAGGAATTGGAACATGCAAAACGAAGAGGCGCGCGGATCTATGGAGAAATCATCGGGTATGGAATGTCCAGCGATGCTTACCATGTGACGGCGCCATGCCCAAATGGTAATGGAGCCTACAGATCAATGATGCAGGCACTGCGCTTCGCAAATATTTCAGCGAACCAGCTAGACTACATAAATGCCCATGGAACATCGACTCCAGCCGGAGACGTGGCTGAACTGCGAGCAGTGGAGCAAGTTTTGGATGGAGCATGGCATATATCCATGTCATCAACGAAGTCTTCCATTGGACATCTGCTGGGCGCAGCTGGGGCTGTGGAGGCGATATTTACGCTGTTAGCTCTGAGGGATCAGATCGTGCCTCCAACACTAAATCTACATGATCCGGAAGAGACCTTCATTGATCTCGTGCCTCTGCAGCCGAAGGAACGTCAGGTATTCTATGCGATGACCAACTCGTTTGGTTTTGGAGGAACCAATGCTACCATAATTTTTAGAAAATGGGAGGAATAGGTGAAAGCGTGCAGCAGTGAACGCTGCAGCAGGGGAAGAATTGTTAATTTTTTGCTAGGCTTCTTCGGACTACTCGCGCTGGTGGTTCTATTTTTCGTTTATTATATGCATAAAAGTTCTCTCTATGTTCCAGAGCGCGGTCTTATTGTGGATCAGCCAACGGATGATGCCTTCTCGAGATTGCTCGTGGAGAACAAGATAGCGGATTGCTATGTGATGAATAAAATTTGTGTTAAAATAATGAAAAAATTCCGATACGAGATAAAATTCGGAGAATACGCGCTTCCACATCACGTATCCTTGTACGATACAATAAAAATCATTAGCTCTGGCCAGGTGATTATCCACAAAATTACATTTCCAGAGGGCTTTTCCGTGGTGCAGACATTGAGAAGGTTGGAAAAAGATGAAAATTTACGTGGGAAAATAGAAAAAATTCCACCGGAAGGATCTTTGATGCCAGATACCTATTGTTTTAAATATCCCACAACCAGACAGGAGATAATTTCCTGGGCACAGCAAGCCATGAGGAATTTTTTATGGCAGGAATGGCCCAAACGATCTCCAAAGTGTACTCTTCAAAGCCCCCGTGAAGCATTAATTCTTGCATCAATCGTTGAAAAAGAAACAAATTTGGAAAAAGAAAGAATCGCAGGAGTTTATCTTCGTAGACTGGCCATTGGCATGAAGCTTCAGTCGTGTCCTACGGTGATATATGGACTGCAAAAGGGGGAAAGATTATACAGGCCCTTGAACAGAGCAGATCTTATCAAAGATATGTCCCATAATACCTATGTATATCCAGGACTGCCGCCAACACCCATAACCAATCCGGGACGGACCAGCATTATCGCCGTACTCCATCCAAAAGAGACAGATGAGATTTTTTTTGTATACGAAGGGGCTGGCAGACATGCCTTTGCAAAAACCTACGATGAACATAAAAGAAACATCGCCAGAATTCAGAAGAAAGACATATCCCAGGTACGCTGATGACCGTGCGCCAACGAGCGCAAGGGAGGTTTATATGAAGCCATAATGTAGATTGAGATTGTGTGTAACTGTGTAAGAGATGGAAGTAGGTCTTCCGGAATCGCTTTGCAGGAAGAGGTTTCAAACCACTCTGAGCTGCGTCGTGGAAAAAAAAAGGCCGATGTGGTGAGCGTCAGAGAAAAGGCGTCCCCAAGGCGTCAGGTGAGGATCAAGGAGATGAAGAGATGAACCACCGCTTAAGTGTCGAAAAGGGAAATGATGAGATCGAAACCGAGTATGTATTCTAACTCGAGATAAATTTGGAGGGAACCTGTTTACTGTCCAAGTGGTCTCCGGCAGAGAGGTGGCATGAACTTGATTCGGGCTTTTACACGGAACGTGGGAACCTGTGTCTTGATGACAAGGGAGCGATTCAAGCGCCGAAACGCGAGAATCTGAGTACCAAGGCGAGATACAGGGACGGATTCTTGTAGTAGTGATGAAATCTGGTAATTCAGATGGAGCGAAGGGGCTAAGTTATCCGTTTTATTAGTTAGTCAACTGAGGAATTGGGAGGAACTGAATTGAATAAAACAAAATCGTTTTGTATTTCCAAAAAGAGCGTAATGGCAGCTTGGGAGAGAGTGAAAGCGAACAAGGGAACCTATGGAATTGATGAGGAATCGATTAAAGATTTTGAATCGAATCTGAAGGACAACCTTTACAAACTATGGAACCGAATGTCGTCGGGAACGTATTTTCCTCCGCCTGTGAGGGCGGTTGAGATACCGAAATCAGACGGCAGTAAAAGGCTGTTAGGCATTCCGACTGTGTCGGACAGAGTGGCTCAGGCAGTGGTCAAAGATTACCTTGAGCCAATAGTTGACCCGAAATTTCATGAAGATTCGTACGGGTATCGCCCGAATAAATCTGCATTGGAAGCAGTTGGAGTGGCAAGACAGCGATGCTGGAAGCAGAATTGGGTCATAGATCTTGATATCAAAGGATTTTTCGATAATTTGGATCATGAACTGATGATGAAAGCAGTAAAGCATCACACGTCGGAGAAGTGGATTCATCTTTATGTCAAGAGATGGCTCGAAGCACCGATGCAACTTGAAAACGGAGAAATAGTTGAAAGGAAACGAGGCACGCCGCAGGGCGGAGTCATAAGTCCGTTGCTGGCGAATCTTTTCATGCATCATGCATTTGATGATTGGATGAAAAGACACTGGCCGGCAGTGAAGTTTGAGAGGTTCGCAGATGATATTGTAGCGCACTGCTGTTCGAAAAAGCTGGCTGAGAAAGTGCTGGAGAAGATCGGGAACAGACTGAAAAAGTGTGGTCTTGAGCTTCATCCATTAAAGACAAAGATAGTGTATTGCAAAGATGAAGATCGCAGAGACTCTCATGAAAATGAAAGTTTCGATTTTCTGGGCTATACATTTAGGCCACGATTATCGAAAAGCAAAAGCGGCAAAATGTTTGTCAATTTTTCTCCAGCGATGAGTGATAAGGCAGGAAAGAAGATCCGAAAGGAAATTCGAAGCTGGAAAATACACCTGAGAGGCGACAAAACTCTCACAGACCTGGCGAAAATGTTCAATTCGAAAGTTCAAGGATGGGTGAATTATTACGGAAAATATTATAAATCCGCAATGTATCCATTTCTTAGGAATATGGAAAGATATTTGGTGCGCTGGGCAATGAGGAAATACAAGAAACTCCGAGGTCATAAACATAGAGTAAGAAATTGGTTGGGAAGCGTAAGAAAACGAGAACCAATCCTGTTTGT
>JAIROP010000034.1 GCA_031257475.1 Holosporaceae bacterium
TCTGAATCCCATCGAGCATTTTTGGAGCTGGATAAAGAAAAAAATCCGCTCTCTAAAACTAAAATTCGACTCCCTGTCCGATGCTATATGCCACGTATTATCATAACGATTCGTATATAACAAAGGGAGGAAGGGAAATGATAGGCACAGAAGAAATGGTCGTAACGATCACCAAAAGGCTATTTGCGGAAATGCAGGAGGACGAAACCGAGGCACAAGTCCTTCAGAAATTGGTGGTCGTCCTGTTGAAAGCCTACGAGAGCATTCAGAACACCGTGGCAGCCGCATAAATCGTGGCCTGGGACAATGATTTAACACCGCATGGGGTGGGGGACGACACGTCCCCCCTCTTCAACCGTCGCTAAATTGTCGACAGCCAATTCGGTCATCCATAAAACATCGTCAACCATACGTAATTTACCTGCAGTTGCTCATTTCTTCCGCATCCACAGGATTCTACTGCGTTCTAAGGATAGGGTTTTTAGCTCTTTCTGCACCTTCAATAGTTTCATCCTTTTAAATGCTGAAAGCTTGTATTTTAATAACAATTTCCTCTTCTTCTCTTCTAATTCCTCGATCCTTTTAGAGAGATCTAAAAGTATTTTCAAAATCGATTGATCCGTCATCGTCCACATGCTCCGCATCCTCAAAATTATCCAATATTTTCTCCTCTATCCTTACCTCGCTGGCTATGATTTCCGTGACGTAGGCGTCAAACCCCTGCCTGTTCTTGTATTTCCTTGGGCGAATCTCTCCAACCACAGATACTTTCCTACCCTTGCTTTTTAATAAATTCTCCACTTTCTGGGGCGACGCATCAAAGTATACTATGTTATGCCAGTCAGAAAAATTCTCAAAGACTCCGTCTTTTTTCTTCACAAATCGATCGGTCGCAATCGAAAACGTTACCAGCATTTTTCCAGACGGCAACCTCCTGCTCAACGGCGTGTGCCCTATCCTTCCAACCAATATGACTTTGTTCATTCTTCCTTCATAACTTCCGCAAAATATTCGTCAATGTCACTCCGTTTCCAATACTTCTTTCCATAATGTTCCATATACAGACGAGGAAATTTCTTCTTCATTAATTTCTCAATAACTGGAATTAAAATATGATATAAATTCTCATTAGAGCGTAACTGAATGCTATTATATATTTCGTTGCTCATTTTTCCCTTCCCTTTTCTCACCTTTCAGAGCGTCAATTATTCGAATCTGTCGCTTCAGAAACGACCTCGCCTCTTTGATTCTTATATTTATGCTTCGCTGCTTGGCATAAAACTCTACTTTCTCCGGCTCCATATCAAAAAAATCACTGAATGGAACTTTTAAATAATTGGCAATAACAAACAATTTAGAGGATGAAATTTTATTGAACCCTTTTTCATACTTTTGAATCTGCTGATAGGTGACGTTTATCTCTTTCCCCAATTTCACCTGCGATATACTTTTAGACTTTCTTATCCTTCTCAGATTAGCCCCTATCGTTTTATCAATTTCAAATCCATCTCTGGTTTTCATCTGGCAAACTTCCTTTCATAATTCATAACCATATTAACCTGTAATTCATTCACAAGCCGATTCCAGCGCTCCATAATATCCTTCCCGGGTTTTGCAGCAGCCCATCTCAGCTCGTCAGCAAAATTCCGCTCGACATAGTCTCCGTAGAATGATCGGATGGAAGGTTTTGTCTCCTCCTCATCCCTCTCAAGGGAAACTTTCCTCATCCAGCATAGATACTCCTTCGCTCCAGTTTTCCGGAGTATCAACCTACGAGCCTCTAAACAAATCCCATCTTCCTCCAGAGAATCTATGTGTTCCAACGCCTCCTCCATTCCACGCTTCTCTTCTCCGGGATCCACACATTTCTCAACTCCAAACTCCCCATTAAAAATCCTGTCCATAAACGAATATTTCAGCAAAGTGTTTATATGCAAAATGAAATTCTCTCCCATCAGATAGGCGCTCCTTTTAACACGTTCCAAAAATAACCGCCATTCTTCAAGAGATCGGTGAAATTTAGCCTTCCACGCAGCTACCCAAAATCTCGCCCTCTTCATGGTCATAATCTCCTTCCTATTTAACGTTTCGTTATATATTCTCAGCATATCCTGCGCCGTAGTGTTTTTCGGAATTCTTCCCAGAACCTCTGTCCCCACCTCTTCCCTCGCTGTCTTCATAGAAAAATCCGTAAGACAATTCCCCTTTCCTACTAAATCCTGCCCCTTTAATTCTGTATTAAATTCTATCTTAAGTTGAAAATTATTGCCCCCTATATCAGATTTATTTATAGCCTTATATATGTTTTGCATCTTTTTCACCATGGAAGGTGAAAAAAACTCCCTCAAATCACCGTTTTCCACAACCGAATTCAGCGTATAATAGTTGGTCTTATCTGTATTATTCTTCAACTGCATTTTAGAAATTATACCAAGCTGCAGTAGCAAATTAATATGATTGGTTACGGTGCGCTCGCTGCACAAACGAACCTTCGCCAAATATCTACGACTGACCTTCACCCACATAACCCCATCATGCCATTCAGCATTTTCCTCTCTTCTCAACATATCAACTATAATGCCCAGTATCGACTTCGTTTCCCCATACATCCTTCTCTTGTACTCCATAGGTCAGCTCCTCCATCACTAGCAGACCTATCTTTCAACGCGCATATCGCTGCTACACCTTCGCGATATTTTTTTCAAAAAAAGCAACTTTACAGTTGACTTTCCATAGGAGAAACACTACTTTCGCTATGTTTGAGACATAGGTGTGAGTTAGGCGTTTTCTCTTGCTTTTTCAGTGCTTTATACGCTTTGAAAAAATAAGCCTAACTCATAATCAAAAATGCCGTAGCTCTCAAAAAAATTGATACAATATTTTCAATCATTCAGGGATCCATCGGAAAAATTTCCAACATTCTTATGTGGTGGTATGGAATGTATCTGATTATTAACGGAGAACTGAAGCTTGGGCAATTTATTGCGTTCACCAGCTATGTTGGACAATTGACCGGACCAATAATAAGTATCTGCGAATTGTGGAAAGATTTTCAAACGACAGCGATTGCCGTAGATAAATTGAAAGACATCGTTACTCCGGAATCTGTCGAAAGTACTGTGGCTCCGCTTCCAAAAATAAAAATAATGAAAGGAAAAATAGAGGTTTGTGATTTATCTTTCGGATACGGAGATGAAAATATTATACTTGATAACATTTCTTTCGAAATTGCGTCCAGAGAAAGAATTGGAATTGTCGGTTCCAGCGGATGTGGAAAAACAACACTCGTTAATCTGCTGCAAAAACTATATACGCCGATGGCCGGCAGTATTTTGATCGATGATCATGATATTTCTCTCTTCGATTCAATTTCATTGAGAAAGTACTTTGGAGTTGTGAGTCAGACTGGAGTTCTGTATAAGAGAACAATCGCGGAAAATATTTCTCTCGGATATTCAGACGCGACAATGGAAGAAATCATTGAAGCCGCCATGTGCGCCGGAGCCCATGAGTTTATTTCAAAATTACCGCTTGGATACGAAACCATTGTTGAAGAAAGAGGCGCAAATTTTTCTGCCGGACAACGTCAAAGAATCATGATTGCTCGAGCGATTATTCGAAAGCCGAAAATATTTATATTTGATGAGGCTACCGCTGCTCTTGATCCACAAACCGAAGAGGAAGTTTTAAAAAATTTATTCAAGATAGCCGAGAATAGCACCGTTGTCATGATTTCTCATCAAAACGCTTTCAAGCATCTTGATCGTGTTGTTGAAATTAAAAATGGAAAAATAGTATGACGGATCTGAAATTGCTATTCCCACACATTGATTATAGGACGATATCTAAAAGTATTGCCTTGATATTCCTGATGTTTCTCATGGCCATTACGCTGATTCCTATAAATATTACATCCAAAGGAGATGGTCGAACAGTCGTTTCAAATGCGATTCAGACAATTCAAGCGACGGAATCTGCGACCATCTTGAAAATGTATATCAAAGAAAATCAATCGGTAAAAAGGGAAGATCTGTTGGTGGAATTGGATACGAAACTCCTGGAAAACGAGTTGAAAAATCTTGAACACACAAAAAATATATTGTTTCTGACCAGCGAAAGAATTTCTGCGCTATTGGAAAATCGAGAACCAAACTTTAAAAATTTCTCTGATGATAATTTATTGATACAATCTGCTGCTAATATTTACGAACAGGAGAAAAATACGTTTCTGGCTCGACAAAACTGCATCGTCAATCAGATAGCTGCCAAACAGGAAGAGGAAAAAACTTTGCAGGAGTCCGTCGCATTGTTTCAGAAACTCTCGGATACGGCAAAAGATTATCTTGATCGTCTCATAAAATTAATCGGCAAAAAAGTGATGGCGGAAATGGCGAAGTACAATATTCAAAAGCAGTATATTGATGCGTCATCTCACTTGCAAATGCAGAAAACATCGCTGGCAGCTGCCAGAAATATGCGCATTGCCTATGAAAAAGAATTAGAGACCATAAAATGCGATTTCGAGAGAGCCAATCGACTTCAATTGGAGAGAAAATCTTAAAAATATCAATATCCTCACGAAAGATATCAATAATCTGCAAGAGCGTATCAAAAAAATGAAAATTTATGCAAAGGCAGACGGCGTAATATTTAATTTGATTGCCCACGAAGGCAGTGTAGTGGCTGCTTCTCAAACCATTGCCCAACTGGTTCCGAAAAATGAGGCAATTGAGGTGGAAACTGTCATGAACAAAGCCAATTGCGGACTGATCGAAGTCGGAAACGAGGCAATAATCAAGCTGCAGGCATTTCCATACCAAATTTATGGAACCATCAAAGGAGCTGTGAAATCTCTTGCTCCGGTATCTTCCAACGACATGACCAAACAAAGCGGAATAAACGTTCGCATAAGGTTGAAAACTCAGGAAATAAATACCGAAAAGAATACCATCACGCTGAAACCTCTCATGCCTCTGGAAGTAGCCATAAATGTGCACAAAGTCTGCATCGCCAAGTATCTTCTCATGTATATGACGAGGAAATGATGATTTATGAGGTTTATTTTGAAGAATAAAGATCCACCCTTTTTGATAATCGTATTAGATAGGTTAAAGTGAATGGCTGGTCAATTATTGATTCATCCATTCAAAATGGTGTTTTTTAGATTGGAGGAACATATTATGAAAAAGATTTTTTTTATTATGGCTTTAGGTTATTGCGCATATAGCGACACGTATGGAATGAAAGCAGATGATATTAAACAGAATGATGATCAAATTTTTTTACCTCTGGCTCCTGTGATAGAGCCAATCAAAGGTTCTGAACAGTATGCTGACCAAACTTCTTTACCTCAAATCGGAGAGAAAAATCCGACGACTACCGTGCAATTTTTTATCGATCAAAAATCATTAATGGAGCAAGGGTATACAAAAATTGATACCGTTAGAAGAGTTTCACAGACTTTTTCTTGCTCTACGTTCCAATGTAGAACAATAGAAACATGGCGTGATTCCATTGGAAATGTCGTAATTGGAAGATCGAAGGTTAACACTGATATTTAGTTGCAATATGTAAACACAACTGAAAATTTATGCTAGCGGTTAAGGAGAATCGGTAACTCCTTGTAATGCAACGATATTGTTTTTGGCGGCGAAAGAGAGAATGTTACTTTGATTATGGGACATAATCACGACCATGAATTACATGACGCGCATGTCCCAGAAGGTCGGAGCACTGTCGCCATAGCTGCCGCAGTCGCAATGGTTTATATCCCAGATGAATATAGATAGGATAATCGAAATTTGTCTTGCAACGTTCGGAATAAGTAAACTTGTGCTAAAAAAAGATGAGTAACCGCAAATTTTCAAGATAATGCCGGATATTCTCTATTCAAATATTCAGAAATCTATGGACTCTGGCAATACGCATGATTAGAATCAGAGCAAGAGTTTGAATTGTTGGTGCGCATGATGTATAAAAATATAGACAAAACCCTTAAAGATATCTGCAATAAAATTGCCCAAATTTTGACTAAAACGCAACGGGGGGGGGGGGGGTAACTCACAGCGAGAGGCAATGTAGGCGTGAGATCTGTCAAGATAATGGCAAGAATACTGACAAAGATTTAAAACCAAATCAAACAAAATCATCCACACATTCCCGCAAATCAATCCGCAAACTCCTCTCCAGCAAAGGCGCGATTCTCATAGAATTCGCGATATCGATTCCGGTTTTGGTTGCGCTTCTATATTACATGCATGACGTTCCGAAATTGGCTCGCATGAAAGCAAGGATGGATTTCTGCGCTCATTGCGCTGTAAATATGATTCAGAATGTTAGTCAGGAACGCGGAAATAAGAGAATCACAAAAGATGACATTAGGTACGCCATAGCTGGCGCATATTTGACAGTTTTCCCTGGAAAAACAATGTATACAACATCGAATAGAACAGCTCCTTTGGGCTATGTGTCACACGGACAAATATATGCGATTAAGGGAAACAGTAATGGAACCGCAAGCGTTCTGTGGTGCATTAGATTCCACAACGCCTATGATTGTCCTTCTCCATCAAAAATTGTCCTTGAAAGCAGTCCCTGGTATAGTTTGGTAAAAATATTGACTAACTCTATACCGTCAAATATTTATCCGGATCTTCAAATTCAAGGTACTGAAATAAAAATCATCGTGGAGTGCGCATTCCATTACGTGAAGGGTAACGGCTACAAATTTACAGATGGAAGATCATGCGATAACGTCTCTCCCAAAACTGCTTTCGGATTTTGGGTATTGAATCCTCCAGGAATAAAAGGATCAGATGGATATGGATCGTTTTTTCACAGCGTCGTAATTTTCACCCCTAAACCAGGATTGTTCAACGAAACTCCTCCACAATAGTCCTCGATATCAAAGATTTTCGAAAAATCATGTCAAGGCCTAAAATTTTAACTGTTTGTAAAACCTTTGGTCGTATAATCAAATTCAAGGTTGGTATATACGGAGAAACGCCTGTGAAAATCTTACAGAAAATAGCGATGATCGTGATGGTGGTTAGCTTAAATGTCGTTGCGATGGATCGGCAACAATCTTCTGTGCTTGATCTTCCAGCGAGTACACCTGGACTACAGGGAGAGAGTCCATACGAAGGTTTTGTGCATGTAATCGTGCCTGGCACTGAGGCTGAGAAATGCTTTGAAACAAGGAGGATCTTCAAGTTACCATTTATCAGTCTGAGAGAAAAGTATGTAACACTGGCGTATAAAAATGGATATATGTGCTTCCCCGTAGACGGACATCAGCCAAATACACGGCAAGCCGCATTATGGTCATGTGCAAATGCAGGCACTCACATGACTCTTGAACAACGATTAGCTTCTCCTGTTACAGAATGGTATATAGAACGGTTCAAATCCATCATTAAATTTCAGACTTCTGGAGAAAAGCAGGAAGTCTTCTGGAATATGTTCCGTGAAATTGCTAGCGATCCGGTTGGAAGAATACTTTTGTATCGTTTACTAATTGAAATTTACAGAGTTGATATTAGGGGAGCAGGATGCACAGAA
>JAIROP010000017.1 GCA_031257475.1 Holosporaceae bacterium
CCACTCGTAATTCCTTTCTTCCCCAACTCTTCACTTCCACAAAATTCGCATGCCATTTCATATGCCTCCATTAACAATATCCCTGATATTATAACATGCTATCTATATGACGCAATCCCAGAGTCTCTTATACAGCGGTCTCTATTGTGAAGGGTCTGGAGACGTAGTAACATTGAGCTCTGAAGGGAAGGGAAAGTACCAGCGGAAAATAATGATGCCGTCGCAGGAATTGATTCTCGGATTGTCGTTGGAGGAATTGAAATTAAAATTCCTGAAAAATGGATTTACATCTCTAGATGCAAAACGTGTATTTCCCTGGATACATATGAAGCTCGCAAAATCATTTGACGTTATGAGCGATGTTCCCAAATGTGTTCGAGAAACTCTTCCAGATTTTTTTTCAATAGTTCGGCCAGAATGTAAAACAAAACAAAAATCTTTGGATGGAACGCAAAAAGTGTTGCTAGAATTTTCAGACGGAGAGTGTGTGGAGACCGTTTTCATTCCCGATGAAAAAAGAAATACTATTTGCATTTCAACACAAATTGGATGCATTATCGGATGCAAATTCTGCCATACGGGAACCCAAAAATTTTCCAGAAACCTAACGTCTTCTGAAATAATGTCGCAGATGTTTTTTTGGAAAGATATCCAAAATGAATCCAATGGATCGTCGATTACAAACATCGTTTTCATGGGAATGGGCGAGCCTTTATTGAACTCGAAAAATTTGTTCAATGCATTGAATCTTTTACTTGACGAAAAAATCCATAATTTTTCTAGAAATAAAATAACCGTTTCAACTTCCGGGATTGTCAACGGCAGCATAGAAAAATTGGCAAAGTTCGGGGTGAAGCTTGCAATTTCTCTGCATGCTTCCAGCGATGAAAAACGAGCCTTTCTTATGCCAATTAACAAAAAATACAATATAAGTAATGTGCTAAATGCGGCAAGAAAATATCTATATTTTAGCAACGTTGATTATGTTACATTCGAATATCTATTGTTATCTGGTGTAAACGATTCTGATAACGATGCAATAGAACTGGCTTATTTACTCAAAAATTTTGGTATACAATGTAAGGTTAATTTGATTTTATTTAACGATTGGTTTGGGACAGAATTTAGAGCTAGCTCCAAAGGACACACTTTTTTGAGAATTTTGCTATCCAAAGGAATTAGAACGATAATTCGAAAATCCAGGGGAGACGACATATTCGCAGCCTGTGGACAGCTGAAAAGCGAGCGACAATAATCATCATAGAGGCGGCCGTTGACTGCTACTCCTTTACAAAATCTCCAATAAAGATTTCAGGCGCCGACGATGTGGAGTTTGCCGTTGCTTTGTTTTTCCAGATGTTTTGGGGTGGTTGGAATTTTCGATTGATAGGTTTGCTGCAACCTTCTCGACAGGGCTTCCGTAGCCAAACGAGGAGAGCATAAAATCCCGCCAGGCTATGGCCGGAAGGATTCCCCCGGTGATTTTTTGGTTCATAGGCGAGTTGTCATCGTTACCAGTCCAAACTCCCGCTACCAGCGGATGAGCAAAGCCAATGAAACTTGCATCACGACTATCATTGCTGGTGCCAGTCTTTCCATAGCATGGAATGGGAAGCTTGGCCCGCTTCCCCGTTCCCCTGTCCATGATGGATTGCAGCATGGTCTTCATTTTTTCGCAGCACCCAGAGGAAATGACACGACGCAACCTCCTCTGATGAGCCTGATACAGTACACGGCCTCGTTGGGTCTTTACACTAATAATCCCGAATGGACACATTTTTATGCCGTCCAGCATGGTGGCTCCATAGGCAGCAGTCATTTCCAGAAGATTAACTCCGCTGGCCCCAAGTGCAGATGCAAAGTTTCTACCAACCTCGCTGGTGATTCCAAGTTGCTCTGCTTTGTCTGCAATAGCGTCCATCCCAACCCTCTTGGCCAATCGAATGGTAGCTGTATTTATGGATTTTACAAAGGCATCCTGAATACTGATGCTACCAACGCTTTGGTAACGATAATTTTTGGGAGACCATTTTCCAATGGTGATGGGAAGATCACTGATATGATCGTGTATGTCGCAGCCATGCTCAAGGGCCGTTAAAAAGACGAAATACTTGAATGCAGAACCGAATGACCGCAGGGCTAGTGCACGGTTGTACTGGCTGGTACTGTATGTATGACCGCCCACCATAACCCTAACTGCCCCGGTTTTGTCCAGCGCCACCAGGGCCATCTGACAGGCCCCGTTCTTAAATCCATACTCATTCAGGACATTCCTTACTATGTAGGTGGCGTTTTTCTGCAGTTTCGAATCCAGAGTCGTTCTGACCACCAGATCCTCGTCTCCCATTCCCACCAAATCCTGAAGCTGCTCAAGGGCCCAGTCTGTGAAATACCTGTTTTCATCCATTGGGATCGATGGATGGCGAAGCCGTTCCTTCTCCAACATCGCTTCCTTCATTTCTCCTTCGGAGATATAACCGGCTTCTGCCATGCATGACAGCACCAACGCAGTCCGCTGATCTGATTTATCTATGTTGTAAAATGGAGAATAGGTCGCTGGAGATTTGAGCACGCTGGCCAATTTTGCCGCCTCGTACAGTGTCAACTGTTTGGCCTTCTTGCCGAAAAATCTATAGGAGGCAGCATCGATGCCATAGGCTCCTCCTCCAAAGTACACCCGATTAATGTAGATGGATAATATCTGTTTTTTTGTAAATTTCCTCTCCAACCACAGAGCTAGAATAAATTCCTGTACCTTCCGCTTTATGGATCTGCTCTGGGACAGGAACAGATTTTTGGCCAGCTGTTGAGTCAGGGTCGATCCGCCCTGAACAATGCGCCGGTTCAGTATATTGGTCCACATGGCGCGGGCTATGCCTATCAGATCCACGCCGCAGTGCCCATAGAAGCGCCGGTCTTCGATTGCTACGATAGCGTTGCCGATATATTTCGGCAACTCGTCGATTTTTACAGAATTGCGAAACAAATCTCCGTAAACTGCGATATTTTTGCCATCGTAGGATTCAAAAATGATGCTGGCACGGCGCCCTTTGGTTTCTAAATTGTTAAGATCTGGCATATCATGAATGAAAAACAAAAAAATAAAAAAACCAATCACAAAAGCGAAAATCGTTAACGAAATGACAATATTGCAGAAGCGTCTTCGACTAGATAGCTTCTTCCCCTTGCGGACCATCAGGCATCCAGGTTAACGACATTCAGAGCATTTTCCTGTATGAATTCTCTACGTGGCTCCACAACTTCTCCCATGAGAGTGGTGAAAATCACATCCAGCTCTTCCAGATGAGAAAATTTGACCTGCATGAGCACCCTAGCGTTCGGATTGATGGTTGTATCCCAAAGCTCTTCGGCGTCCATCTCTCCAAGTCCCTTGAAACGAGTGATGGATATGCCTTTTCTTGCGTTTGCCATAAATTTATCGAAGAAATCTGTGGGAGATTTTACGGAAACTGCAGAATCTTTCATTTTTAGCTCTCCGGAGCCCTGCAAAAACGGAGAGAAAATATCAATCTCTCCGGAGAGATTTTGCACTTCACGTGATTCGAAGATGGCCTTAGACACTTCAAACCTCTCTACAACATTTCGCAGCGTTTTGCGAAATGTGTAAAAGGCCTCGCTTTCTTCCATCTTCCATTCTCCCAAATCAATCATGCCCAGATATTTGCAAACAACTGCGGAAGAAGGTAGCGGACTCTTGTGAAAACCAAGCAACAGCAATCCTTCTAGCAAATCAGCATTATTTACCTTGTTATTTATGTGAATAACTGCATTTTTTATCTTCTCGGCCTTTTTGATAAAATCTCTCATGTCGTTTGCTGCGATAACTTCTCCGTTGGGCATTTTAAGCAACGAAGCCGGCACTGTGGAGCTGAGTAAATAGTCCTCCATGGCCTGTTCGTCCCTCATGAACACCCTGGATGTGCCTCGCTTTATTCCATACAGGGGCGGCCTGGCTATGTACAAATAACCTTTTTCGATGATCTGACGCATCTGTCTGAAAAAAAATGTCAGCAACAGCGTGCGGATGTGACTACCGTCGACGTCTGCATCCGTCATGATAATAATTTTATGATAGCGGATTTTCTCCACGTCGAAGTCCTCTCCAATCCCTGTGCCAAGCGCAGAAATTAGCGTACCGATTTCCGCCGAGGAAAGAATTCTGTCAAAGCGCGCTCTCTCGACGTTCAAAATCTTACCACGCAGTGGCAATATGGCCTGGGTACGACGGTCACGCCCCTGCTTGGCCGTCCCGCCTGCGCTGTCCCCCTCTACGATAAATACCTCGCTCAGCGCAGGGTCCTTTTCCTGGCAATTGGCCAATTTCCCTGGCAACGATGATATTTCCAGAGAGTTTTTACGGCGAGTTAGCTCACGGGCCTTCCTCGCTGCTTCCCTTGCCGTCGCCGCCTCTATGATTTTTGCGGCCACCTTTTTGCTCTCCACTGGATTTTCCTCAAACCAGGTGGTTAGAAGGTCGCTCACAATGCTTTCCACAACTCCGCGCACCTCCGAGGACACCAGCTTGTCCTTTGTTTGCGAAGAAAATTTTGGATCAGGAACCTTCACCGATAATATGCAGGTTAGACCTTCTCGAGCATCGTCTCCCAGAAGCGTTACTTTTTCCTTTTTCATGTTTTCAGTGACATAGGCGTTAACAGTCCTCGTGAGAGCATTTCTAAACCCTGCCAGATGAGTTCCTCCGTCCACCTGGGGAATATTGTTGGTGTAACAGAGCATCGTTTCGTGGTAACTGTCGGTCCATTCCAGTACAACTTCCACTGTCATTCCGTCCTTCTGGGAACAGGTGTAGACTGGAGTATTTATCAGAGGGTTTTTGCTACGATCTAAATGTTTTATGAACTCCTTTAAGCCACCTTCAAAGTACATATCCACAACATGCGGCTCGTCGCCTGTGCGCTCGTCCTTCAAAACCATATGTACGCCGGAATTCAGGAAAGCCAGCTCACGAAGACGTCTCTCCAAGTTTGCAAAAGCAAACTCGGTCGTTCTGAAAATAACGGACGATGGCCAGAAAGTAATTTTTGTGCCTGTTCTGGAGCCACTTTCTCCGACGATCTTCAGCGGAGCTTCCGCAACTCCGTCTTGAAATCTCATGAAATATTCGTGGCCACCACGCCAGATGGATAGATCTAGACGATTCGACAGAGCGTTAACAACGGAAACTCCAACTCCATGCAATCCTCCAGAAATTTTATAGGCATTTTGATCAAACTTTCCTCCAGCATGCAAATGGGTCATAATTACTTCAGCTGCTGATACACCCTCCTCCGAGTGAATATCCGTCGGTATCCCTCGTCCATCATCAAGAACTGAAACTGACCCGTTCTGGTGTATCGTCACCTCTATTAGTTTACAATGTCCTGCAAGGGCTTCGTCGATGGAATTGTCCACCACCTCAAACACCATATGATGCAGACCAGTGCCATCGTCGGTGTCACCTATGTACATACCCGGACGTTTCTTTACCGCATCCAACCCACGTAGCACTTTAATGGATTCGGCGTTATAATCTTCCTCTTTATCAGACATAGAAAACCCTTGACAAAATCTCATCCCATCGCTGCTACTATATCCTTTTCTTGGGAATAATTAAAGAGACCGTTGCACGGGATTGCCCTATAAAAATAGAAATTCTCCGAATAAGGCATTGAATTTTCAAACTTTTCGAGAGACGTTAGCGATAGAGACGAATTCCCTGGGAAATACTGAAAATCAGAGTATTCGTTCAATAATTTCTATTTTTATAGGGCAATCCCTTGCACTCTGTATACCATAAAGCATTCTCTTTTTTTTATTTTTTCTACGAAGAAGTTCTTTGATATCTCCGCCTCCCACTCCGCAATATTGTAATAATCTGATATAAACACAATTGCTGAATCGTATTTCATCAGTTTTCTGTTGAGTGATTCCAGAGACCTGGGAAACTCATATCTTTGTTCATCACAGAACAGATGTAATATATAGCTACATTTCCATGCTTGATCTGCTAATACCAGAATCGGAGTATTTTTATTCTGCTCCAAGAAATACACAAAATTTTGCTGATCAGGATAACAATGCAACAATAGCGCTCCTGGAACCCAGGGACCTTTTAAAAACAACAACATGATTGGCAGAAAAATGTATCTGATCCATTTTTGACAATCCACAATCATAATGGGGGAAATGGAACTCATAATAGGAAAGCAAGGCATTATATATCGCAGCTCTTTAAATGGGGCTATGAGTATGCACAAGAAACTCCATATAAAAGCAACTAAAAAAACGATCGGTACAGAGTAGCTGCGACGATCCAAAATCAACACGTATCCGGCACATACTGCTGTAAATAATAAAATCCGGAGATCATACAATGTGCAGCCTATTATTTTTTGGAATGCATTCATGGACGTTCGCAAATTATCCCAAAAAACCTTGTGGGCAAATTTTTTATACGCCTCCCCTGCCCTTCCGCAGGAAAACCCATAGAAAAATCCCTGATAAAGGGTCCTGGCTAGTAATATGGCCACCAGCAGCGCAGCGCAAATAACAGTGACATTGTCTCGCGGACCTTCTCTAACTGATTTCAGAACCAATATCCAAAACATCATTAGCACGTAGATGCAGGCGAAATACCCCGACAGCATAGTCAGGCCCGTTGCTAAAATTAGTTGATAAAGACACTGGCCATCCAATATCTCTCGTCTATCTACTTTCTCATTACATCGAACAAACGAGTAGGTAAACGCGATTAATAGCGTTTCCTGCAACTGGTATGGCCTAAGGAGAAGGCTATTTGAGATAGCTCCTATGTTTGAGAATCCAAGCAGCAATGTAAAGGGAATAATGCGCTGATCTGACAACAAATGTTGCAACAGTTTATGCATAAATAGAAATGACAAAGTAAAAAACACCAGATTTAGTAGACAGCCATGCTCTATAATTTCCCGTAAATTTGCCGTGTCCATCCCTGTAAACCACAGACGGAAGCAGGAGTAATACAGATTGGTATGGGGACGATCCCTGTTGTCTAGGTAAAGTCTCTTTACGTCACTCAGTGCATCTGTCACTGAAGCGTTGTTCCACAGACTCTGCTTTTTTACCTCTCTCCCTGTGTGGACTTTTTCCTCTTCGTAGGCTATCTGGTATCCGAATCCATTGCAGTCCGAAATGATTATCGACAGCACCTCATCGAGATGAAGCCCTTTTTTCTGATGTATGTCCTCCATCCTGTTGAGACACATAAAAACGAAAACGAGAAAACTTAAAACTCCGCTCAGAATTTCTTCTGATCTAACTGCCCATGCTATTGGATACACACGACTCTTCCAGAACAACCCAACGTCCCTAAGCGCAATTAGCTATTCCTTTGCCGAACCTTCCAACTTCATCCCTTCCTCCGTTGCCGCTATGGCCGAGGAAACCTTGGCCGATTTATCACGATCCAGTAACTCTATCACGGCTATTGGTGCCATATCCCCTCGACGAAAACCACATTTCACTATCCGGGTATATCCCCCATTTCTACTGGAATAGCGATCCGCCAGGGGACCAAACACCTTTGACACAAGTGTCTTATCTCGAATCTTTGCAAACAGATTCCTGCGATTGGCCACCGATGGCTTTTTACCCAGAGTCAGCATCTTTTCGACAATGGGCCTCAAATCCTTGGCTTTGGGAAGTGTAGTCACTATCTGCTCATACCTAAGCAGCGCCTTGGCCAAATTTTGAAACATCGCCAATCTTGGCTCTGTCCTCCTTCCGAACTTCCTTCCGCTTATCCGATGACGCATAGAAAATCTCCCTAACTCTTCTCTTCAACTGGCTTCGGCGCCCCTAACACTTCTCCGTCCAGAGGACAACCCCCAATCGGCATCCCCAGATAAAGCCCCATCTGTGATAAAACTTCCTTAATTTCATTTAGCGATTTTCTTCCGAAATTCGGCGTTCGCAACATCTCTCCCTCTGTCTTGCGAACCAAGTCCCTTATGTATACTATATTATCGTTTTTTAGACAATTCATTGACCGAACAGAAAGCTCAAGATCCTCTACTTTTCTTAGCAAATTTGCGTTGAATGGCTGCAGGAACTCCTCTTTCTCCTCTATTACCTCTTCGACTTCTTCCTCAAAATTAACGAATTTCTGAAACTGATCCTGGAGAATCCTTGCGGACATTGCCACAGCGTCCTCCGGAGAAATTGATCCATTCGTTTCCACCTCCAATACTAATTTATCATAATCCGTTGCCTGTCCCACTCGAGTATTTTCAACTCGGTAGGCTACCTTCTTCACTGGATTAAATATGGAATCGATAAACAATGTACCAATCGGCGCATTCTCCGCCTTATTCTGCGACGCCGGCAGATATCCTCTCCCCACGGAAACACTCATCTCCATGGAAAACGTCCCACCATCTCCAACTGTGCAAATGTGATGATCTGGATCTAACAGTACAATCTCCGCCCCCAACTCGAACATTCCTGCTGTGACATTACACGGCCCCGCAACTGATATCTTCATCTTTCGGGGAATATTACTCTCCATTTGCAACGGCATGGTCTTCACATTGAGAATTATCTCGGTTACATCTTCGGACACTCCGTCAAGGGTAGAAAATTCATGCTGCACACCTTCTATGCGTATCGCGGTTACTGCTGCTCCCTTCAGGGCCGAAAGCAGAACCCGCCTTAGCGCATTGCCCAACGTTACACCATACCCTCGCTCTAACGGCTCCGCCACAATAGTGGAAACTCGTTTGTGCTTTCCGGAATCTACTCCCTCCAGCTGTAGCTTATATGGTTTTATCAGATCCTGCCATTGCCTTTGAATCACAGTCGACTCTCCTAGTTTTTTACATCCGACGACGCTTTGGGGGTCTGCAACCATTGTGCGGAATCGGTGTTACATCTCGTATGGAACCAATAATCAATCCTAAAGACTGAAAGGTGCGAAGCGCTGATTCTCTTCCTGCTCCAGGTCCCATTATTTCCACATCCACTGTTTGCATTCCATGCTCCAGTGCTTTAGCTGCTGCCTTTTCCGCTGCCACCTGGGCTGCGTACGGCGTTGATTTCCGAGATCCTTTAAACCCTGCGCTTCCTGCTGAACTCCATACAATTGCATTGCCGTGACCGTCTGTCACTGTCACCATCGTATTATTAAAGGTAGCGTTGATATGGACAAGCCCCGCCACCACGTTCTTGCGATCCTTCTTTTTCAGCTTTTGCGTTTTTTTATAGGCCATAGAAATCCCCTTTTATTTTGTTACCTTCTTCTTTCCAGGAATTGCTCTCGCTTTGCCCTTCCTCGTCCTTGCATTCGTATGTGTTCTCTGCCCATGGACTGGTAGCCCCTTCCTGTGTCGCAAACCCCGATAGCAGCCGAGATCCATCAATCTCTTTATATTCATTGACACCACCCTACGTAGATCCCCTTCAACCTGATAATCCCTATCAAGAACCTCTCGGATCCTCACCACCTCGTCCTCTGTCAATTCGCTGACCCTCTTTGCATTTGGTATCCCTGTTTCCCTACAGATACGAACCGCCCTTGTGGTTCCTATCCCATAGATATACCTCAGGGCATACGCCACATGTTTTCTGTCGGGTAAATTTACCCCTGCTATACGTGCCACTCACTGTCTCCTTTTTTTTATGCCAAGCCCTAGAAAGTAGTCCGCCACTCTTTTATATACCTCATTGATGGGTCCTACCCCATTTATTTGTCCTACTCTTTCTCGGTAGTACTGACTCAGAGCTGCCTGCTGCGTATGGTAGGTGTTTAACCGTACTTTTACAGTCTCTTCTGTGTCGTCACTTCTCTGAATTAACTCTCCTCCACAGGTACACCTCTGTCCAGGCTCCACTGACCCGTATACTTTTTTGCAGACTGTACAAATCCTTCGTCCTAATATCCTCGCCGATACTTCCTCATCTGGTACGTCTATCACTACAACTAGAATTTTTCTATCTCTTCCTGTGAATTCGGATAATGACCTCGCCTGATCCTCTGTTCTTGGATAGCCATCCAACACAATTACCTTGGGCAATCCATCGGTACGTATTTTATCAATTCCTGTCTTCACCACTGCACTCACAAGAGTATCTTCTACAAGTTTTCCCTCTTTTACTGTATCTTCTATCTGTTTTCCCAATTCTGTTCGCCCGCTTACCTCTGCTCTCAGCATATCTCCTGTGGACATATGTTGCACTTCAAAATCCTCTACCAACCTCTGCGCAACTGTCCCTTTCCCTGCTCCTGGGGGCCCAAGCAATATTATTATTAACAGCGACTCCAGCATCACCGTCTCGTCCTATCCATTTTTTTCAACACACCTTTGTACTGGTGAGACAAAACATGTGTATATATCTGGGATATCGTATCCATGGTCACTCCCACCAGTATCAATATTCCGGTTCCTCCAAATATAAATTGAACCCCAAACTTGGCCGACATAATATCTGGCAAAATACACACAAATGCCATGTACAGGGCTCCGACCACTGTCAATCGTGTCAGTATATAATCCAGATAATCTGCTGTGGCCTGACCGGGCCTCACGCCGGGTATGAATCCTCCCGACTTTTTTAAATTGTCTGCCGTCTCTGCTGGATTAAATACTATAGCCGTGTAAAAGAAGGAAAAAAACACGATCAACCCAATTAAAATAACTGAAAATACCGGTCCTCCTCTACTGAAAAACGATATCAAGTCCCTCACAAGCTCGTTTTCGGTCTCTGTTACCAGATTCGCCAGCATTAGAGGCATCGACAGCAAAGAATATGCAAAAATTGGTGGAATAACTCCAGCGGAATTTATCTTTAGCGGCATGTGATTTCCATCCACTCCGCTGCCCTTGGTCATCATAGAGTGCCTTTGAGGATAACTTATTGTAACCTTCCTCTGGGCTCTTTCCACAAATACAACAAATACAATTGCCGCAAACGCCACCGAAAAAATCACCAACACAGAAAATGTTGACAACGCACCTGCTCGTCCCAATTCAAACACGTTTGCTATGCTGGCTGGCATATTGGCCACGATTCCTGCAAAAATCAGCAGTGAAGACCCATTTCCGATTCCCCTCGACGTAATTTGTTCCCCTAGCCATACAAGGAACATTGTTCCGCAAATCAACGACGGAACAGCAATCACAGGAAACAACCCGCCAATTACCACTGGACTCCCCGGTGAAGTCATTAGGAAAATGCTGATGCCATATGACTGAAATCCTGCTATCAAAATTGTCAAATATTTTGTGTATTGATGTATCTTCCGCCTCCCACTTTCCCCTTCTTTTTTCAGCGCCTCCAGCTTCGGGGACACCATGGTAAACAGTTGAACAATTATGCTTGCTGATATATATGGCATAAGATTCAGGGCAAATATTGTCATTCGGCTAAGCGCACCACCGGAAAACATGTTGAACATTCCCAGCAGACCTGTTCCTCTCAGGTGGCGATTGGCCAACTCGGCTATAGCTACGGGATCCAGTCCTGGAAGCGGCACATAGGTACCAATTCTATAGACAAATAGGGCTATTATGGCAAATAGAATCCTCTTTTTCAGGTCCGACGCCTTGGAAAATGTATCTAAACTTAATTTCTGATCAAATATACTATTGGACATATTTCATTCTAGACTATCAAAACTTTGCCACCTGCAGCCTCCACGCTCTTCACCGCAGCTGGTGACGCGTAATTGGCTGAAACAACCAATCGTGCGTCCAAATTCCCTTTGGCTAGCAGGCGAAACATTGCCGTATTCTTCCTCAATACTCCAGCATTTTTTAATTCCTCCAACGCAACAAGCTGGCCTTGGGCTAGGACTCCGTTCTCATAAAGTCTCTGCAAATCACACACATTCAAAATCGCAGTACCGGTTCTATCTCTTTTTGAAACAAATCCCCTCTTGGGTAAACGTCGATAGATTGGCATCTGCCCCCCTTCGAACCAGCTCACAGTGCCACGACCGGATCGTGCCTTTCCCCCTTTATGGCCATAGGAACTGGTCTTACCGCAGCCAGACCCGATGCCTCGACCCAGTGCCTTCCGATCAATCCCATTTCTCGCCTTCAGATTATTCAGCATCATCCTAGACATTGTCCCTCTCTTCTTTCACCAGATGAGATACCTTGCGTAGAAGACCTTTCACGCTCGCACAGTCCTCCAGAAATACTTTTTTCCCTATTTGACCCAAACCAAGAGCTTTTAGGCATAACACAATTCTTTTCATACACCGTGCTCCGCTTCTTACCTGGACAATACAAATTTTTCTTTCCTGCATCAATATACTCCTTACTTTGCTGTCGATCTGCGGGAAATAATTTCTGAAATTTTTTTACCACGCTTGCTCGCGATAACCTTCGGAGAAAACGTCTCCTGCAACGCCTGCAAAGTTGCCCGTACCATGTTATGTGGATTGGCTGACCCAATGCATTTGCTGACAACATCCTGAAGTCCCAGCGCCTCAAACACTGCTCTCATTGCTCCTCCGGCAATGATCCCTGTTCCTGCCACCGCAGCTCTCAGCACTACCTTTCCCGCCCCAAATCGCCCGACAACATCATGGTGTAGTGTAACTCCCTCCCTCAGCGGAATCCTTATCAGTGTGCTCTTGGCCCGGTCTGATGCTTTTTTCACTGCGTCCGCCACCTCCCGTGCTTTGCCACTGGCATATCCTACTCGCCCACGACCATCTCCAACAACAACCAGCGCAGAGAAGGAAAACCTCTTGCCTCCCTTGACCACTTTGGCTACGCGATTTATCGCTACTAATTTTTCTGTATAGGCTACTTCTTCCCGACTCATTCAAATATTCCCTAAAATAACAATCCGCCTCTGCGCGCTCCATCGGCTAGCAACTTTACTCTCCCATGGTAATTATACCCGCCTCGATCAAATACAACCCCCCCTATTCCCGCTGCCTGCGCGCGAATGGCAACAACCTCTCCTACCTTCCCCGCCACTTCCCTACCACCTTGGCTTCCCTCTCCTTGAACTTCCTTATCCAGGGATGATGCTGAACACAGAGTACAACCACGTGTGTCATCGATGATCTGCGCGTAGATATTCCGGGTGGACCGGAACACCGACAATCTCGGCTTGCCCTGCGAGGTTTTTTTTACTCGATAGCGTTCCCTCTTCGTTCTCCTAACAAAGTTCCTATCAAATCTCGTCGACATAATTACTTTTTCTTTCCCTCTTTGCGATACACAAACTGTCCCTCTATTATCACTCCTTTCCCTTTGTATGGTTCAGGATCTCTAAACTTCTGTAAACATTTCACCGTCTCCCCTACCCTTTGGACATTTGCTCCAGAAACTACTATTGCCGTCGGACTTTCGCATACTATTTTTATATCACCCGGAATTTCGAAAACTACGTCGTGACTATATCCCAGCTGCAGGACTATATTTCGTCCTTGCACGCTTGCCTTATAGCCAACGCCCACCAGATTGATCTTTTTTGAAAAAGGCTTGGCTAAACCCAACAACCCCTTCGAAACAATTGACCTGCTTGTTCCCCACATTGCCCTCGCACCTTTCCCTGAATCCTTCGGGGAAAAACATACCTTCCCATCTACTACCTCTGCATTCACAGTGTTGTGAACCCTAAAGAGAAACTCTCCGTTCTTACCCGTACCAGTCAGCATGCCCCCCTCCAGGGATACGTTGACCCCTCCGGGAATCACTATGGGATGTTTGCCTACTCTTGACATCTTCAGAATACCCTACACAATACTTCGCCACCTACATTGTTTTCCCTCGCTTCTGTATCTGACATAACCCCCTTCGACGTGGATAAAATGTAAACCCCCAACCCATTGAAAAACGGTCGAATCTTTTTTAGCTTAGAATACGTCCTCAGGCTAGGTTTGGATACTCGGTCGAGAATCTTGATCACAGATCTTCCTTCGTAATACCTTAGATCCACCCGCAAAAACTGTCGTCCCGCCACAACTACGTCCTCAACATCGTTTACATATCCTTCCTTAACCAAAACATCCAACATTGTTCTTTTAATTTTGGAATGCGGAATATCTACTGTTCTGAAGCGACGCTGCGCAGCATTCTTTATCCGGGCCAACATATCCGAAATAGGATCCGTCATTTTCCTTTACTCCTACCAGCAAGCCTTGCGCATCCCGGGAATCAATCCATCGGCAACCATTTCTCTGATCATAATCCGAGAAAGATTAAACTTCCTATATACGCCCCTAGAACGTCCCGTGATTATACACCGGTTTCGAATTCTCGTTGCAGATGAATTCCGAGGCATCGCCGCTAACTTCAGCTGCGCTGCAAATCTGTCCTCCGGTGGCAACGTCCGATTATACACAATACCCTTCAACACGCCACGCCTACCCTTATTCGCGGACACTATCCGACGAATCCTTCCAGTCTTCTCTATGCTACCCTGGCGAGCCATCATTCCTCCTATGAAACAAACGGAAAATTGAACTCCGTCAGCAATGCCGCTGCCCAGGCGTCGTTCCTGGTCGTCGTTACAACAACAACATCCAATCCTCGGATGCTTTCCACATTACTAACAGCCACTTCGGGGAAAACTATCTGCTCTCTGATTCCCAGAGAATAGTTACCATTCCCATCAAATGATTTCTTGTACAATCCCCGGAAATCTCTCACCCTGGGAAGGGCAATGTTAATCAATCGATCCAGAAATTCATACATTCTCTCTCGGCGAAGCGTCACCATTGCCCCTATTTTTTGTCCCTGGCGCAGGTTAAAACTGGCCACAGACTTACTTGCCGTAGTGGACACCGCCTTCTGGCCTGCTATCTGGGTTAACTCCTCCATCGCCTGCTTTACGTGCTTGCTGTCTGCTGTCCCTTCACCTACTCCCATGTTCAGTACTATTTTCTCAAGTTTGGGAACTCCAAAATCATTGGACAACCCAAGCTCTGTCCGAAGCTTCGGAACTATATTCTCCTGGTAATACTCTCGAAGACGTGACATTTCAATCCCTCTAACCTATAACCGATCCCGTACGTTTAGATACTCTCACCTTTTTTCCCTCTACTATCTTCATGCCAACGCGCGTCGGTTTATCATCTGTTGAATCTATCAACATCACGTTGGACGCATGGATTGATCTCTCAGCCTTTACTATTCCTCCTGGATCCTTCATCGATGGCTTCCGGTGCCGGGCTAGAACGTTGACCCCTTTGACAACCACTCTCCGTCTGTCCCGCTCGACAGACAGTATCTCTCCTCTGATTCCCCTGTTCTTCCCAGCAATTACCTGTACCATATCTCCTTTTTTTATGTGCCAGGATTCCATCATAACACCTCGGGAGCGAGAGAAACGATTTTCATCATGTTTGCACTGCGCAGTTCCCTGGTTACTGGGCCAAAAACACGCGTGCCTATTGGTTCTCCCTGCTTATTTATCAAAACGACTGCATTTTTATCAAACCGGATGACGCTTCCATCTCTCCGTATTGTTGGCGCAGCAGTGCGAACAACGACGGCCTGGACCACCTCTCCTGCCTTGACTTTCCCACGTGGTATTGCCTCTTTGACGGAGGCTACTATGATGTCTCCCACTCGGGCATATCTCCTCCCTGCTCCGCCTAGTACTTTGATGCACATTACTTCCCGAGCTCCTGAATTATCCGCCACAGCCAGGCGAGATTGCATCTGTATCATACTGAATCCCCCCCTCCAGAATATTTCTCCATGACTATCCACCGCTTCGTGCGAGACAACGGCCTCGTTTCTCCTATCAAAACACCATCTCCGACTTTACATTCGTTTCCCTCGTCATGGGCATGATACTTTTTTGTCAGCTTTATATACTTCCTGTACTTCGGATGCTTCACCCTCCTGGTGACCAACACCGTTACCGTCTTGTCGCAGACTGCCGAGGTAACTACGCCCTCCAGAACAAACCTAGCCATTTTTGCTATCCCCGCAATCTCTGTCTCTTATGCATTTTGCCACATTTTTACGAGCCTTTTTGACCACATGTGGCGCTACAGTCTCTCCCAAAACACGCCTAAACCGAATCCTCATTAACTCGTGCTTTGCTGAGTCAACCTCTCCCTGACCGATCCTCGTTCCTTTTAACTCATCCATCTTTACGCTCCTCTGGACACTATTTTTGTCTGCACAGGTAACTTCGTGGCCGCCATCGTTAATGCCTCCCTGGCGACATCCAGGTCTATCCCGTCCATTTCAAATAGGATAACTCCCGGATATACTCGACAGGCCCAATATTCTACGCCTCCCTTCCCGCTACCCATACGAACCTCTGCTGGCTTTTGTGTCACAGGAACATCAGGGTAAACCCTCACCCACACTTTCCCTACTCTTTTCATGCACCTAGTTATTGCCCGACGGGCCGCCTCTATTTGGGCCGCGTTAACCCTAGAGGGTTCCAACGCTTTCAGCCCATAGGAACCAAAGCTTAGTCGATACCCCCGAGATGCAACTCCGTGTATCCTCCCTTTAAACTGTTTCCTATACTTCGTTTTCGCCGGAGATAACATCTTTACTCCTTCTCTCGCCTGTCTCTGTCTTTTCTCGGTAAAAAAATGGGAGACACATTGTAATTATCTCCCTTATATATCCAAACCTTTACACCAATCGTTCCGTATGTTGTGTGGGCCACTGACAAGCTATGATCAATGTCAGCTCTGATCGTCTGCAACGGCACCCGTCCCTCCCGATACCACTCCATCCGCGCAATCTCAGCCCCTCCGAGCCTACCAGAACAATTCACACGAATTCCTAACCCTCCGACTCGGAGCGCAGATTGCATTGCTCGTTTCACAGCTCTCCGAAACCCAACCCGTTTTTCCAGCTGAGCAGCAACAGAGTCTGCAACCAGTCGCGCATCCACATCCGGCTTACGCACTTCCACAATATTTACCGACACATCCGCTCCGGCTACGGATACCAACTCTGTCCGAAGCTTTTCTATGCCATTTCCCTTCTTCCCTATAACTACACCAGGTTTGGCTGTGTGTATCGTTACTACTACCTTTTTAGCCAGTCGTTCCAAAAGAATCTTGGACACTCCCGCCTGGGCCAGCCGTTTATTCAAAAATTTCCTCAACTCAAAATCTTGCTTCACAAAATTTGCATATTCGTTTTTGGAAAACCAATAAGAACACCAGGTCCGGGTTATGCCAAGTCTTAAACAATTTGGATGAATTTTTTGTCCCATGTTAGTTCTCGGGCTCACACAAAACAACCGTCAATCGGCTAAATCTTCTCTTGATAGAACCTCCACTTCCTCTAGCTCTTGCCATAAACCGACGAACAATAAGTGCTTTTCCCACATATGCCTCACGAACGACCAACGTATCTACATTCAATCCATAATTGCCCTCTGCATTGGCCACGGCAGACAACAGTGTCTTGCGCACATCCTGGGCAACTGCTTTTTTGCAAAATTTTAGTGTATTAATCGCGATGCCTGCGGACATCCCTCGAATTAACCGAGCGACCAAATTAACCTTTCTTGGGGACGACAGAATCATCCGATCCTTGGCGACAACAGGAATGGAATTTGGTATAATTCCCAATCGTTTAGACATTCAAATCACCCTTTCTTCACCACTTTTCGATCACCCGAATGGCCTAAAAACACCCGGGTTGGCGCAAACTCTCCCAATTTGTGCCCCACCATTTCTTCGGTGACGAGTACTGGAATGAACTTCTTTCCATTGTGCACTGAAAAAGTCACTCCAACGAAATCCGGGATAAGCGTAGACCGCCTGGACCAGGTCTTTATTGGATCCCGCCTGCCTGATTCCCGAAGGGTTTGTACCTTCTTTATTAGATATCCATCCACAAATGGACCTTTCCACACCGAACGAGCCACAATCTCTCCTATTTGCTTCTACGAGTTAATATACAACGATCGGACTGCTTAAACTTCCTCCGTGTCTTATACCCTTTCGTTGGCTTTCCCCACGGGGTTACGGGATGACGACCACATTTGGTTTTCCCCTCTCCACCTCCGTGAGGGTGATCCACGGGATTCATTGCAGAACCTCTATTCACCGGTCTCCATCCCATCCACCTATTGCGCCCCGCCTTACCCAAATTAACATTTTTTTGATCAGGATTTGACACAGCCCCCACAGTAGCACGACACTCACCATTTATCAAGCGCACCTCTCCAGAGGACAGCTTCACTATGACCTTCCCCGAATCTCTGCCCACTATTTGTCCGTAGGTCCCTGCCGCACGAGCCAATTGTGCCCCCTTTCCTAGGCGAAACTCTATATTATGTACAATTGTTCCCACAGGAACATTGAGGATTTTTAGACAATTCCCAACTTTCACGTCGGCCTTCTCTGAGGATATTACCCGATCTCCAACGGCCAACCTCTGGGGAGCGATAATGTAGGAATTTTCTCCATCTGCATACCTCAGCAGAGCAATAAAAGCAGTGCGATTCGGATCATACTCCAGCCGTTCCACGACGGCTTCCACGTCCCATTTTTGTCTGAAGAAATCAATAAAACGATACAACTTCTTGTGACCTCCGCCCCTGTGCCACATTGTTATGCGTCCTCTGGAATTACGCCCACCTGATGACTTTTTCCCACAGACCAAACCCTTGACTGGTCCCTTTCTCCAGAGCGACGAGCGATCCACCAAAACCAATCCTCTGCTTGCAGAGGTCACGGGATTGTATGATTTCAGTGCCATTAGATACCACCCTCAAACGTTATCTTCCCCTCGGATAAACGAACAATGGCCACTTTTCTCCCAGCCGTCATGCCCTTTTTCCCACGGAAAACCCTGGATTTCCCTTTTCTATTCAATACGTTTACCTTGTTTACTTTGACATTGAATGCTTTTTCCACCGCCAATTTAACGTCTCTCTTGGTTGCGGTACGGAGGACAGAAAAAACATGCACTCCATCCCTCGCGGCATTCATTGCCTTCTCGGTCATTACAGGAAAAAGTAGACAATCGTACACGTTCATCATAATCTTTATCCTAACAACCGTTTCTGCAAACTCTCTACTGCACTCTTCGTTAGCACTAGCTTTTCATGCTGCAAGCCGGCATATACATTAAGCCCAATTGCGGGTATAATATCTACACCACGAACATTGGCGCATGCCATTTTAAAAACTCCACTCTGTTCTCCATCAAAGACGAACAGCGCAGAACTCGACTCTGCAAGGCCAATATTTGCCAGGCATCCCAACAGACTTTTTGTTTTGGCTTCACCTAAACTCACTCCATCGCAGATTATCAGATTACCCTCTTTTTGTTTTTGGGATAACAGACCCCGAATTGCCAAGCGACGGACCTTTTTATTAATTTTAAAAGAGTGGGACCTTGGCACTGGCCCAAACGAAATGCCTCCGCCCACAAATAAATTCGCTGTTCTGGCCCCATGCCTGGCATTTCCTGTGCCTTTCTGCTTGTACATTTTCCTCGTTGTGCGGCTTATATCACTTCGACATTTGGAAGAGTGCGTCCCGGCCTGTCTTTGGGCCAATTGCCAGCGAACAACCTCCGAGAGACTCTCGGTTCTGAACTCCGCACCAAAAAAATCGTCATCCAACGTGATTTCTCCGGCAACTCCTCCATCTAATTTCAAGACCGGCACCCTCATTGGCGTGATTTCCTTTTTACTGCGTCACGAACAACCACAACGCGTCCCTTGGACCCTGGAACACCGCCACAAATCAACAAAAGATCCCCATCAACACCGTAGATGGACAGATTTTGTATTGTAACGTTAACATTCCCTAGATGTCCTGCCATCCTCTTTCCCTTGAACACTTTCCCAGGATATTCTCTATTCCCTATGGAACCATGACTGCGATGTGAGACGGAAACGCCATGGGAAGCACGAAGTCCCCCAAAATTATGCCTCTTAATTCCTCCGGCAAACCCCTTGCCAATGGAGACTCCCGAAACGTCCACCCTCTGTCCTACCTGAAACACCTCAGACCCATAGAACGTCCCAACCGCTGGAAAATCCTTGGGAGACCCGCGAAACTCCTTCAATATCTTATAACACTTCTGGTTGAGTTTTTTGAAATAACCCAACATTGGCTTGTTGACGCGGTTCTCATCCACCTCAACTGTTCCAACCACTATTGCATTATACCCGTGTTTCTCCTGGGTTTTTTGAGCTAACACACAGTGAGAACTAACCTGAAGGACTGTCAATGCATATTTCTGTCCATCAGGTGCGAAAACCCTCGTCATACCAACTTTTTTTCCCAGTATTCCTGTCCGCATTTCTCAACCTAACAATTTTATCTCGACGTCAACACCCGCGGCCAACTCTAACTTCATTAGCGCATCTACCGTCTGGGGAAGACAATCAAGGATATCCACTAACCTCTTATGGGTCTGTAGTTCAAACTGCTCCCGGCAGGTCTTTTCCACATGGGGAGACCGTAACACAGTAAACCTCTCAACTTTGTTGGGAAGCGGAACTGGCCCGCGGACCTGTGCACCGGTTCTCTTGGCCGCAGCCACAATCTCACTTGTTGAATAATCCAGTATTCGGTGGTCGTATGCCCGAAGACATACACGGATACACTGGGCGTTCATTTCCTATATCCTCTGCATCAAGCAATAATTTTGGTAACCACGCCTGCCCCAACGGTGCGGCCTCCTTCACGAATAGCGAAGCGAAGTCCGTCATCCATTGCAATGGGGGAAATAAGTTCCACACTAAGTCTCACGTTATCTCCTGGCATAACCATCTCAACTCCCTCCTGCAGGGAGACATTTCCTGTGACATCAGTCGTCCGGAAATAAAACTGAGGCCGATACCCGTTGAAAAACGGAGTATGTCTCCCTCCTTCATCTTTGCTGAGTATGTATGCCTCGCATTCAAATTTGGTGTGAGGCGTGATTGTTCCCGGAGCAGATAGCACCTGGCCACGCTCTACATCCTCTCTTTTGGTTCCCCTCAGGAGACACCCCAAATTATCTCCGGCTTCTCCTTGATCCAATAATTTCCGGAACATCTCTACCCCAGTAACTACGGTTTTCTGCGTAGGACGAATGCCAACAATTTCCACCTCATCTCCTGTTTTTACCACTCCTCGCTCAACTCGGCCCGTGACAACAGTTCCTCGACCAGAAATTGAAAACACATCCTCTATAGGCATGAGAAACGGCTTATCCTTTGGTCTCTCAGGCTGGGGGATATATCGATCAATGGCATTCATTAACGCCAGAACCTGTGTTTTCCCCAAGGCATCGTTAGTTCCATCAAGAGCACAGAGTGCGCTGCCCTTGATTATCGGTATTTCATCAGCAGGGAAATCGTACTTTGCTAGAGTGTCCTTCACCTCCATCTCAACCAGTTCCAACATGTCTGGATCGTCCACCATATCAACCTTGTTAATAAATACTACAAGGGCAGGAACACCTACTTGTCGTGCCAAGAGAACATGCTCCTTACTTTGGGGCATAACACTATCAGTTCCCGATACAACCAATATCGCGCCATCCATCTGCGCAGCACCAGTAATCATATTCTTAATATAGTCTGCATGGCCGGGGCAGTCCACGTGCGCGTAGTGTCTCGCCGCTGTTTCATACTCCACGTGAGTTGTTGAAATGGTTATTCCACGCGCCCGCTCCTCAGGCGCATTATCTATCTGATCATAGGCAGTAAAATGTGCTCCCCCCTGTTCTGACAACACCTTGGTTATTGCCGCGGTTAACGTTGTCTTTCCATGGTCGACATGACCGATGGTACCTATATTACAATGAGGCTTAGATCTCTCAAACTTTTCTTTACTCATTTCTTTCTCTCCCGACTAATCACTCTTTCCTAATCCCTTGTGCGCAGCAATGACTTTCTCTGCGACATTGTTTGGCACAAGATCATAGCGGGCAAACTGCATTGTGTACTGCGCCCTTCCCTGGCTCATGGATCTCAGAGTGTTCACATAGCCAAACATTTCAGCCAAAGGAACTTCCGCAGCAACCACACGAGCATTCGCCCTCTGATCCATCCCAACAACTTGCCCTCGGCGACTATTCAGATCTCCTATGATGTCGCCCAGGTAATCCTCCGGAGTAACAACTTCGACAATCATAATCGGTTCTAGAATCTTGGCTCCACACTTTCCCATTGCCTCCCGGAACGCAGCCCGACCGGCTATCTCAAAAGCCAACACACTGGAATCGACATCGTGATAAGCCCCATCCAACAGAGAACACTTCACGCCAACAATAGGGAACCCAATTAGGCACCCTGCCTCAGCAATATTCTTCAACCCCTTCTCTACACCAGGAATATACTCCTTAGGAATCGTTCCTCCGACGATCTTACTCTCAAAGACAAGCCCTTCGGAAAAACGCCCTGGCTCGAATCTTATAACAACTTTTGCAAATTGACCAGCCCCACCGGTCTGTTTTTTATGTACATAATCAATCTCGGCAGCCTTTGATATGGTCTCCCTATACGCAACCTGAGGAGCTCCAACGTTTGCCTCTACCCGAAACTCACGACGCATTCTATCCACAATGATCTCAAGATGTAGCTCCCCCATCCCTTTTATTATGGTCTGTCCAGTCTCTGCGTTGGAACTCACCCTAAAAGAGGGATCCTCAGCAGCCAAACGGGACAACGCAACACCCATTCTCTCCTGATCAGCCTTGGATTTTGGTTCAACAGCAACCTCGATGACCGGATCTGGAAACTCCATCCTCTCAAGCAAAACCTGATTGCCCGCAGCGCACAGTGTATCGCCAGTGGTACTGTATTTCAAGCCACACACTGCCACGATATCTCCTGCGTATGCTTCCTTCACATCTTCCCGATTATTGGCATGCATCAACAGCACCCGACCAACCCGCTCCCGCTCGCCTTTTGTGGAATTTTGGGCATAGCTCCCGGATTCCAGGCAGCCAGAATAGATCCTCACAAACGTTAGAGAACCCACAAATGGATCTGTCATTACTTTAAAAGCGAGCGCCGACAGATACTCATCGTCTCTGGGTGATCGAAAAATCTCCTGCTTTCCGTCCAGGGAAACCCCCTTAACGGAGCCAATGTCCAGAGGAGAAGGAAGGAAATCTATAACCCCATCCAACAGCGTCTGAACACCCTTATTTTTAAATGCGCTACCGCAAAACACAGGAACGAACGTACCCTTTATGGCTCCGCGTCTTATGCACATATTCAACTCATCGGATGAAGGCTCCTTGCCATCCAAATACCGTTCCATGACAGAGTCATCCTGCTCAACGGCTAATTCAACCAGTCTATGACGGTAGTCAATTGCCTTTTCTCTCATGTTCTGAGGGATATCCACAACGGAGTACTCGGCCCCCATTGCCTCATCCTTCCAGTGGTATGCACGCATTGACACCAGATCAATGATCCCAATAAAACTGCTCTCCACACCATCAGGAAGCTGTGTGACAAGCGGTTGAGCCCCTAAGCGATCCTCAATCATCGTCACACAGCGATAAAAATTAGCTCCGACACGATCCATCTTATTAACGAAACAAATGCGAGGCACACGATATTTATCTGCCTGACGCCAAACAGTCTCAGACTGCGGCTCAACCCCGGCCACACCGTCAAAAACCGCAATGGCCCCATCCAAAACTCTCAGGGAACGTTCCACTTCTATAGTAAACTCGACGTGACCCGGAGTATCAATAATATTAATGCGATGATCCTTCCAATAGCACGTTGTGGCTGCAGACGTAATGGTTATCCCCCGTTCCTGCTCCTGTTCCATCCAATCCATCGTTGCCGTGCCTTCATGGACCTCCCCAATCTTGTGTGATCGGCCTGTGTAGAAGAGTATTCTTTCCGTTGTTGTTGTCTTACCCGCGTCTATATGGGCCATGATACCGATATTTCTATAGTGGTCGATTGGAGTCTTCCGAGGCATATCCGCTACCACCTGTAATGGGCAAATGCCCTATTGGCTTCTGCCATTTTATGCGTATCTTCTCGTTTTTTTATGGCTCCGCCCCTGCCGTTGTATGCATCAAGCAGTTCTCCGGCCAATTTCAAAATCATAGTCTTCTCAGACCTCTTCCTAGCGTTGGCAAGTATCCAACGCATAGCAAGGGCCTGGGATCGGTCAAAACGAACCTCCACTGGCACCTGATAGGTTGCACCACCAACCCGACGCGACTTCAGTTCCACCGATGGGCGCACATTGGAAAGAGCCCCCTCGAAAACGTCAATACCCTGTTTGCCAGATTTCTTTGTAATAAAACCAAACGCTTCATGCAATATCTTTTCGGAAACTGATTTTTTCCCATCATGCATAGCAGAATTGACGAACTTCGCCACAAGCACGCTGCCAAACCTGGGATCAGGCAACACTTCTCTTCTTTCCGCTGCTCTCCGACGCCCCATGATTTCTCCTTACTTTGGCCTCTTTACGCCATACTTGGACCGACCTTGACGTCTGTTCTTAACTCCCTGGGTATCCAGGGCCCCCCGAATAATATGGTAACGAACCCCTGGAAGATCCTTCACACGGCCTCCGCGAATCATCACCACCGAGTGCTCCTGCAAATTATGTCCCTCGCCGGGAATGTAGCAAGTTACCTCAAAGCCGCTAGTCAAACGTACTCGCGCAATTTTCCTCAGAGCTGAGTTTGGTTTCTTCGGTGTTGTGGTCGTCACACGAGTGCACACTCCCCTTCGCTGGGGACAGGACAAAAGCGCAGGAACCTTATTCCTTTCGGAAACATTTCTCCTAGGATTCCTGATCAACTGATTTATCGTCGGCATAGACGCCCCTTCCTCCAAAACCCATCATAACTAAGAGCTACATGCTAGTGATTATTGAAGTGACAGTCAATCCCTAAAAAACAGAATATGCAAGCTCAATGGCATTGGGACTTGGCGAGTTTATCCACTCGCTCGTTGTACTTTTGACCAGCGTGCCCTTCAACCCAGTGCCAGGAAATGTTACGTTTTCTGGACAAAGCCAACAAACGCACCCATAGTTCTTTATTTTTGACCGCTTTCCCCTCGGAATTTTTCCAGCTGTTTTTTATCCAGCCATTCATCCATTTGGTCATGCCGCCGACCAGGTATTTGCTGTCGGTATAGATGGCAATGGAACAATCTCCCTGCAGGGACTCCAGCGCCATGATGGCGGCCATGAGTTCCATACGATTGTTGGTGGTACTTTCATCGGAGCCACATAATTCCCTCTCATGTAACCCATCTAAAATTATCGCTCCCCATCCTCCAGGACCTGGATTACCTTTGCAAGCACCATCAGTATAAATAACGACTTTTTTCATAGTTCGATTTCTCCGCAAAAAACATGGGAAGCTGGTCCGGTTTGAAAGATATTTAAATCTTCGGTCACAGAAACTTCAATGAAACCTCCTTTTTGCTCCACAATTACATCGTTTGTCCCAATAGCTCCATGGACACGGGAGATGGCCACAGTAGCACAGGCTCCGCTTCCGCAGGCGCAGGTCAATCCAGCTCCTCGCTCGAAGACGGAAAGGCGGACTTTGTGGGGGCGGACAACACAGGCAAAGGAAACATTTATTCTGTGCCTAAAAAGGGGATAGCTTTCCAGGGTGCTCCCCAGGGATATAACCACCGATTCCTCTGGCAATCGCCCACAGAGTAAAACCAGATGCGGATTTCCCAGTGAAACGCAGGAGGCATTATGAACATCCAGCTCCTTCGGTAAAGGTAGTCTGTCTAGTAAAAACAGCGGATCCAATCCAAACTCTGATAATCCAATTTCGTTCGGATCGAAGCTTGGACGTCCCATTTCAACACAAATTCCATTGCTATTCACCTGGACATCGTAGGCTTTTCCATCCGCAATCATTGCGCACCGAAGTAGGTCGTAGCGCCTATGCATCAGCAAACCGAGACATCTGGCAGCATTGCCACACATTTCCGCCGCGGTACCATCCTGGTTGTAGATTCTTATCATCACCTCACTTCCACGACATTTGTACAAAATCAGCTGATCACAACCGATGCCGCGGCACCTATCACATATTCTTGCCAGGGAGTTACCGGTGAGTTCAACAGGTGGGACATAATCTAGGTCAATAAACACAAAATCATTGCCCAGTCCCTGCATTTTATCGAACTTTATGCCCATTATGAAATTTTCCACAGTAATTCTTTCGTGAGAGCTTTCCCACGTTCCACAGCGGGCTGATCGAATGGATTGATCCCCATCTGTTTACCGACAAAAGCCACCTCCAGCATAAAATGCATGAACAGAGCCCCAAGAATTTCAGAAGTAATTGTGGAAAATTCTATCCTACGAACTGGGCATCGTCTTTCTAGAAGCGTCGTCACAGTCGCGTCATGCTGAGCTCTGAAGATTTCAGTGACTAGCTTATCCTTCAGGTAAATCAATGAGGTGGGTAGGGGAAACCTTACAGATATCTTCTGGCTTGTTTCCTGTTTTTCAAAAAAAAATGTAAAACACTTACTTCTGGGACCGTCTAGATACAATTGCAGCTGGCTATGCTGATCCATCGCACCCAAGGCGGTTATTGGAGTGACGCCAGCTCCGGATTTTCCGGTACTTTCTGCGTATAATTGAGCCAACCACAGACCAAAATTTGCTAATTTATCCGAATATATAAAGGAAACATGTTGAAATATTTTTCTATGGAGGTTGCTCAGCACAAAGGATGCTCCTTTTGCCACATCGATTAGCTGATTTTCAAGAACTTTTTTCCCTCCTGATCTAATTTTCAGTGGATCCATTCCGCACAGCGCTGCCGGCAGCATTCCCACCAAAGAGAATATTGAAAACCGTCCTCCAATATTCTTTGGATGTTCCAAACAAAGAAAATTGAACCTACGCGCAATTTCCATCAGCGACGATTTTCCAGCCTCGGTTATGACGACAAACCTATCCTCCCGCTTCTCCTTCGGGATACGTTCAAGAATATTTAGGACCAGTATGGTTTGGCACAGGGTCTCCAAAGTTTCGCCGGATTTCGAAATACTAAGGAAACCTGTCTCCTCCGGATTGATACTCTCTAGCACTTTTCCGAGTGTATTCGGATCCAAATTATCTATAAATTTTACGTTTTGTCTGCCTGAAATTTCTTGAATGACACGCCCTCCCAGGCTTGATCCACCAGTTCCCAAAACAACGAATTTGGGATTGCACATCCACCGTTTAAGGCCTGGATTTTCAAAAACCTCCAGATCTGTCTCTTCGTAAACCTTCGCAAAACAGGCACTCTTAGCAAGATCCTTGGGAAATTGGTGGATGGTGCATTTTCTCGGAGAAAGAACCGATTGTTCAAATAACACTTTTTATTTCCCTAGAGGTTTTATTATGGAAATTACGCAGGGATCCTTCCTGAAAATTTCATTGACCTGTAGGTTAACTTCAGGCAAATTTCCATACTTGGACACATTTTCCCTATGGAATTTAATATCGTCAAGCATATAGCCGGCCCCCATTTTCTTTGCGACACTATCCACCACCGTGACTACATCGGTATTTGCATTAAAAATATCTACAGAATCACAGAGTTTTTTTCTGGCTTTATTGAAGTCACTCTCGGAGAGGCCTTCGGCCGCTATGTATTTTAACTCTGTGAGCAAGGCTGTTATTCCTCGATTTACATCTTCAGAATTTTTGAATGTCACAGCAATACAGAAGTCTCCGTATTCATAATTCCAGAAGGAATAGCGGAAAGAAATCGAGACGGCAACTTTTTGTCCTTCTATCATCCTATGCAGAAGCACTTCATCCACATGGTTTAAAAAAATTTCAGTTGCCATAGCTTTTTCTTTTTCTTTTCTATAGCAGGGAATTTTCCAGTACATTTCCACAATGGGAACACTGACCTGGGAACTATATTTGGATATTTGCACGGTGGCTCCATGATGATTCGGCTCTATCAGCCTATTTATTGGAGAAACCACATTGGGTTTACTGAAATATTTTAATATCCATTCCTGAACCAGCTTTTTATCTACGTTACAACCAGAAATGATTATTGTGGCTCTGCAATTTGCGTAAGAATTACCGAAAAAACTCTCCACGTTCTCCACTGTAATGCTGTTAACATCATGCCTGCTTCCGGTAATTGGCGCCCCATAGTTAGAGTGCCACCAGAGAGATTTTCGAGCTTCGCATCGTTCCTGATTCCGGTCAACCTGCTGATCCTCAGATATTTTTTGATGAACACCTCTCTTGCACCCCTCCAATTCTTCGGAAGAAAATGAAAAATTTGAAAATACCGTTCCCAAAATCTTTATGAATCCCTCCATATTTTCACTTTTTCCGGAAAAGTAATATACGCTTTGATCATACCCGGTAAATGAATTGCATTCAGCTCCGTATTGAGGATAATCAGTTCCCAGACTGCTTCGTAGTTTTTCTAAGAACAAACCAGAGAGCACATTGGCCACTCCGCGCCTGTCGATTTCATCGGTACTGCCCGCTGCCACACACAGCAAGACCAGCAAAAGGTTGGATTTATCGGTATTTATTATGACAACAGTCAGGCCATTTGAAAGTTTATACTCTTCAATTCCACGGAACTTTTCTGCCTTAGAAGCGAAAAACAACAGAAAGGAAATAAGCATTGCAAACTTTTTGAACATAACCACTCCGTCCTGGGGTAAAAATATCTACTTATCCAAGCAGGGAGGCACTAGCAATGGATTGTTTTCCTTGGCCTTATTCACGTCGACTTTTTCATTTTCATAGCCGCCACATCCTGCCAAAACCATCAGTGCCAACATAGACAATTTCTTTTTCATTTTTTTCTCTTCCTCCTGTGAAGATAACATCAAAAATCCCACACCCAACACCACCGAGCTATCTGCAATATTAAAAGCCGGCCAATGGTAACTTAGCAGATGAAAGTCCAGAAAATCAATAACTGCCTTATAAACAATTCTATCCACCAGATTGCCAAATGCCCCTCCAACAATTAGGCTGACAGGGAATCTATAAACAGGATTATTCTTAGCCCAAATACATAGCGAGACTACGATGATTAACGAAATAATTACAAAAACAAAAGGAGGCAAGACATCCCTCAAAAGGCCGAAAGTTACACCACTATTTTCCACCCTCACCAGGCTGAAAAACGGAAGCAGTTCCACTGCGGATTCCAGGGCTAAGCATTTTACTACAGCACATTTCGATATTTGATCGCCAAGGAAAACCAGAGCAGCGATTGTACAACAACCGGCTAGACTTCTTGGAGCAAAACGTCCCGGCATCTGCCACATACTTTATCACCATTTAAAGGGGAAATTTTCCAGCATCTTTCGCACTTCTCCCCGGAAGCAACGTTAACGATCACAGCAATGTTCTCATCCCCTATAAAGGCTCTCTCCGGTATGGCTTCGTTTCTGATTTTAAATTCCGACGTGATAACTACTTCTTTCCAAAAATCTTCATCTTTTTTGGGAATGACACAATCCGGATCAAAAACGGTAACACAAGCCTGCAAGCTTGAGCCTATAATTTTTTCTTTGCGGGAGATTTCCAGAGCAGCTGTCACAGACTGCCTGATTTTTTTTATTCTATTTATTTCATCATCGAGCTCAAGGTTACTCCAACCTTGATTTGGAATCAGAAATTCCTCCAGATGCACACTGGACAAATTTCCACGACTTAGCCACGCCTCTTCTGCCGTAAAGACTATTATCGGAGCAAGCCACCGTATAAGATGCTGGAACAACTCGTTCAACACATACCTATAGGCTCTACGCTTTAGATTGCTACGGCGATCGCAGTAGAGACAGTCTTTGCGGATATCAAACAGGAAAGAGGATAAATCACCGGAACAGAACGTATGTAGCGTGGTAAAGTACCTATTGATATCGTAGCCATCTATGCATTGTGTCAATTCGCGATGAATTTCCGTTAAACGATGCAGAGCCCATCTCTCCAGATCCGGTAGATCGTCATAGGAGACAGTCTCAGAAGCTGCATCGTAGCCTGATATGGCACCGAGCATATACCGAATAGTGTTGCGAAGCTTCCTATAGACGTCCTCTAGCTGCTTCAATATGTTGGTACCCAGTTTTAGATCCTGAGTAAAATCAACACAGGAGACCCACATTCTGAAGATATCCGCCCCAAGATTTTTTACAATATCCTCCAGGGTAACGACATTCCCCAATGATTTGGACATCTTTCGCCCTTTTTCATCCACAATGAACCCATGGGTCATAACTGCCTTGAACGGAGAACCTCCAAACGTCCCACAGGAATTAAGCAGAGAGTGTTGAAACCAGCCTCGGTGCTGGTCCGATCCCTCCAGATATAGATCTGCCTGAAAACCGGACTCGTCATCCTTCAGTACATAGGCGTGGGTAGATGCACTCTCAAACCAGACATCAATCGTATCTTTCACCTGTTCATAATCGGCAACGTTGTATTTCTCACCCAGGAAAAATTGTGGATCTCTAACAAACCAGGCATTGGTCCCCTCTCGAGCAAAAATGTCAGCTATTTTATCAATTATTTCTTTGTTCCGCAGAGGCTCTCCTGTTTCCCTATGGATAAATAGTGGCAGAGGCACTCCCCATACACGCTGCCGAGAAATACACCAATCGCTACGATTTTTCACAAATGTTTTTATGCGATTGTAGCCCTGCTTCGGAATCCATCGAACTTTCTCTATCTCCGCAAGAGCCTTATCCCTTAGACCTGTATTGTCCATACCTATAAACCATTGGGTGGTGGTACGCAAAATCAGCGGGGCCTTTGATCGCCAGGAGTGTGGATAGCTGTGCAGAATGGAATTTTGGAATAATAGCGCGCCCGCATCCGCCAGTACCCGCAACATCTTTTCATCGACCTTAAACACATGATTGCCGGCAAATACTGGCACTGTATCCACGTAAATCCCAGCCTCATTCACAGTGGTCGGCACCCCTATGCCAAATGCCCTGCAGACATTAAAATCATCAATTCCATGTCCTGGAGCAGTGTGGACCAATCCGGTTCCGGCATCGGTTTTTACGTGTTCTCCGTGAATCAGAGGCACGTCAAAATCATATCCTGATTGGTGTAGCGGATGCCGACAAATGGTGTTTTCTAAAATTTCTCCGGTAAATTCTCGCACCACCTCGCCGCTTATCCCAGTAGTTTTGAGAAAGTCCTCCACCAGATCCCTGGCAACAACAACTTCGCAGTCTCCATTCCAGTTAATTTTTAGCAGACAGTAGATAACATTCCTAGAATAGGATATCGCTCGATTGCCTGGAATAGTCCATGGAGTCGTAGTCCAAATTACGCAGCTGGCATTTTTCAGAAAATCGACCAGAGTAGATTTAACCTGAAAGGCCACGTAGATGCTGGTGGATTTCTTATCTATATACTCTATTTCCGCGTCAGCCAGCGCCGTCTGTTCTACTACCGACCAAAATACTGGCTTTTCACCTCTGTAGAGCGTTCCATCCACGATAAATCTTCCGATTTGACGAATTACGCACGCCTCTGCCTCTTTGTTCATGGTCAGGTACGGATTTTCCCAGTCGCCATTAACGCCAAGACGCTTGAATCCTTGCCGTTGAATGTTTATCCAATGATCGGCGAAATCTCTGCACATATCGCGAAACTCAGCCACCGGAATGTCTTCCTTTTTTCTACTTTCCGCCCGAAGCTGCTCTTCCATTTTCCACTCAATTGGAAGACCGTGACAATCCCATCCGGGAACAAACGGAGTATCAAATCCCTGCATATATTTCAGACGAACAACTATGTCCTTTATGACCTTATTCATGGCCGTTCCAGCATGTGGAGTTCCATTGGCAAACGGTGGACCATCGTGGAGAATAAATTTCACTCGCCCGCAGCTGATTGCCCTGGATCTGTTATATAGGTCGATTTTATTCCAATACTCGAGAATTTCAGGCTCTTTCTGGGAAAGATTTCCACGCATCTGGAAGTTGGTTTCCGGAAGAAATATTGTATTTTTAAAATCCATTGTCATCCCTAAAACAGCAAAATCCGAACCATCAATCAACAAAACGGAGGCTAGGACCGGAATCGAACCGACGTACAAGGATTTGCAGTCCTCTGCATAACCATTCTGCCACCTAGCCTCACATTGGCTCCATTTTTATACGTCTTGGATCAAAAGATCAATACTCATAGATTGAGACCGTTGCCTGATGGATCTTTTCTGCATGCACCGTGTTCCTCCATGTTCTTGCAAGAAAAATCACTTCAGGCAACGGTCTCTGAAGAATAAATGAATAAATTTTTAACTTTATTGCATGTAGTTAACAAAATACTAATTGACTGAACTTGCAAAAGTGTAAGATAATCGGCCATGGTTGTGTGGTTCAGAGGATTATCTTGGGAGGTTTCATGAAAAATAATCTTCTAAAGGGATTGTCGCTGGCAGTCCTATGTGCAATTTGGGGATGTAAAGAAAAGAAACCTACTGAAATTCCTCCACCATCAGTTGGAGTTGTCAAGGCGATCAAGCAAAATGTTCCACTGGTAGTGGAAGCTCCTGCAAAGATAACTGGGTCGTTGGAAATTCAGATACGCGCCCAGGTAAATGGTATTTTAAAGGCGCGAACATTCCAAGAGGGACAATATATTCAGGTTGGAGAAAAGCTATTTGAAATAGACCCAGAACCTTATAAAGCTGCTCTAACTCGCGCCCAGGGAGCTCTTGCACAGGCAGAGTCGGAGGTGAGAAGAACACACCGCGATTACTCTCGTATGGAAAAATTGTTTAAAGATGGCGCAGTTAGCCAAAAGGATCATGACGATGCTCTCTCTGCTCACGAACGCGCGGTAGCTAATTTAAAAATAGCAGAGGGAGCGCTGCACGAAGCCGAAATTAATCTGGGATATACTGAAGTGAAGGCTCCCATCTCTGGAATGGTGAGAAAAGAGGCTCAATCCGTCGGAAATTTGGTGGCATCATCCAAGGAGGAATCCAGTCTGTTAACCTCCATGGTACAAATATGCCCGTTGCATGTCGTTTTTTCCATATCTGGTGATCTATGGGGAAAGATGAATAAAAATTATCTGGATGGGAAGCTAAAACTGGCAAAATCCGGCGATTTCTGGATAGAGGTGATTATGCCAGACGGATCGGTTTATCCGGAAAAGGGTAAGATTATTTTTGTGGACAGCAGTGAGGATAGTCAGACGTCCAGTGTCTGCATCAAAGGGGAAATTCGGAATGATGCAAAACAACAGCTGCTGCTGCCAGGGCAATTTGTTCGGGCGAAGCTGGTTGGTGCTCAGTATAGGGACGCCGTAGTGATTCCGCCATCTGCTCTAATCTTTACTCCGACAGGAACTGTCGTCTACGTAGTAGCTTCCAACAATGTGGTGGAGGTTCGGCCAGTAAAGGCGGAGTTGGTCGGTGACCATGCGATAGTCGCGTCTGGCTTAGAGGAAGGAGAGGTGGTGGTATCCGAGGGAATTATCAAAGCAAAACCAGGACAACCGGTGAATTCCGTATTCAAATCTGGAGATTCCCAGGTGTAACGAAAGGAAGTAATTATGTTCTCTCGTTTTTTCATAGATAGACCTATTTTTGCAACTGTCGTATCTCTGATTATTGTTTTGGCGGGCATTCTTTCCATGGCGCATTTACCTGTGGAGCAATATCCGGAGCTGACCCCTCCATCCATCGTTGTTACGGTGAATTATCCAGGAGCTAGCTCGGAGACAATATCAGAAACAGTACTGGCTCCGTTGGAACAGCAAATAAACGGTGTGGAGAACATGATTTACATGACCTCTGTCGCCTCTGGAAGTACAGGAGCTGCAACGACGCAGGTGTTTTTCAAAGTTGGAACCGATCCGGACAAGGCTTTAATCGATGTGAACAACCGAGTACAAATGGTTATGTCCTCTCTTCCAGAAGAAGTGCGAAAATATGGTGTGACCGTTACCAAAAGGTCGGCGTCCATTTTACAAATAATCTCCCTGTATTCGGAGGATAGTCGCTATGATTCCACGTACATGGGCAACTATGCGCTCTTAAATATAGTGGATGAATTAAAGCGGCTAGAGGGAGTTGGAGATGCCAGTGTGCTGGCTGGAAATGCCTATGCAATGCGCATTTGGCTGAAGCCGGATAGGTTGGCAAAACTCGGGCTTAGCACCTCGGAAATTTACAGAGCAATATCCGAACAAAATGCCCAACGGGCGGCGGGAGCAGTAGGGAAAAAGCCGCTAGCCATCAAGGTGGAGAGAAGCTATGCCATTGTGGCGCCCCAACGCTATTCAAAGGTAGAAGACTTTGAAAACATCATACTAAGAGCCTATCCAGATGGAACATCTCTGAGATTGCGAGATGTGGCCGATGTGGAATTGGGAGCCCAATCCTATGATGTTCAAGCCAAAACCCAGGGCAAGGACGCAGTACCCGTTGCCATTTTCCTCTCTCCTGGAGCCAACGCCCTAGAGACAGCGGAGAGAGTGGAAAAAAAACTGTCGGAGCTAGCAGTCAATTATCCCAAGGGAATTCGGCATAAAATTGCCTACTCCACATCTGGATTTGTTCGGCACTCAATCAATGAAGTGGGAAAGACGCTATTCGAGGCAATTGTCCTGGTGTTTCTCGTAGTCCTTTTGTTCCTGAAGAATCTGAAGGCTACCATCATCCCCTGTTTGGCGGTTCCCGTGTCCATTATTGGAACATTTGCAGGAATGATGCTCTTCGGTTTTTCCGTAAATACACTCACATTGTTTGGATTGGTTCTTGCCATCGGCATAGTGGTGGATGATGCAATAATCGTCATAGAAAATGTGGAAAGATTGATGGACAGCGAGCATTTATCTGCTCGGGACGCTACTGTAAAGGCCATGGAGGAGGTCAGTGGCGCACTGGTGGCCATTGTGTTGGTACTATGCTCTGTGTTCATTCCCGTTTCATTTATGGGGGGGCTTGCAGGAACCATGTATAAGCAGTTTGCTATCACCATTGCCGTTTCCGTTGTTATTTCGGGGATCTGTGCGCTCACTCTCACGCCAGCTCTTTGTGCCATCTTCCTCAGGGGACATTCCTCTGTTATGGCCGTTCAGGGGAAGTTTTTTACTGCTTTCGATGAAAAATTTGGTATGACTACGAGAAAATACATTAAATTTGTTGAATATTTCCTGTATAAACCAAAAATTGCCTGCGCAGTAATGTTTAGCCTTGTCTGCGTCACGTGTATCCTGTTTCACCAGACTCCAGGTAGTTTGATTCCCGAAGAAGATCAAGGGGTTTTCCTGGCAAGCGCCATCATGGATCCTGCGGCCTCCCTCGATCGTTCTTTAGAGGTTGTTACGCAGGTCAGTGAGGCGGTAACGAAAGACCCATGTGTAAAAGACTGTACACTGGCAGCGGGCTTTGACATTTTAAGCGGCACGGCATCGACTAACGCGGCCACGATGTTTTTCATACTAAACGACTGGAGTACCAGAACCCGGGCAGAGCAGTCGTCCTCCGTATTGGCTAGGAAAGCCATGCAGGTGGGATTTGGAATAACCGATGGTATGATCCTGGCTTTCTGTCCTCCCCCCATTGTGGGGATGAGTACAACGGGTGGCTTTGAGGCGTATATTCAACAGATCGGAAAAATTAATTTACAGGCACTGGCGATGAAGGTCAGAGAACTATTTGCTGCGGCCTCGAAGAGACCAGAATTGGCCAGTCTAAATACCACATTGAATACTAACATCCCCCAACTAAAAATGGAGGTTGATACTCTAAAGGCACTGGCACTTGGAGTATCTGTATCAGAGATCTATTCTACCATGGGAGCAACGTTTAATGCGTTGTATGTAAATGATTTTTCTCAGTTCGGTCGGGGATATAAAGTGCTTATGCAAGCAAAGGGGAATTATCGAACAAATCCCGACCAAATCAGAGAAGTGTATGTAAAATCAGTTCGGGGAGCCATGGTTCCTCTGTCTGCCTTTGTAAAATTGACGCCCACGGTAGGACCGCTAATTTCGGAGCGCTTCAATGTATTTCCAGCAGCAAAAATTCTTGGTAATCCTGCACCGGGACATACGTCCGGAGAAGCCATTGCCGCCCTGGAAGCAGTCGCGCAGCAGGTACTAGGTGATGAATATCGATTGGCCTGGATCGGCTCAGCCTATCAGGAAAAACAGGCAGGAGGATCATCCTACAATGCTCTTGTTCTTGGATTGCTTGTGGTGTTCCTGATCCTTACCGCCCTCTATGAACGGTGGACGTTACCATTTGCCGTCATTCTCGTATTTCCATTCGCAATGTTCGGAGCCATCCTTGCCGTTGTTCTTAGGGGATTCAGCAATGACATATACTTTCAGATCGCATTGGTCACCCTTGTTGGATTATCCGCGAAAAATGCAATTCTCATTGTGGAGTTTGCGGTTATGCTGCGGAATGGTGGAGAATCGCTGATAAATTCTGCCATAAATGCAGCAAAATTAAGATTTCGACCGATCATTATGACTTCCTTGGCATTTATTTTGGGTTGCCTTCCCCTGGCTATCAGCAGTGGAGCGGGAAGTGCCAGTCGACATTCCCTGGGAACGGGAGTTATTGGAGGAATGATAGGAGCAACATTACTTGCGCCTCTATTTATACCATTGTTTTTCGTTTTTGTGACACAAAGCAGCGATAAGTATAGGAGGAAAGACCAACATGTGGGCCTATAGGAAAACAGGACCGTATCTTGCAGTTTTGGCGGTTTTGCTTGTTGGTTGCCAAACGGGACCGGATTACAAGCGGCCGAAGATCAGCATGCCTCAGCTTAAAGTTGAGAAGAACATCGAGGAATATGTGCAGAACAGGTGGTGGCAGGTGTTCTCGGATAAAACGTTGAGTGAGTTGGAAGAGCAAGCGATAAAGTACAACGAGGACATTAAACAGGCAGTAGCCAACATGGAGATAGCGATGGCTTTAGCGGGTATCACCGTCGCTAATTTTTTTCCTTCACTTGGAATTTCTGGAGAGGGGACAAAATCCTGCATGTCCAAAAATGGCACTGCCGCACCACTCGCGGCATTTATGAAGAGCAGAACAACCCGAGATTACTCTACTGCAGCGGCTATTTCCTATGAAATAGATTTTTTCGGAAAATATCGCAGGGCCAATGAAGCAGCTCAGGCCGATCTACTGGCCTCGAAGGCCTTCAGAGATTCGGTGCTTTTGACTGTCACAGCAGAGGTCGCAAAGACCTACTTCTTGCTACGAGCTCTAGATGCGAAGCTCGCCATCGCCCGAAGGACCTTCGATACTCGTCAAAAAACCTGTGCTGTCTACGATAGTCTGTTCCAGAACGGATATTGCACAGAGCTTGATTATTGGCGAGTTCAATCGGAGATGTCCTCCATAAAAGCCGTGGTTCTGGATCTCGAGGCAGCCGTAGCCAGGGCAGAAAATGCTTTGAGCGTGCTGATTGGAGCAAATCCGAGGGAAATGGTTGTCAGGAGAACCGCCAAAGACCAGGCCATCGAGAAAATGCGCATTCCATCGGAGGTTCCAAGCGGCATTCCCTCGGATATGCTGGCGCGACGTCCGGATATTCAGCAGGCTGAAGGGCTACTGATCTCGGCCAATGCAAAGGTGGGAGTGGCAAAGGCAGCACACTTTCCGTCAATCTCGCTGACAGGAATCTTCGGATTTGAGAGCATGAATCTCGCCAGATTGTTCAACGCCGCTTCGGATGTGTGGAATCTCAACGGTGGGATTGCCCTACCGCTTTTTAATGGAGGGAAAATTTCTGAGCAGAATCGTGCCGCCGAAGCCAATTACCGAAGGATGTTGGCCGGCTATGGAAAGGCCGTTCAGACAGCTTTCCGAGAAACTCTGGACGCCCTAGTTTCCAATAGAAAGAATCGGGAAATAGTAATCTCCCGAACCAGACAAGTGAATTCGATGAAAAGAAGCTATGAAATTGCAAAGAAACAGAAGGAATCTGGTCTAATAGGGTTGCTGGATCTGCTGGACGTCGAGCGTGGGCTGCTAGCCTCAGAGATGGATCTGGTGAGCGCGCTACAAAATCAACTGACAGCTGTGGTGGATCTGTGCAAGGCCCTGGGAGGGGGATGGAAAAGTTCTGACTACTGATGGTACCTGAAACCGAGAATATATGTCGATCAATATTCAGCCATTCTGACAGTATAACTGTCTTGTTTTCGCAGGATAATTTTCATAGGGAAGAAAGTCATCGATTACATTTTTTGATGAAAGTAAAACCGACCTATGAATAACATTTTCTAGTTCCCGAATGTTCCCTTGCCAGAGATGCCTTTTCAACAATGACAAAAAACGAGTGGACAGGGATTTGCGCCCCTCAGAATATTTTTCGCAGAAGAAATTTGACAGAGGAATAATATCCAGGGGACGATCATTGAGTCGTGGCATTTCAATAGAGATGACATTTAGTCTGTAGAAAAGATCCTGCTTAAAACCGCCATTCTGAACAATTTTTAACAGATCCCTATTACTGGTGGCAATGATCCTAACATCCAATTTTATGATGTCGTTGGAGCCCAATCGTGAAATTTCCTTTTCCTGGAGAACTCTAAGCATCTTTGCCTGCAATCCCAAGGACATTTCGCTTATTTCATCCAGCAAAATTGTGCCACCATTGGCCTCTTCGAATTTTCCTATTCTTCTCTGTACTGCATTGGTGAAAGCTCCTCTTTCATGGCCAAATAATTCAGACTCCAGCAGAGTCTCTGGAATAGCCGCACAATTTATGGCGATGAAATTCCGCGATGATCTGACGCTCCTCCGGTGAATATGCCTGGCGAGGACTTCCTTGCCAGTTCCGGTCTCTCCGGTTATTAGCACCGTAGCGTCTGTTGGAGCTATTTTGTCAGCTATCTGGAATGCCTGCCGAGTGGCTGGATCCTCCACGATTGGAACAAAATGAGTTTTGCTTCTTATTACTTTTTCCAGGGACTTAATCGAATAAATGATCGTTTCATTCCTGAGGGATGCAACGTAATTTGGAATAGTTGCGAGTGTAATAACAGTATTTTCCAGACGCGACGAAAGCAGGTGAATCAAAGCACTATCTATAACAACAATATCGTCCACACTTATCTTTCCATTGATGCTCTGTTTGCAAAATATTGTCTCCCAGTTTAGCATTGTGGCCACTCTTACGATTTCAAAGAGTAAATCTTCCAATTTTTCTCCAACAACTATAATCTTCATAGGTAACCTCCAGTCTGGAGTCTTACCCTAATTTTATGAAGAATTGGTAAACGCCCTCATTTTGATTTAGAATAAAACGGAGCTGTGAAATGATTATAAAACTACTGTCACAGAATATAATTAACCAGATTGCTGCCGGAGAGGTGATAGAACGGCCGGCATCGGTGGTAAAAGAGTTGATTGAAAATGCCATAGACGCCGGAGCCAGAGAAATTGTGGTAAAGGTTATCGATGCCGGAAAAAGTTTTATTTCTGTCAGCGATGATGGTGATGGAATGGATAAAGAATCTCTGGAACTCTGCGTATTAAGTCATGCCACGTCAAAGCTTAGCGAAGAAAATCTCTTTGATATACACACTTTTGGATTTAGGGGGGAGGCGCTTCCATCAATCGCGTCGGTTTCCCGTCTTTTGATTACCTCTGCGATGGATTCATCTTCTGAGGCCTGGTCCGTAAGTCTTGAGGGCGTCAGCAATTTTGGATTATCTCCCGCAAGTCGCCATCGAGGCACCACCGTTGAGGTGAGAGATTTGTTCTTTGCCACACCTGCACGACTGAAATTTTTGAAATCTAATACGGCTGAGCTGGATAGTTGCTGTGGCGTATTCCATCGCTTCGTACTGGCTTTTCCAAACATTACATTCAGATTTTTCGATGGAAACAGGGAGAAATTTTTTCATAAGGAAAACTCTCCGACTAGAATAGGAGAAGTGCTTGGTAGCCATTTTGAAAAAAATACCTTTGAAGTAAAAGCTGAAAAAGATGGACTAAAACTGCATGGATTTATCTGTGTACCAACCTTTAACAAGGCCACCGCCAACTGCCAATATTTTTTCGTGAATAATCGATTTGTAAGAGATAAAAACTTCGTCTACGCCATACGATCAGCCTACGCAGGACTCATTCCTCCGAGACGATATGCTGCAGCCATATTGTTCCTAAATATGCCCCACAGCGAAGTCGATGTCAACGCTCATCCAGCTAAGGTGGAAGTCAGATTCAGAGAAAGTGAGAAAATTCGTTTTTTCCTGTTATCAGAATTGAAAAAGGCGCTTCTATCATTTGGATCCATGAGATCAACCACTGAAACGGTGGATACGTTCACATCTGGAAAGAATTCGCATCATTTTTCAGAGTCAATTTTACAAAATCGCGATCCATGTGATCCGTTTTCGGATGAACGTCTTCCAATACCAAATCAAAATTATTTTCCGAAAGCTTCGGATACCATGGAGGGAAAAATTTCCCTGGGAAATGCCATATATCAGATGGGAAACACGTATATAATCGCAGAGAATGATGATAACCTTATCATCGTCGATCAGCATGCTGCAGCAGAGAGGATTACTCTGGAAAAACTAAAAAATAATTTATCATTGGATTCGCAGACGCTTCTGCTGCCGGAGGTATGCCCACTGACTGAATCCCAGATGGAAAGGCTGGAAAAAAATAGAGATCTGCTGCTGAAATTAGGTGTTTATTACGAGAAATTGACCGACACATTGATATCTGTCAATGCTCTTCCGGCTATCTTTGGAGATTGTAATACCCAGTCTTTCATGAATGATGTGATCGATGAGCTCATCACCTTCGGGAATGCCCCTTCTCTGGACGAAAAAATACATCGCATTTTAGCCGCTATATCCTGTCACGGAAGCCTTCGAGCGGGTAAAAAGTTAACGATCCAGGAAATGAATTCACTTCTGCGACAAATGGAAAACACCATAAATATTGCCCAATGTTGTCATGGAAGGCCCTCGTATGTAACCTTATCCCTGCAAAACTTAAATATTTTTTTTGAAAGATATTGACGTTTTTTTGTATTATCCTCATATAATGTATGACACATGGAGCATGAAGATATGATGAACAAGGTAAGATTGCAGCCGCTGGTTCGGCTTAGCGATGGCGCAATTTGCGGCTACGAAGCTCTTTCCCGAAAGGTGGAAGCGAACTCCTATCCAAGCGCCGTAGCTACACTGGAAAGAGTTGCCTCCTCATGCAAATGTAAAAATAGTTTTCGCTTGTTTGTTAATATGACAGTGAACGATATTGTTAACCCGGATTTCTGCGAGTCTTTTGTTGACGTGTTGAACGAAAAGCAGATGGATGGATCAGAGGTGGTCCTCGAAGTGAGCGAGAGTACCCCGCCAGACTATCTGTCTCAAGCCCAAAGAACCCTGAGTCTGCTGCGTCGCTATGATATAAAGATCGCTCTGGATGATTTTGGGACTGAATATGCCAATCTATCGTTCTTGAAAGAGCTTCCGGTGGATGTTGTAAAAATTGATAAAAAATTTGTGCAGGAAGCCCCATCAAACAAAAGATCTCGATCTTTGCTGCAATCCTGCGCAAAGATCTGCCACGATATAGGGTGTGAAGTGATTGTGGAGGGCATAGAAACCCAGGAGCATCTGGATTGTGCGAAAAATTGCGGAGCAGATGTGGGACAAGGGTTCCTGTTCTCCTCCCCATTCAGAGCTCTTACCAGCGAGCCGTTCATTGAATTATATGAATTCGCGGCTTTTTCCGTCGGAGAAATTCAGAAAGCCTGCTTTTGCCCAATCCATACGGCGTCCACGCCAATGCTCTAGCATGTGTTGCACTGGCCGAGGTTGCAATTTTGCTGATCAGATCTAGCAATAGGTTTTTTTCTTTGGTATTTTGTGCGGTGCTGTTCCTCGGTAGCTCAGCGGTAGAGCAAGTGGCTGTTAACCACTGGGTCGGCGGTTCGAATCCGTCCCGGGGAGCCATCTTTGAGGATTCTCTGTATTTTGGCAAACTTATCGCATTAGAGTAGTTTTAAGCTTATTTGCCAGACATATCTAAAAAATGACAAATAGTTATTGACACATACAGGACACCAGAGTATACTTATCGACAAGGGATACAGGAAATAGGCCATGCGGTGAACTGTGCAGCGACGCCTAGGGTATTTCCTTTCCTTGTGATTAACCCAGATAGGAGAAAAAAAGAATGAAGAGGAACTTGACAAGTTTCTGTGCCATAACAGTATTACTAGAAAACATGGTGATGTTAGATGCGCACTGTGCAAGCAGACATTTAGCCACGACAGGGGGGCCTCCCACAAGAAAGATGAGAACAATGAGTCCGAGTCGGCAGAACCTGAATGACGCAATACTAAATGCGCGAAGTCCTTACTATATAGCGAAGCTAAAGGACACCAACTGGTGCCTTTTGGCAGAAGAAATTGTGAGGCTGCAAACAATTGAGGCATCTCATTCGGAAGGACAGGGGTTCACCGACCAAGATAGGAGCTATGTAGAGACTGACGTGTTTCCACACTGCCCGGGTGAGTATCAAAACCTCCTGTTTTTTGCAGTCAACGTGGAATTGTTTCAAACACCCGAGGGGGCAACAAGGTTTTCGAAAAAGTTGTTGGCTCGTCTACCGCGAGCATTTTACCCTGTACGCTTGAGTTGGGCTTATAAGTCATTCGACCAATTGCCAGTGGAGAAATTGGGGGAAATAGTTAAGTCACTACAGACATTCTGGACTTGTGGCATAAATGAGGATGAGAAAAGATTCGAACCGAACGTAGATTTCCTCATAGAGATCTTAACTAGGGCTGTAATACCTGCCTCAGCGTTTCATAAATTTGTGGAAAATGGTATGTGGGGGTCAATACTGGAAACAAACGGACTGTCTCCGTGGTCCCTTCTTATCGCAGCAAAGATATCTCACGTCCCCAGTGCTGCTACATATGGCACCTTCTGGGGGAAGTTAACGGAGGCGGCAAAAGAAACACCAACAAAGACGATGGAAACTTATGTAGATCTACTCTGCAATACACGACACTTTTCGTTGTTCCATGAAGGCAGGCCACAAATAGAACGCTGGATGATCTTACAGGATAATTTCTTCATCCCAGACTTAATGTACAGGCTGAAAAAAACAGGCCGATCGAACTCCGAGGCGGCGAGGATGCTTCAGCCGTATTTCTCGGGTTTAGATACCATAGTCATACTAAATCAGAGCGGACCAGATGCATGGACCCGAGACCTGTCTTGCGATGAGTTAAGAGATCAGATGGTCCGTGCTTACAGGTTTGTAGATGACTGCGAGCAGAATATGGCGAGAGGGGTCCAACACTAAGACACAGACACTGGAAAAACAGCTGTAGCGCCCACCGGAACCGGGAATACACGAATATAAAAGTGTAGCACCAAAGGAAAATACCAGACAATACTGCCGGACGCAGGAGAAAAACAGAAGGATTTGGAAAGATTGTTATCCACCAACAGTTTTTCCCCAGGCACAGACAAGAGACGAGAGATGAGACACAGAGGGGATCCCCGCCATTGACATATACAGCCCAAAAAAATGTCAAATGGCGATTGTCTTTTTCCCTACAGAAGCGTATTTTTGACGCCAAGCGGGGAAGGAGAGCCAGAAAAAACGTTGAACAGGGAGGTATTGCGAGCGAGTGTACTTGATCCGCGATTATTCAAACTAATGGAAAAAAGGAAAATGAAGAGAAAGATAACGTGGTCCTGCGCTGTGACAGGACTGATCGGAGCGCTATGTAGCCCAGAAACAAGCTTTGCGGCATCCATCCGCCACCCGGTAGTTAAAGCCGCAGAGGACCCACGGCCACAACCTCACCCAATCCAACTATAGAACCTGGTCCAGCAGATTGGTTTTCAAAGTAGGTCGGATACATCTGCACAGGGCAAAGAGGCAGATACGGCAAGATTCTTGCAAGAGTTATTAGACCTGTATCGTGGGAATATATTCAATAGACTTCCTTCGAAACGGGCTTTTTTGCTGGATAGAACTGCTGATGATCAGTGAGCATTTTTTCCGTTTCGAAAGAATGCTAATAATTGAGGGCACCAGCCTCCCCAGAAATGAGGGCATGCTGTAATGGATCCGTGGACATTTTATCTTGAGGAGCCAGGAGGGACTGGGTGGACTTATTGAGACAATACGTTCTGGGCGCTAGTGGGGTTAATCCAGGTTTTGATATTGTTAGCGATGGAGGAGAGGGCTCTGGCCAGATTTTCTTCGGCTGTAGGAGTCGTTGAATCGGGGGAGCTATTGCCGTGTCTGTAGGAAGTTGTGTCAACGTCGTAGACATAGTCTGGATCGGAGGCGCAGGAGTCGATGTAGGAGTAGTTGAAGTCGATGTCTGTTTCATTGTCCTTGTACTGAGTTTGTTTTCGGAATTTGATGACATAGACTCGGATATTATTGTCCCAATCCGTCATCAGTTTTTCTACAGCATCGGATGTGACTTTCTGGCAGGCGGTTGTAGGAGTGCGAGCGTTTTTTCCATCACTTTCCGTGAGTAGATCGCCGCCGGAGGTCTCAATATTACGAAGACTGCTCTGCCAGGCGTAGCGATGCAGAGAGGATTCACGTGCTCCGCAATACAGCACGGTGTTCACAGGCACCACATCAGAGGACGGAACATCCTGCTCACGGTCTGGCAGAAATTCAAAGATCGTCGAAGTATCCACCATCTGTACACTCAATAATTGTGCGTTGTCCAGAGACAAGGCGATTGTGTATGTTCCGTCTTCTTGTTTGATGTACTGATGGGTCTCCGGCGATATCATAATGATTGTATCTTCGGCAAATGTTGTGGTTGTTGTGTCAGAAGTTTCAGGCAGCGTATGGGTAATAGTACCAGAAACTAGCGGTTGCACCGTAATCGACAAGTCTCCAGTGCCATTGAAACAAATGTTCCCGTCCTCCAGCCACACACTGTTGACATCGGATGAACTGCCGAGGCTGACGGTGTTGTTATTTCTACAGTAAATGTACCACATAGTAACAGGATATAGTTGGCCATTAGTTCCTCCGCTTATTATAAAATTGAAGTATGAATCAACAAAAAACGAATATTGATATAAAACATCATACCATGAATAGGGACCATTGAGACCATTTGCAACGTTTGTAAACGTTCCATTCAATGTAGTTGTATAGAAGGATGATGCTGGAATGGTTACCAAACTTACTGTTTCTGCGACATCTTCGTATAACAATTCAAGGTTTGGGGAAGAGGAATCTCTTAAATACAAGAATTCTAATACTCCGTTGGTAATGTTAAATTTGTAACTTGCCTGGGTATTTTTGTTCAGTCTCCAATGTGGACTGTTGTATACAATGTTCGAGTCTCCGATCATATTAACGGAACTATCGAACTTTCTTACTCCTGTGCCAATATTGCGATAGGTGTTGTAAATTATCCTTAGTACTTGATTCCTTAAGGTAGCTGAGGTAATTGCAGTGTTTGTTGTCGTGTATCCAACTTTTTTTGCTGTATAATTATTGGCAAAACTCGCCGTTGGAAATGTGAAGGTTTGCCGTGCTGACAATTGCTGCGTACCAGTAACGCTCAGGCTACTACTGTTTACATTCGAAAAAGCAATGGTTTGAATAAAGCCTCCGCATGACACTTGTACCGTCAGTGGAGCACGTATATTTGAGGTGATAACACACTCCTGATCGATCATTCCGAGCGCATTGATTGTGCCAGACAGAGAACCCATCGGTATTATTTTTCGATACGGCCGATTGGTGATTTCGGCCGATACAAGTCGGAGATTTTGTATGTTGAAAATAATGATATTGTCGTTGTTTATCTGAGATGCCTCTATGAAAAACGCTTTTTGTTCGGTTATTTCGTATTCGATACCATTGTTCGCGTGTTCCCCATCTGCAATGAGGTTTATAAACTTGATCGTATTTGGACCAGATGACGAAGCCGGTTTCACGACAATCTTAACTAAATACTTGTTAGGAAAGAACAATTGTGCTGTGATTGTTTCGCCGGAGGTTAGCGTTTCGTAATATCCAGAATTTGCGTTGTAGTCGAAATTTCCGCTGATTTTTTGGAATTCGAGGATTTGTTGGGAGCTTTTGATTGGGTTGTTCCCAAAATTTATACTGAAATCGATAATGTCTGATTTGATCATTGGAATTTCCGAGAAATCGTTATTGAAGCCAAGGTATGTGAGTTCGCCTGGTTCGAACCAGTCTGGTTTATTTACAATGAGGATGAGGGCTTTTCTGCGCTCGAGGGTCATTTTTGATGGTCTGGAAAGGCGGCCGCCGGTGGGAATTGCGTTGGTGGTAGATTCTTCGTTGGGTTTTGCGTCGGCGGTGGCGGTGTCGAGGGATTCGCCGACTGTGTCGATTTGGTCACAGCCGGGGTCGTTGCTCCAACTCTGGAATAGATTATTTGCCCAGGTTATTGGAATGAAAAGGAAATTTGATACATTATAGTCGTCTGCGAAAGGGCTGAAAACACTCAGCAGGTCACAGATTTTACCAATGTCTGGTTGCAATTCGATTAGAAAGTAGGGAAGAGATTGATAATAGCTAGCGAAATTTGATCCATTGCTGTTTCCTTGCCAACTATGCCTGATATTCAAGCGATTTTCACATTGCATGGTCAGGAAATTTGCGTATTTAAGGTAGCACGGATTTACATTCATTCTGCGAAATTTTGTCGCTGCATCAGATGCTGGAGGTGCTGTCGAAAGCAGATCGCCTTGGCAGAACGTATTGTCGCCGTAAACGCCCTCCTTGACAAATTCTCCGCGACACATTATTCCGGTCAGCGGAGAAGGATTCGTAATTTTGTCGAAGCATAACCCCCAGTGAGGCTCAGATGTCTGATTTGTTTTCGGATTGCATTCCGCGTAGGTTACGTTTGTCAGATAGGAATTTACCAGACTTTCGTCGATCATACCGATGGTTCCATATAGAAAGCATCCCCGGATGTATGGCTGATACAAGCTCTGATCAGATTTAGATTGAAATGACAGGAATTCCGTGGACACAAACGGCGGGATTGAGGTGGTCCAGGATGCTTTTCGATCCGGCGGGATTGACAACTTCCCCGAGTATGGAATCAATCCAACATTCACGCCGCGCGTAAACTCGAAGTTATCCCTCAGAAATTTTTTGCAGGCCTGGGCAATCTGGTAGATCGGTGTTGTACGCATATTTGTGATGTGAGTTTTATCGGAGTCTAACTGATTTTCGAAATTCATTATTCCTGCGATTTCCGGACGATCGGCACAGGTTGGAACTCCCGCTGTGGGGGAATTTTTGTCGGTGTTATTCATATTGCATGCCGCACCGTTTATCGGAATTGCCAGGACGATATCGATATTGCATTCTGCGGGAATCGCATAGGCTTGGTCGCTGTCTGCCGTCACCGCTATTTTATCTCCATCAACAACAACCTGTACCTTTTGCTCATTGTCAATTCGGCGCACACTGTGGTTGAGCTGGGTGCCTTCACAACTCTGTGCTGTTTCCGCAACTCTATTTACGTAAATCCCGGCATCAGCATACTCGTTGCAGGTCAGACACATTGCACGATGTCGTTCATTGTCCATGGTTGGAAAAATATCCCAAAACATCTCCTCGGAGATCCAGTTGGTGGTCCAGGAGCCTGTGGAGACCTCGCGCAGAAGGAATTTTGGGTCCTTATCAGCTCCGTACATGATGCGATGGAAGGCCTGGTTGGCACCGTCCCGAAACGCCAATCGGTGCTGGCTGTATTGAATAGACGTGTATTCAACGGTCATAGATCCGGAAACACAGTCATCGTCAGTGGAATTTATTATGGATTGGTTAACAACTAGGGGATTGAACATGCTAACAAAGGTGGCGATGTATTTGCGAACTTCGAGTCCTGGTATAGCACGGTGCACGATGGCGTTGCCGTAAATGTAGGCGGCTGCATTGTTATAAACGGCGTCGGCAACTCTGAGCAGAGATTCTTTTTGCTGATTCAATGTCAATCCAGGATTGTATTTCTGTGCCACAGCCAAAGCAACTTGCGCGGCGCATTGCTTGTAACGTACTCCACCACCGCCATAGAGTATATCGCGGTTCAAACTCACAATGTCAACGCAATATTTGATGCTGAGCAAAATCGTCGGAACCAGAATACACATCAGCATCGCTACATAGCCGAGGACCCATCGCCCAGACCATCTCTCGCCATCTCTCACGGTACCAAGAAAACGTTTCAGGATACTCCTAAACCACTTCATCGCGCATCTCTCGGCGAAATTTTCGTGTGCAAATTGCCAGAAATCGAGATTCAAATTGGGAAAATATGGTGACTGATTTTGTAAAATCGGATAGACGAATGGCGGGAGAAGCCTCAAATTTCAGATAATTCCCCCCCCCCCCCCCGATTGTCAAAGAGACTCGGCAAAACCACTATCATGCTCCTCATATACTCTCCTTCAAAATATATACCCTGTTTCTTAATATTCCACTTACCTGAGTGACTTATGTTGTGGATCCTACAGCATAGGTTTATTCGATAGCATTTGATAATGCTCAGCTCCACCTCAGGAGCGTGACCGATAACATAAAAAATGCCATGATTCAGATTTACATACAGCTAAGGTTACGCTGGAGGCGTTTCACTGAACAGACCTGGTTTCGGAGTGAAAAACACGGTAACTGGAAAATATATGTATTGATTACCAGAACTAATGTAATTTGGGGTTGGGTTTATGAGCAGCAACCCAATTCGCAATGGTAGATAATTCTTGGTGACATAATAGCTGACAAAAACCACTATTTTGATCTCTCCATTGTTAATTTTCAGACCTTTATATAGATTGTCTGCCTCATAGTCAACGCCGACGGACAGATTCCTTGAAACATTGGACCATGCGTTTATCCAAAGGTGTATAGGTGTGGTGGTCCAACACTGAAAGCCTCTTTGAGGCGGCGCCCGAAAACCAACTTGTCCACTATGCCATACTATTCTCGCTTTGTTTATTCCAGTACCTTTGATGTATAGCATGGCCATTACCATTCCTTCATTCCCATCACTTAATGAGTATTGTCTTATGCCGCCGCCCAAAAATGGTAAGCTACATATGCAAGAGATATTTATTAAGTCACGTTTTGTGATTTTTTTATCTGCTCTGCTTTGCGATATATTTTGACACATATTGACCGCACAATGCGCGCAAAACTCCATTCTTTCTCGTATGTGAGCTAGTTTTGGCAGATCATGCATGTAGTAGAGAAGCGTAATCAGAATCGGAATTGATAGCGTAAACTCAATGAGAATTACTCCCTTAGAGCCCAGGATTTTGAAGTTTTTTCTGTTAAATCTGGACTTTAGAAAAAGGAGAAAGGATTTGTTAAAAGGAAAATGTTTGTCAATTGCCCTGTTGCTGCAATGACAACTTTGCACGCCCGCGTCGCCTCTCGCAGAGCATCCCCCCCCCCCCCCTTCGTCCTCTAGTCAACGTGCGGTCGTCTCTATGTCAAACACGTTTGACAAAACCGTATATTTTCCCAGGCATCACTAAACACCTACAATTCTAATTTCGGCTTCTATTTTAAACATACGCATCGCTGGAGTCTACAGATTTCAAACAATGGCATCGCCCAATAAGGATAAAAAGCACTGGAATTGAAAATACTAGATACTACTATTTCTATTTTGCTATCACTTTCCCATCCACCAGGAATCAAATGCAACTGGAGTAGATATACCCACGGCCTATTTCCTGGCCATATTTTTGCATAGTCTCGGCTTCCAGCAATCGACAAATGGTGTTTCTGGCTGTTGAATGGGTTATTTTGGGCCCACCTAGCGATGGTGAAATCTGTTTTCTTATGATATTTTGCAGTAAAAAACGAATCAATGGTATTAGATCCAATCCTTCAAGAAATGACTGTCGATGAGCGACATAGTCGTTCAAATCCACCTGATTACACTGGCAATCATCTAGAAAAATGGACAGTTTTCTGAACAGTGAACAGAGATCTTCGTCCGTATTGGCGATGAGCTTAACGATCTCGTTGATTATGGATTGTGAAAGCTGCGGGAAAAACATCCTGGTTAGAGAATGCAGAGTTAGGTCATTGTTGAAAGAGGCAATTGCCATTACTTCACTGTTCCACATATGCTCGGTAATCTTTTTGGACCTTAGATAATTCCCGCTTTCCAGCAGGAAGACGGAATTTTCTTCTCCAAAAAAATGTCGAACCTTTTCCAGATGATCATCCTCAAGATTTTTTATGCAGAAACAATCCAGGTGAGTGTCAAACAGATCGCACTGTCCTCCACCTATAATTTTCTGACACTCAACCACTGAGCAATAATAAGTCCGAACGGCAGAATATTTTTTTCGCAATCCCTCCAGGGCGAAATCACAGAAAACCTCAAATGTTTCTTTATTATTTCCATATAGATAGAATACACTGCCAGCTTTCAAATGTTCGTCTTTTATGGTTTTAAAATCTGTTTTCATATTTCACCGTTCTCTGTTCTCCGTTTCCACAAACATCTTCAGGCTTTCCACAATCCTAGCACTTAGCTCTCTGAGTAATGTGCTATTTTGTTGCCCGTACTGCAACAGAAGAACCTCTCCCTGGGCAGTGGAAATATTCCTGCTGGTGAATACACGGACCTCGTGCGCAACCACTTCTTTTCCGCCTGCATCCTTCAACACAACATGGGCTATGTAGGATTGCTGGAGCCTTTTGGCGTTGCCATCTGTTGCAAACGCAAACGGCTTTTCTTCGTAGGCCAGCTTAACTGATAAACGATATTTCTTTTGAACAAAACAAAGATCTCGCAGAGAATCCTGAATAAACCCACGCAGCAGCTGCCCATCTCTCTCTGCAATTACATCTACCTCCAAGGGGGATTCGCCGGATCTATTTCCATCGTCATAGAGAGGCCTAACAGTACACCCTCCAGACAGCTGCAAAAACAGCAGAACCGGCAGCAACGGTCGGCGTGTTCCTCTCCAAAAAGTTTCCCTACAGCACAAAATTTAGGATTTTTCCCCTCACGAAAATTTTCTTTTTGATAACTTTTCCTGAAACGATATTTTGAACAGCTGGAACAGCCAACGCTCTCTCGAAAATTTTTTCCTCATCCTCGTCAGGAGCGATATCAATTGTTCCCCGCAATTTCCCATTAACCTGGATGGGGAAATCTATTATAGACACCCTAACGTACTCCTTTTCGTAACTGGGCCAGGTATTGTTGTAGACTAGTCCTTCAAAGCCAAGCATACGCCAGGCCTCCTCGCAAATATGAGGGACAATTGGGGCCATCAACCTTATTAAATCCCGAATGATCAGGGAAAAAATGCCTCTGTGAATCTCCATTTTATCCAGTTGTAGGTACATGGAATTCACTCCATCCCGCAGGTAGGCTACAACTCTGTTCATTGTTTTTTCCTCCAATGCCTCTGTGACATTTTTTATTGTGCGCTGGAAATTTTTATACAGCTGAACAACTGCCTCATCTCCACAATTTGCGAGCAGGATCACCGCCCCATCTCCGCAATTGCCTGCACCTACTTGACAGGATTTTGCATGTACAAACAACCTCCAAATGCGGTTAATGAAACGCCAACAACCTTCTAATCCTTCGTCTGACCAGGGAAAGTCCCTCTCCGGAGGTGTGTCCGACACGATGAACAGCCTCAGCGTGTCTGCACCGTATTTTTTGATAATTTCATCCGGATCCACAATATTTTTCTTTGATTTACTCATTTTTTCCATGCCACCGACGAAGACCTTTTCCCCGGTCGCAACGACCTCGTGTTCCCCCACTGCATTTCTTCTGACTTCTTCTGGAAACAACCAGTCTCCGTTCTCTTTGCGATAGGTCGGAGAACTAACCATACCCTGGGTAAACAGATTTGCAAACGGCTCGCTGACGTTCACAAATCCGCACTTTGTCAGAGCTTTTGAAAAAAAACGCGCGTACAGAAGATGTAGAATTGCATGCTCCACTCCCCCTATGTACTGATCCACACACATCCAATGGGCTACATCGCCATTTTCTAGCAAATTGTTGTTGGTATGATCATTCACACAGAAACGCAGGAAATACCAGGAAGAATCAAAGAAAGTATCCAGAGTATCAGTTTCCCGAACTGCTGCCGCACCGCACATTGGACATTGTGTGTGTTTCCAGGTTGGGTGGCTGTCCAACGGATTGCCAGGCCTATCGAAGGTTACATCATAGGGCAAATAAACAGGCAAATCTTTCTCCTCCAAAGGAACTATTCCACATTTTACACAGTGTACCATAGGAATCGGACAACCCCAATATCTTTGGCGGGAAACGCCCCAATCCATGAGCTTGAAAAATACCCTTCTTTTTCCGCAGCCAATATCACACAGTCTTTGAATTATGACATTTTTAGCTTCCTCAACTTTTAGGCCATTCAAAAAATCAGAATTTACCAGAACACCATCATTCACATATGGTAACTCGTTGGATCCATCCGAAGAAGCCACGACGCGTTCCACAGGAAGATTATACTTTTGAGCAAATTCAAAATCTCGCCTATCGTGGGCTGGGGTGGCAAACACGGCTCCAGTTCCGTAGTTCATTAGCACAAAGTTTGCTACGTAGACAGGAAGCTCCCTATTCGTAAACGGATGATACACATTGATTCCAGTGTACACTCCCGTCTTTTCCTGCTTATCCAAGACTTCCTGAGCTACGGATCCTTTCCGGAACTCCTCCACAAATTTTGCAATCTCCTCGTTGGTCTTGGCAAGTTTCTGAACCATTGGATGGTCTGGAGAAATGGCTAAAAACGTGGCTCCGAAAATCGTATCCGGCCGAGTGGAGAACACCTCAACATCTTCCTGGGTGTTTGTCTTGAATGTTATTGAGCATCCTTCCGAGCGGCCAATCCAATTTCTTTGCATTATTTTTACTTTATCTGGCCATCCATCCAGATTATCTATTTCGGAAAGCAATTCATCTACAAATTCAGTAATTCTCAGGAACCACTGGAACAGAGTTCTCTTTTCCACGAGCGCACCGGAACGCCAGCCGCAACCGTCTATGACCTGCTCGTTGGCAAGCACGCAGTGATCAACAGGATCCCAGTTTACTTCGGCTTCTTTCCTGCAAACTAGTCCATTGTGGTACAACGCGAGAAATATTTTCTGTTGGAATCCGTAGTATTGCTCGTCGCAAGTTGCAAACTCCCTCTCCCAATCATAGGACAATCCCAGGGCTTGCTGCTGTTTTTTCATCGTTTCTATATTTGAGTATGTCCAATCCTTCGGGTGTACACCCTGTTTGAGCGCGGCATTTTCGGCGGGAAGTCCAAACGCGTCCCAGCCAATTGGATGAAGAACAGCAAAGCCACAGGCCGTCCTATAGCGGGCTACAATGTCTCCTATTGTATAATTTCTAACATGTCCAATGTGTATCTTTCCAGATGGATAAGGAAACATCTCCAACACATAATATTTCGGCTTGTTCTCCCCCGTACTAGCTCTAAAGGCCCCTCTTTCCAGCCATTGTCGTTGCCAGTGTCCCTCAACCTCTGAAAAACAATAGGAATCTATATCAGAAATCTTAACAGACATGGCGATTCTCCACAACAGAAACCCAGGGTACCGAGGTACCCACCAATTATTGATACTCCGCGGTTAATTTGAGGAACTCCCTGTTCAGAGAAGAAACAGCAAAAAACCACAGAGCCAGGAATAACATAAATATCAGAGATATGATAGGGGCCATCTCCACAAGAGTGGATCCAACAAAAATGCAGTTTAGAAGAAGGAACTGGATTAGCGCCCCTCCCGACTTGCCTGCTCGTCCTCCGATCACATCAACGGCCGCTTTTCCCTTGGATTTTAGTTCCTCATCCAGGGGAATGTAACTCATCTCTTTGGTTGAATCAAAAAGCGAGTATTTCACGCTTTTACTCAGTACATTTTGCAGAAGCCCTACAGAGGTAACCACGACCAAAATGTTGGTTCCTGCGGTGAAAACCAGCTGTTCCAGGTGATCTTTGAACACAATACATCCGAAAAAGATTATGCCGGTGACTAATATCATCATAGGCGTAGCCATGGCCGACGTGAACCAGGAACACCTACGCAGTATATTTGTCCCGATTATCATGAATCCTATTGTCGCCAGACCAGTCCATACCTGAAGTTGGCCCATAAATCCCCTAAACGCCGCATCTGTTGGATATAAAAGTTTTGCCTGCCCTTTCCACATCACCTCAACCAAATTTATGCTGACTCCATAGCAGATGATCAGCAGAGCAATGAACCCCAGGTATTTAGAGGAAAAAATATACTTAATACTTTCTCCCAGGGATAGCTTTACCTTTTTCTTAGGTTTTTTTATTTCATCGGGATTGAAATGCCGTGGATCCGTCAATACGTGATTATTCAGCCAGTAGTAGAGGAACATAATTATTATACAGGAAACGACAACGCATCCTGTAATCAAATAGATATCCTTTACAGTATTCAGAATAGTGCCCGACACGACCAATGCTCCATTCGCAACAAAACCAAACATCGAGTAGAACCGCTTTGACTGCTTCAGTGATGTGACGTCGTTGGCAAAACGCCAAAACATAAGACTTACCATAATGCTCCCCCATAATTCCGACATAACATAGAGCGATGAAACCACCCATCCCTCGATTGGAATCAGGAGATTTTTTAAAAACTTACTTTCGATACCACTGAAGCTAAATGTTAGGATATTGTTACATGGGTATAGCAAAATAGCAAAAGTCAAAAAGTATGCCATAAAAAATGTTGTGATTATGTAGAATACAGTGTTCTTCGAAAATTTGTTGGACAACTTGGAATATATCAGCATAAAGAGCACGGCACCAGGCAGTACAAACCACAGCTTCAGCGTTGGGATTGCCTCCGCCCCCATGGTGGTTACAACCAGCGAATCCTTTGTCGCTCGCAGAATACTATAATTGAAAAGTATACACATCATCATCAAAGCCATGGGCAGGAATTTTGCCACTTCAAAGAAGTGGATGGGCCAAACCAGAGCCTTCCATCCTTTGAATTCTTCCGACTCTACCTCAGTTTTCTTCTTGCTCACCATCTTGTTCTCCATTATTTTTTTATCTTTCAGACCATGCAGCAGCGAGATTATACACGAAAATAGTAAAAACACAAATTGTAATCGGGACTGCCCAGAGCCGCCTCATGATAAGAATAAGCGAAGATCTCCTTAAGTGATTATAGTAGACTTCTTTCGAAACCGTCGTCCTTCCAGTAATTTTTGCGTCGCTCCGGTGCTCAGATCCTCACGTACGCCAAGTACTACTCTGCGGTCCTGCGCTCCGTGGGCTCCTAAAAATTCCTCGGAACTACTCGGTTTCGAAAGAAGTCTAGTAATGGAGATTTGTATGAGGAAAGTAGAGATAGAGGATTTTTCAGATAATTTCAATCTGAATTTCAGAATTTTTTTCGTGAATGGATGGTGAAATTTCAGGATCAAATAGGAAAAATAATAGCAATAGACGGGAAAGCATCCAGGCACAGTTTTGATGAATCGCAAACGATGCTACATACGGTAAGCGCCTATGCGACAGAGGCTCGTCTTGTGTTGGTTCAGGAAAAAGCAACGAAATTATACGGCGATTCCTCGGTTGTTGAACGTATTGGATTTGAGAGGAACTACAGTCACCATAGATGCGACCGTATGTCAGCATGGAATCTCGAAACAAATAATCGAAAAAGAGGGGAACTATATTTTGGCGTTGAAAGGCAATCAATCATCGCTCCATCAG
>JAIROP010000013.1 GCA_031257475.1 Holosporaceae bacterium
ATATAGCCTGTATAGAACTAATAAATCATGTTCAGACGGGCAAGATCTATCAGGTTTACATCAATCCTCAACGGGAAATGTCTCCAGACGCTGTGGCAATCAGTGGAATTACAAATGAAATGCTAGCAGATAAGCCTCTGTTCCATGAAATAGCGGATGATTTTCTAAATTTCGTCGCTGATGCTGTTTTAGTTATCCACAATGCAAAATTTGACATAGCCTTCCTTAACAGTGAGTTGGAACGCATAAACAGGCCACTGTTTCGCCTGGAGGATGTTGTGGACACATGGGTTCTTACTTGCAGGAAATTTCCTGGTCTTCCAGGCAGTCTTGACTTTTTGTGCCATAAGTTCGAGATAGACACTTCTGCACGGACCAAGCATGGAGCCTTGATCGATTGTCAACTGCTGACGGAAGTGTACATAAATTTGCTTGGCGGACGTCAGAGTGGTCTTTCCTTTGATGATAATGAAACCATAGCGGAGACCATTTCAGTACCACATCAGGTGCGTCCTGTTCGCTATTTTCCGCCCTCAGCGGATGAGTTGCTTGCCCATAGCACCTTTTTGGCAAAATTGAAGTCTCCACTGTGGGATTCAGAATCGTCTAGTGTTAACTAATTGTATATAAGTTGGCACAGGTGTTGTTTTTATGTGACTGTTCCCGGGAATTGTTACCCACTGATATAAAAAACGCAAAAATTTATAAAATATATGCATATACTGCAGTAACATGTCTTGTTTAGATTTGCTTTAGGTGTTTCAATATGGATTGGACAGTAACGAAAATAGCATCCGTGGTGCTGTGTGCCATGGGATCGGGTCTGGCTTTCTCATCAATCGGCCATTCTCCGGTCCTGGGATACATAATTGCTGGAATATTACTCGGGCCTTCTGGATTTCCACTCATAAAAGACCGAGAGGCCATAGGGTTATTCTCTGAAATGGGGATACTCTTCCTGCTTTTTACCATTGGCCTAAGTCTTTCATTTGAAAAAATACGCAATATTTGGAAATCTTCTCTGGCCACCACATTGCTATCCACTGTGTATATATATGTGATTATATTTTTGGTCGGGTGTTTTCTGGATTTGTCTCATAGTCAGATTATGTTGATTGCCTTTTGTATTACATTGTCCTCCACGGCTGTGACGGTTAAGTCACTGGAGGGACTAAAAAACCGCGATGACACTGTGGAGGAGAATACATTCGGGATACTTATTTCCCAGGACCTAGTAGCACTGCTTATGGTTCTTGTCATTAATTTTTCCGGACAAAATCAGGTAAGCAGCAATCAATTTCATAGAATAATTGGTTTGTGTTCATTTATATTGGGATTGGTGCTGTACTTTTCATTGTACCACAAACACATACACAAGTTGACGAATTTCATGAAGAAGCACGAGAGCATGCTAACCCTGACAACGTTCGGGATGTGCCTGGGGGGAGCTGTTCTGGCTGAAATGGTTGAGTTGTCCGCCCCATTTGGGTCATTTATTGTGGGCCTGATACTGGGAAACTCAAATCTTCGGGAAAAAATAAAAGAGGTGACAGCCCCCATCGAGGAAATTCTCCTGATGACATTCTTCCTTAGTGTGGGATTGTTGGTGGATGTGGAATTCGTCCAAGCCCATCTTTGGATGATTCTGTCTGCGCTGTTTTTCGTCACTTTTGGGAAGACTGCGATAAACATTTTCGTGCTGCGTATGTGTAAATTTCCTCTAAAAGAATCGTTTGTTATCAGCGTATTGCTCGGTCATATTGGGGAGTTTTCTTTTATGCTTTCCTACTCTGCTCAGCAGGTTGGGTTGATCGATGAACTCGGAGTAAAATTTCTGGTCAGTTTGACCGCACTGAGTCTATTTCTGAGTCCATTTTGGCTGATTTTTGCCGAACGCTGCCGGTCTCTCGCCAAAAATGTAAATGTAGTTTCCTCCTGGGAATTCTTTAAGCTTGCCAGTGGTCGAGAAATGATGAAATTGCAACATGCAAAGAAAAACATGTTTTTTTTCGTAGAATATTTCCGTGCATTAATCAAAAACTTGAGAAAGAAACAGAAATAAGGACTGGTTACAACCGGCACCGATTTAAACGATCTGCGGAATTACGAATCTTTTTCTTGAGAACGATGAGAAAAATCTATATCTTGAGGGAGCAACTTGTTGGAGAGAAAATATGTTTTCCCGTCTGCGTGGACTGTTTTCGACGGACATCGGCATTGATTTGGGAACAGCCAATACGCTTGTTTATGTGAGGGGAAAGGGTGTTGTTTTGGATGAGCCCTCGGTTGTTGCCCTCGCAGACGAGGGAGGGAAAAAGAGAGTCCTTGCAGTTGGAGAGGAGGCGAAACTCATGGTCGGTCGTACTCCTGGAAACATAAGTGCCATTCGACCGTTGAAGGACGGAGTAATTGCAGACTTCGACGTTGCCGAAGAAATGATAAAGTACTTTATCCGTAAGGTTCATAACCGGCAGAGTTTTATCAGTCCACAGATCGTTATATGCATTCCGCGTGGAGCTACTGCCGTTGAGAGGCGAGCCATCCAGGAATCCGCAGAGGGCGCTGGAGCCCGAAGGGTGTTCTTAATAGAGGAACCTATGGCAGCGGCAATTGGAGCTGGTCTACCGGTAACTGAGCCCACCGGATCCATGGTGGTGGATATTGGTGGAGGAACAACAGAGGTCGCTGTTCTGTCCCTTGGCGGTATTGTATACGGCAACTCAGTGAGAATCGGAGGGGATAAGATGGACGAGGCCATCGTCAGCTATATAAGGAAGAATCATAATTTGCTGGTTGGAGATACCACAGCCGAAAAAATTAAGAAGGAGATCGGAGCTGCAATTGCTCCTCCGAAGGGGCAGGATCGCACTATGTCCATCAAGGGCAGAGATCTTATAAATGGCATTCCAAAGGAGATAAAGATTAGCGAAAGTCAGATCGTGGAAAGTCTGGCGGAGCCGGTTGCTTCTGTGGTCGAATCAGTCAAGTTCGCCCTGGAAAATACTCCTCCAGAACTGTCGGCTGATATTGTGGACAAAGGCATCATCATGACCGGTGGGGGATCTCTGTTGAGTGGTCTGGATAAGCTTCTCCGTGAAAAAACGGGGCTTCCGGTTTCTGTTGCCGAGGACGCTCTCATGTGCGTGGCCATTGGTGCAGGAAAAACATTGGAGGAATTAAATGTAATGAAGACTGTTCTGCTCAGAGCCTATTAAATGTTCACGTTAGTCACGAATGTTTGAAAAATGAGTGGCAGCGGAGATTCGTTTTCCCTTTTTAGGCGACTTAAAAAAAGGAGGTTTGTGTTCGATGTACTGGCCTGCTGTGGTTTAATAGGTTTTTTGCATTTGAACTTCGGAGAGCAGTGGGTTGGACAATGCCGGCGATTTTTAGCCTCTATCCTTGTTACCATGAGCGACAGAGTTGAGGACTTGAAAAGCGTTTTTTGTAATTTGTGCTACTTTTTAGGGGAAGATGTGAACGGAAAATTAATAGCCCTAACTAACACGAACATTAAATTACAGGAGGAAATAGAGAATTTACAAAGATTGAAAAGTGAAAATGAAGAACTAAGAAAATTATTGCATTTGAAGAATCATGCAAATTTTTCCGTGATCGTCGCTAGGATTGTCAGTGGGTTGTCCAACGATTTTACCCAATCTTTTCTGATAAATGTGGGAAAAAGAGACGGGGTATCCATAGATGATACTGTGAAAAATACCGATGGCCTGGTGGGACGAATTGTTGAACTTGGGGATGTTTGGAGTCGCCTTTTGGCAATTACCGACATGAATTCCAATATCCCTGTGAAAATAGGAAAATCTGGAGTCAATGGCATAATGACCGGTGGGAATTTAGCCGTTCCGCGGATATCGACACTTCAGGCAGGAGTACAGCTAAATGACAGGGATACAGTAACAACCTCTGGATACGGTATCTGCGAGGACATTCCCGTAGGGAAAATTAGAATAATTAATGGGGGCGTACAGGTAATCCCCTATGTCAATTTCGCAAATCTTCACTATGTAATGGTATTGAGAAAAAACAACCAGGACTAGAATCCTCACATGGAACAAAATCATACCATTTACAACCAATTACGGAGAGATTCAACTAAAAAGTACTAGGTTCTGTTAGCGAGAAGCAGAAAATTTTAGGAAAGTTATATAAACCTTATAAAGGTTTAAAAATGAGGTTTATACAACGATGGATCATAACATACCTGAAGAAGCGTTTCAAAAAA
>JAIROP010000014.1 GCA_031257475.1 Holosporaceae bacterium
TTTTTTGAAACGCTTCTTCAGGTATGTTATGATCCATCGTTGTATAAACCTCATTTTTAAACCTTTATAAGGTTTATATAACTTTCCTAAAATTTTCTGCTTCTCGCTAACAGAACCTACTATGATGTTTTATAATATCAAAGATCCGTGCCAATCTTGTCGCGGAATGTTTAATGTTGTTGGTGGTTTTTGGCAATGTTTGCTCGATAAGTTTCGTGCTTTTAGAGCAATAGATGTGAAAATAGAAGTGCATTCATTAGAAAGTGGTAGGGCGTATGTGTTCCCAGAGTAGCATGAGTGAAGACTTGCTTGATTGTTGAGGGCATGATTTTTAATGTGTTGGTGTGGTGCGATAAGAAGGTATTTATCTGTAGTAGAAGAAAATGAGGTAGAGTTCGGGTATAGGTCGTCTGGTAAATCCGTTCTTTCTGCTTGTTGCTTTGTTTATAATAGGAAGGAATTACTACCTACTCAAGAAGAGCGTGATCTTCCCAAAAGAGTGACAGATTTGACAATGCGGAGCATTGTGCGTCAGGGGAGAGTTTTAGACTAGCATCTTGGTTAATAATCCAGTTCACAAATAGATAACGACAGGTGGAGATAAGAGGAAGTAGGCAGGGGTATTTTTGGAATCGGATTAGAGCTGTTGCGTAAGTCTTAAAAGCGGGTTTCAGAGAAATTGTGCCATACACGGCATCTCTACAGAATTGCGCTAGGAAGCGTTTGCGAGGCTTGTTTTGCAAAAAATTCTGTAAATTTCGCGAAATTGATGTGAAACTGTTATGCAACAGCTTTATTTTTGTGTAAAAGATTGGACAACTATTGACTAATTAACGGAATAATTTTGCTTGTGTAAGAAGTAACCGCCGGAGCCGCTGTCCCACAAGGTCTCGCGCTTTTATTATAGGACAATTTTGTGGTGTTGGCCTAGACAAAACCTCACTTTTCTCTTTCCTTCCCCCATTTTCTCTCCACATTCCGGGCAATCGGAGAAAATGAAGTGCCCGTTTAGAAGAGGCTGCGAGAGAGGGGCGGTTCCGGAGATATTGCTGCTGGTGACGGATTTTGGTTTGGAGAGGAGAATGGGAGGAGGCGATTTTGTTAACTCTGATACTACGACTTTCTTTATTTCAATATTGCCAATTTTGACACCTTAGTAGAGCGTGGAAAATAAATAGTGAACATGGTTAATGCACAAAATATTGACTTATTCTACACAGATTCTCCAGTCAGGACATCAATCCATAATGGTTGGTCAGTACTGTGCATTAAATCCAACAACAAAGCTTTTCTATCTTTTATCATCAGAGTAATTACGCCTGCCGGAGCTGCTCCTGTCATATACCCAATCACGACGAAAAATAGTATTTTATGGCCTAATCTTTATTGCAATTTCAGCATTTTTTAACTGAATCTCGCCGTGATTGGGTATATATATTGGCTTTGTGGTCATTATTAACTGAGGCTCTCCTCTAGAACTAAGGAAATCTCTACAATATAAAAATGGATGTTCAGGAAACGACGGATAAACAGGAGCCATTTCTAATGTACTCGCCTTAGGCAATTGACCTCTCTTTTGAGCCGCCGATTTTATCCAGTGAATAACTAGCTGGTAACAAACATTTACATTAAAAATTTTCTTCAAAAGCCTCGATATTCTGCGAAATCCGTTGCCCTCAAGATATAATTCAATGGCAGCTCTTATGATTCTTATGAGAATGCTTCTCCCCCACGTCTCCTTCGGTAAAATTCATCCCACATACTTTACACAAATACCTCTGCTTGCCATTTACTAAAGGTACTCTACGCGACACTGGACTTACAGTATCACTTTGTGTGGAAAACGAAATATTCCTACAAGGTGTTGTGTGGAGATGTTGATCTGCGACTGAGAGATCTAATAAAGGAGATATGTGTGCTCTATATGGAATGAAAAGAAGGATTCATTCTCAATCGGCGTATCTTCAGATCCTTAACACACTTCTGGCTTTAGCCAGTAGTAATTGATTGGGCAACCCCGAAAATATCACGGATTGAAAGTTGCAGGATTTATACCTATCATGGGTTGCACGATTGGTGGTTTATTTTGGGTTGCAGTGAGGAGAAAATAAGATGAAGTATTTGACAGTGTTGGGCGCAATTGTATTTGTTGTATCGGCCGTGGATGAAGCGCGGGCTATGGACTTATCCCATAGAGAAGCCGCACAGCTGGCGGAGGGCATCGATAGTGCCGTGAAAGTTGTATGTCGAGAAATAAAAGATGCGAGAATTGCTGATGCAACCAGAGTTTTGGTTGTTGGTGCAACTGGGGGTGGGAAAAGCACTCTGGTACATCTGCTGGCAGGCATCCCCCTGATTGTGAGGAAAGATGCGCAATTGGGGGATTTTTCTCTGGAGCCACAAAGAATGCTATTTGCGGTTGCGCCTGGTCCAAATTCCGTAACCACAGTTCCTGGTTTTTGGAGTGATCAAAATGGTATCGTATACTGTGATTGCCCTGGTTTTAAGGATACCAGAGGCCCCAACCAGGAAATAATTAACGCCTTCACAGTGGATCAGCTATTCACAGAACCGAGCAAAATCAAGGTGTTACTAGTTGCGGAGGCTGCGGAAGTAATGGCCGATCGCAGTGGGGGAGTCAAGGAACAACTCCATAGATTAATGCAGTTGATCCCGGATATTAGGCAATTGCAGGCAGGTGTTGCCATTGTGATAACGAAGATTATGGATCGCAGATCTCCGGCGCAGTACCTAGGTAGGGCTATTAGTTCCATTAGTAGTTCCGACGATTTCGTCAATGGATTACTGCGCTTTTTTGTGGCCAATCCAAGCAGCCTTTTTGGATTCTCTTTGCCCCTAGATGACGATCTGGGCACGCACTATGGAGCGCGGGACAGATCCATAGGCGCCACCCGGGATGGAATTCGAAGTTTTCTCAACGCGAATCCGCTTATTAATCCACCTCACAGAATCTCGTTGAACGAGCCTTCTCTGCTATTGCTATCTGTGGCGGTTAACGAATTTTGCAACGTGCGTTTTAGTTTGCAGGAGTTTGCCAACTTGACTGCTGTGCATTATAGGAGAGAGTCTGACATTGATAAACTGCGTGCTTGGTTGTCTGCAATAGTTGTGTTGATGGGCAACAGAGGTGCGAATGACACGCCAGGAGCGCTGGTGTGTCAAATACGTAGCACGGCGCCGTTTTCCCAACCTGGCATTTTGAGCGCTTTTTCCGGCGTTCTGGAAAAAATAGACGGATTTCAGTGTCTACAACATTTTCTGCAGCAGGTGCTGAAAATAGGGAATTTGGAAGCTGGGCCTCGCCAAATTTTTTTGGCGGAGGACGAATCTAGGATTGGCAGCAGAGCTGAATTCCGTTATACAAGCAAATAGAACGGATCTGGAGCAACAAATACAGCTGGCAGTGGAAAGAAGAGAAAAGACAATCCTGGAGAAGATAAGTCAGATCATTGGTCGCCATGGGCTGGATCCAGCATTCAGCAGAATAAACCTGCGATCTGCTGATATTTCCAGGATGAGTGTCGATCAAAGGCATTCCGTCGTAGCGGAAATTTATGATCGGAAGCTTTCGCCGTTTAGGGAGCTGCTTGGCCGATCGGATCTGGGGGTCACGGCAACGGAGGAAGACCTGGTAGTTATAGGGAGATATAGAAATGATACGGAAATTGGTCAGGAGCCGAGCCATCCGGGGGTTAGAGAAAATCCTATTACCCCTTATGGCACAGGTATCAGCGGTGTTAGAGGATGGAGAGTCGAGAACTGGTGGTTTTTACAAAAATGGACTGGAAGTACAACTAGAATCATCCATATAAGAGAGGGATCGTACAGTGAAGTTAACGATTTTGTAAGGGACCAGTGGTCCCACGCCTGGGCGGCCTACGATAGAGCGTTGGCGGAATACAATCGGTCAAAAGCGCAGCATGACGCAAGAAGGAGTAGGGCGATGGCGGCGGTTTTTCCGGCGAGTGCGTTCGACAGGTTGCGTGAGCAAGTGAATGGATTTTTCCTCAAGATTGTGGGGTCAAGATCCTAGGAGAAAGGCAGGAATTAAGGATGAGGATAAATGATTAAATTGGAAAAGAGGTCGTTTGTTCTCGGTCTTTTCGTATGTTCGGCGTTCTGCTGGCTGCTGGAGGTTCAGAGATCATTATTTTCAATACAATGTGATTACTTGGCGCTGATCCTTGGCATATCCACGCTGGCCTCCGTCGTTGCCTATGTAATCATCCGCAAAAACTGGACCAATGTTTTGGTCCATGGAATGTATCGAGAAAGTCTGGAAAAAAGGATTGCGCAGTTCAAAGATGGTGTGGATGAGAGATCCTCTTGTGTTCTTGATTATGTGCATGCATGCATGGATAACGCCATGTTTTGGAACTTTCCATCAAGAAAGGCCTCCATACCGTTCCATCAATATGAGGATCAGAAGAATTGGCTAAAAGAGGCAGCCGCCGTCCGACAGAAATGTGCCGAAAGAGGAATCAGTGGGGTATTTCAGGAGGTCTTTTATTTCCATCATAGGCTGAGATTTGCTCAGGAAAAAGTCCTGGAACACATCAGAGAAAGGGATATTCTCGACTGCGGCGCCTACGTCGGAGATTCGGCGCTTGTTCTAGAACCTTACACCAATGGCATCATATACAGCTTCGAATTCTCTCGAAAATCGATTACCAAATTTCGTAAAGTGATGCAGAAAAATGAAATAACATCGAAGGTGGTATTAATTGAGGCAGCTCTTGGCGATCACTGCACCACGGTGAATGTTGCAGACTCGGGAAAGCACAATAACGGATTGAGTATCTGTGCTGCCGGTGACCCCGTTCCCATGACAACGGTAGATGAAGAGGTAAAAAAGCGTGGACTAAATGTTGGTTTCATCAAAGCAGATCTGGAAGGATACGGCTTCAAGATGATTCGTGGTGCTCTCAACACAATAAAAACACAGAGACCGGTGCTGTCCATCGGAATTTATCACAACTATGAGGAGCTATTTGAAATAACGCCATTTCTTCAAAAGGAGGTAAAGGATTATTTATTTGAATTTCAGTTGCACCGCTTCGCAGAAAGGAAATTTGTGGAACTTACGCTATTTTGCTATCCAAAGGAATTGAAATGATCCCAAGTTCGGGATTGCTCTATATAGATAGTAAGATATGTTTATTAAGCAAGAGAGTTACCGACAATCTGAGCATTTCCGCTGATTTTGAGTAGCATTTGGTTTTTCTGTGCAATCTTGCGAGATAAT
>JAIROP010000008.1 GCA_031257475.1 Holosporaceae bacterium
CTCGTAATGCCATTCTTCCTCAACTCTTCACTTCCACAAAATTTGCATGCCATTTCATATGCCTCCATTAACAATATCCCTGATATTATAACATGCTATCTATATGACGCAATCCCAAACATTGTGATAAAAAGGCGGTCACTGTGAACGTAACAAACAAATGTAATCTAAGATGCATATACTGCATGGCCTCTTCAGCTTCAGAACAACAGGCACCTATTGTAATAAACCGCGACTTTGCGTTTACTGGAATTAAGGATGCTATAGAAGGGAAGCCTACGGGGGGTTCATGCGACGTTTTTTCTCACCTGGAGAACCGACGCAGAACATAGATCTTATGAAAGATTGCGTTGAATTTTCTAAAAAAATGCATCCGTCAATTAAGGTTGAGTTGCAAACTAATGGTGTATTTGAATCAGAATGTGATACCGAGTGGGTAGCTAGTAATTGTGATATTGTCTGGTTTTCTTTAGATGGGCCTGCTTATGTAAATGACAATTATAGACCTGATGTTTATGGAAAGGGAACAACGGAACGGGCAGAAAAAAATTTAAAAATAGTGATGGAAAGAACCAATGTAGGAGTTAGGTCTAAAGTATATGGCACAACATATCTCTTTGGGACAAAGATTGATTAAATTTACTCATCCATAGGAGCATCAACATGCCAAAAGAGAAGAAAGTTACAGGATCTCTATTGGATCTATGGGTTGCTAATAAGATGGTTCAGGATAGTGCCGCATACAATTTGGTGTGCTCGTACAGTTTGAACAAGTTTGTCGAGGAATCTTCTGTTGCAAATGCTATTAATGTTTTATCTCAAAAATTTGAGGATTTATGTGCGAATTTTCACGAAACGCAAGAGGGTGTGAAAGTAGTTTTTGAAGATGCGATCGATAATTGTATGGAAAGTGTTTACATAGATAGCACGGTTAAATATTCGGAAATAATTCATAATTTTGTAAATAAAAAAATTGATACTGCTTCTTCTCCGTTATGGAAAGTCCTATTTGTCAATTTTCCTTTCAGCAATCAAGAATTATGGTTTAATTTTCATCACTTGGTCGCCGATGGAAATTCATTAAAAGTTTACATCGAGTGTTATGATGCTATTTTACAAGAAAAAACTGCCGATATTAGAGAAACAAGCAGTATTATCTATAGTGAATTGCCCATTTGCAACGCAAGAAGTCGTAGATGAGTTATATTTAGGCAAATTGCGCAACGCATGTTTGCATACTAATATTTGCGAAGCATATAAGGGATATAGGACAGGAAAAAACGATTTTTATCCAAATAGATTACGTTTCTCTTTAAAAGAATATGCACCAGCAATTGATAAATATCTCGTTTCTCGCAATATATCTTTGTTTGAGTTTTTGATTTCAGTATTTTCTTTTGTAATTTCTAGGATTTTTTCAAAAAATAAGTTTTCTATAGCTTATCCTCATAGTTTTCGAACATCTCCTACATTTATGTCTGGGTATGCAGTAACGGTACAATCGATGTTTTTCGATTTTTCTTTTTTAAAAACAGCAAATGACTTAATAAATCATGTAAGAGAAGAACGATCGTTTGCGAAAAAAGTAGGAAATGTCCTATTTAGTTCAATAACCAAGAGCTACAGGAAACTGTTTCCAAACACATCTGCGAATATCAATATCGTGTTTTCCAAGACATTCCTAGGGAAAAGCACTGACAGCGAACGTTCTATTTTAAAAAGTAAGTTTATAACCTACTACAAACCAAGCATAGCAGATTTAATTATCTATTATGATGATAGTTTGGATTTCGAACTTGAGTGGAATGCACAAAAAGTATGTGAAAATTTCGCTAGTATTGTTATAGATGCCTATAGAAATGTCATGGAATCCTTTCTGGAAGACACAAAGAATCTGCAATTATCGGAAATAAATTTACTGTCTGTAGATCAGAGGAACGACGTAGTTCATATTGGAAGTGGCGGTAGCCCATCATATCCTCTGATGATGTGGAATTTGAAAAAACTCATGAAGATGACGTTGCCTATATAGTTTTTACTTCTGGAACAACTGGAAATCCCAAAGGAGTCATTGTTGCCCATAGAAGTATAGCAAATTTTATTCAACAACAAGCTGTAGCAATGAAATTATCGTCAGATAGTAGGATACTACAGTAAACAAACAGACCTTTCAGTCGGAAGACGCCCTGATGAAAAGCCTCTACCTGGGAATCCGCAGGCTTGAAATAAAATGGACTACAAAGATTCATAATTGGGGTATAATCTACTCCCAGTTGCTAATCCTTTTCGGGGGGAAGGCTCAACAAGGGGGGGAGCCGCATGAGGGAGAAACGTTTACACAAAATTGTTTACGCTCTCTGCACTCTCGATGATTCGCAAAAAATTCTGCGTATTACATGTTATTTTATTTTGGTGATAACTTTACTTACCATTTTTGTATGCATTTTATGGAACGCCAACTGGATTTTTGGCGATGATCATCAGATTGTAAGAACTACAGCTATGAATAAAACAGGACTTTACGGTCATAGAGGAGGAGGAAGATATTGGCCGCTGGGCCTGTTCGATTACAACCTCCTTGTTTTTATTCCTTTCGGTTGTACTCCACTTGGACATTATGTATATAATGTTGTGATATTTCTTTTGACTTTCGTCTGCACAGCATGTCTTTTAAAAACAATTGTGCATGAAAATACGAAAAGTCTGCTCTTTATAACATTTGTTTTTTCAACGCTTTTTGTTACAAGAAGTTTTCTTTACATATATATGGAGGTAATTTTTGCCGAACGCATTATGTTGCTTTTTTTATCAATCTTTATGATATCTTATCTGAAAGGCAAAGAAATGCAACAAAATTCTTACTATTTCATTGCCTTGTCTTCAGCTTGTTATCTGACTTACTGCAAAGAGCCTATGTTTGGAGTATGGTTGACGACAGCACTGACTAATTTATTTTTTGGATATAAGAGCATGTCTAAAAAAGAATCAGTGTTTCATTTGCTTCTGATAGCTAATTCGATTGTTTATTTTGTTCAATGGTTTTTTCTCGAATTTTTGTCGACCAAAACGTTTTATAACGATGTTCTTGGATGGCCAGGAACACGGGAAGAATTAATATTAAAAATATGTCGCAGCGATCCCATTTTATGCCTATTATTTTCTGTATTTATAATAAGATTATTCCACGTTGTCGTAAAGCGCGACAAAAAGCATCTATACTTTGACGGTTTGCTATTTGGAGCAGTTTGTTACACTGCAGCCTTTATTTGTCTAAAGTTATGGCGTTTCTATTATTTTTTAACTTCTGTTTGGTTATCAATTCCAGGATTAGTCTATTGGGCAGATTTTCTTATAAAAAAGAATAAATGCAAAACAGTAATATTTCTCCTGACATCAACTTTTCTGGCGGTGGCAAGCAGCGCAGGAACCGTCGTAAAAAGCATCCAAACGATTCATAATGCTCGAAAAAACGATATGAAAATTATCAAAAAGATTGCGGTCTGGCAACAATCAGGCACAACAATATTGTTTTATGGGGAAAATAATTGGTATTACACAATATGGAATTCTTTTTTAAAATATTGGACAAAGAGTAACGATGATGTTAAAAAAGTAAATAATTTAAGTGAAATATCCGATAGTGACGTTGTTATATGTCAGCCTAACAAAGAAACGGAACCTCTTGAAAAAAGAGGATTTTCTATTGTCATTAACACGACGAATGGAAACGTGTTAAAAATCAACTGAGGTTCACGCCTGTACCCAATCAAAATGAGAAGTTGGGTCTATCAGAGATGCGGAAAGTATCATTAACGCGATCAAGCATTGCTTTTGAAATACGAGGCACGACATGTTTTTACAAAATCTATTCTCTTCGTCTCTTTCCAGGTATAAACGGCGTTTTTTTATATGTAATTCCATTTCTTTTCAATGCCTTATGCGCCCCTGACTTGCTGCAACCAAAGTGTTCTGCTATTTCTTTCAAAAATGCATCAGGATTCGATTTCACATATTTCAGAAGTGCTTCGTCATTGATTTTGTGCGGACTCCGTGGAACCGCCTCTGTTTTCAGACTGCCAGTCAACCTCTTTAACTTCACTCAGCTGCATAGGGTTCGCTCCGACACGGCAAACCTCTCTCCTGCTTCCTTATATTTATGCCCAGAATAAACAACTCCGCAGCCAAGCAGCGAGGTATTGAGCAGATTTTGCTTTTAGCCGTTTTTCTCGGCAAGCCGTGGGTAATATATCATCCATAAATAGAGATTCAAACAAACTTACATCCATGAGGCGATCTCACTTCTATGAACTTATACGGCAAGGAATATTTGCTTTGCGAAAAGGTATTTTTCTGATACTCTCACCGGGGTATGCCGGACTAGCTCAGTTGGTAGAGCAACTGATTTGTAATCAGTAGGTCCTTGGTTCAAGTCCGAGGTCCGGCATCATTGGAGATTCCAGGAAAAATTACTGGGCATGTCGTTGAGGAAGGAGGGCGCTCCATGAGGCTGTTGGTCTGTGGAGACGTTGTGGGGAGGTCTGGTCGAGAGGTGGTTCTGCAGCATTTGCCGAATCTTAGAGAAAGTCTGTCAATTGATGTGATGGTGGTAAATGTGGACAATGCGGCCCATGGCTTTGGTCTGACTGAGGAAATAGCCAGGCAGTTTCTGGAGAATGGAGCCCAGGTGCTGACTGGTGGCAATCATCTATTTGATCAGAAAGAGATCATCGGATTTTTGGAAAAGGAGAAGAGGGTTCTCCGTCCAGCAAACATGCCGACCAAGGTTCCAGGGAGAGGAACGTTGGAGATCCTTGTTCCAGGAAATCGAAAAGTTTTGGTGGTACACCTGCTGGGGCAGGTAAATATGCCGCTAATTGGAGACAATCCGTTCTATTACATGGATGAGCTTCTGTCGCGCTATCAGATGGGAAATAATGTTCAGGCAATCATCGTGGATTTCCATGCGGAAGTAACGTCGGAAAAGAATGCCCTGGGACATTATTTGGACGGTAGGGTATCTGCCGTGGTCGGCACTCATACGCACATACCAACAGCAGACGAGCGTATCCTGGAGCACGGAACAGCCTTTCAGACGGACATTGGCATGTGTGGATGCTACGATTCGGTTATTGGCATGCAAAAGACCATCATGGAAAAGTTTGTTCGTGGATTTTCTCACCAAAGAATGTCCCCGGTCATGGGAAAAGCCACTCTCAGCGGGATAGTTGTCGACATTGATGAGAGTACTGGTCTGGCAAAAAACGTGTCGGCTCTAAGAACTGGCTGGAGCTTCCCCAAAACTCAGTTGGTGAACAGTTTCTAATAGGGAATCATTAAATCTGTCACAGCCTGTTGAGATTTTCTCCTGAAAGGGGATGATATCTTTTCACCACTTCCTTGAGTTTTTTCTGACTAACGTGGGTGTATATCTCCGTCGTGGATATGCTCTGGTGCCCCAGCATTTTTTTCACACTCAAGAGATCAGCTCCATTATCTAAAATGTGGGTTGCAAAGGCGTGCCTAAGCACATGCGGAGAAATTTTTTTTGTATCCATCCCGGAAAAAGCCGCAACTTCTTTCAGTATCTGAAAAACTCTTTGTCTTGTAAGGTGTTTCGATGGATCTATCGACGGAAAAACCCAGCTTGACTTCTCGCAAATGCCCTTCCATTCACGCGCACGGGTCAGCACATTCCCAGCAAGCGGAACTATCCGCTCCCTATTTCCTTTTCCAAGTATCCGAATAAAATTTTCATCCTGAAGCGAATGCCACCTGAGAGATATCAACTCACTGACTCTCAACCCACTGCCATAGAGCAGGTCTAGCATCAGATCCACCCGCACCCTGTCGTCATATTCTAGTTCTTTCGTTGCACGCTGCAACCTTTTCACATTTTCTTCGCTCAGTACTTTTGGGAGCGGTTTTCTATGCTTCGGTTGATGAATAAACTGCATTGGATCGTCTTCTATTAACTCTTCCTGTTGCAAAAAACGAAAAAACTGTTTCAGAGCTGATAGTTTTCTTTGGATTGTCGTTGTTTTCAACTGCTTCCTGTTTAGCCTAGATAAATAGTCCTGAACATTCTCTTCCTCTATCCTTTCCTTCCCATCCACCTCCCTCAAGAAATCCTCTAAATCCAACACATAGGACTGCACAGTGTTTTTCGCTGCATTCCTTTCACTGTTCAGATACTCAACGAACAGCTCAAGTAAATTAGGCCATAGTATCGTCTTTTTTTTCAATTTCTTTTATCTCCTTAAGAAATCCAAAGGCGCGAACCACGGCTCCCAGGACTCCAAAAATTCCCAGGCCAAATCCTGTTACAATCAACAGGGCGGCTGCCCTACCTACTCCTCCGTTCTGATAATAGCGTTCTGCGTACGTATTCAGAAAGGTAATAGCTGTTAACATACCCAGAGAAACGAGAATCAGCTTTCTACAGGTCTTTTTTGTGCTGCTATTCACCTGTATACCACAACGTTTTTTTACATTCATTGCCAGATATATCCAATTGCACCAGGATGATAACGTAGTGGCCATAGCAATTCCTGTATGCTTCAGGGAGGGCACAAGCAATCCAATAAATAACAGATTAAAGAAAATTGCCAACAGTCCCCCCTTGAGCGGTGTTTGCGTGTCTTTATTGGCGAAAAACGCCGAGGAAAACACTTTTGTTGCCATGTACACCGGCAAACCGAAAGAAAACGCAATCAATGCGGGATAGGCTGCCGACACGTGCTCTCCTGTAAAATTTCCTCGTCCATATATTGATGCAATGAGAGGCTCGCTTAGCGACATAAGCAGCACCGAGGCAGGAAAGGTAAATATGAACGCAAACAGTAGACCAAGGTTCATTTGCTTCTGTGCGACGGAGATCTTCTTTGCGTGTATGGCCCGGGTAATGGGAGGAAGTAGTGCTGTGCTAAAGGCTATCCCTAGGATACCCAGGGGAAATTGGTTTACGTGGTCAACATAGTAAAAGTAAGATACCGCTCCCGTTGGCAGGAATGACAATACCCCAAAATCTATCAAAATATTCAATTGTAATACACCGGCGCCAATGATTCCTGACAGCAGTCTTTTGAAAAACATCTTCACTTCATTACCGACGGAGGCAAAATTGAGACCTATATTAAATCCACAGTGCTTAACGTTAATCCATAAAATAATTACCTGTACAACCCCGCTCAGGAATACTCCACAGGCCATTGTATAGGCGCAGCTAGGGAAAAATAGGGGCCCTGAGAATAGTGCGATGATGACAAATATGTTCAGTGTCAGCTGGGCTGCTGCCGGCATTGCAAACCTGTTTAGTGTGTTCAGAATCCCACCAAACATTGCAGACAGAAAGGATGCGGCGACATATGGAGAGCATATTCTCCCCACTGCCACCAAATGTTCGAATTTTTCGCAGGATGGATCGATGCCAGGAGCAAATCCCCTCATAATATTTCTAAAAAAAATCAAACCAACAATGGACAAAAAAGCCACCAGAATGGTTAACCAAGTGAAAATCTGGGATGCAATTCGCTGGGCTTCGTCACGACCCTTTTCCTTCAGGGAATTAGAAAAAACGGGAAGGAAGGAAGCGTTAAAAGCCCCCTCTGCAAACAATTTCCGTAGAGAATTTGCAAATTTAAACGAAAGCGACGCTACGTCGGCAAAAAGTCCAGCTCCAAGGGTGTAGGACTGAGCAATGTCCCTTATGAAACTACTGACACGATAGACCAGTGTCCATCCACCCACAGTTACAACATTCTTAACCAAATCCAACGAAGTTCTCCAATACATCCTAGGAAAGAATAATAAAAACCACTGAATTTCTCAATATGTTTTCTCTTACCGCCCTGCGGATATTGTCTACTAAAACTTGTACAGAAAGAAAGTTGTGGTTGAAAAAGAGACGGAGGGAATGTATTCTATCTTTGTGTTTCCTTATGGGGTTTTTATGGCAAAAGAGGATTTAATAGAATTTTCCGGCGAAGTTGTGGAAGTGTTACCCAGCGCCATGTTTCGTGTAAAATTAGAGAATGGTCACCTAATCTTGGCTCATACATCCGGGCGGATGAAGAAGAACAGAATCCGCGTTCTCGTTGGAGATAAAGTCAACGTGGAGATGACAACCTACGATTTCTCCAAAGGGCGTATTACGTTCAGATCGAAGTAACAACATATTGCATTAGTTTTTTGATAATATTATTCTGAATCTAAATTGTTTATTGGTTGAGGTTATGGCGGTTAATTTCGGAAAAAGAGTCCATGAAGCTTTAAACAAGCAAATTTGCGATGATTTTGAAATAGCATATTTGTACATATCCATGTCCAGCATACTTAAAAACATGGGGTTGGGGGGATGCGCTCGCTGGGTGACAAATCAGTCTCAAAAAAAATATAAAAGAGCTTTAAAGATTTTTGAGCATATGCAGGATCGCAACAGCAAGGTAAAGTTGAATCCAATAGCAGCTCCAAAGCAGGAATGGAGAGCTCCGCTCCATATTTTTGAAGAAATGCAGAGACGCGAGCAAAGGATAAGCGCGTCTCTCGATGCTATATATGAGATAACACAGGCAGAAAAAGATTACCAGTCACAGTGTTTCCTAGCTTGGTTCATAAATGAGCAGACGGAAGTGGAGGCAATGGTGACGAATCTACAGGATAGATTGCGCAAGATGCAAACGACCGATCTTGGGGTAATTCTGTTTGATATGGAACTGTCACAGAAGGAGTAGGGATTATGGGGTGAATAAAATACAACAGAAGAAAAAAGATAATGTTTCTCTAGCTGGAGATCCAACACTAAAGTCAATGGTAGACGCTGGTTTTTCTCGTTATCACTTTGAGCACAATGCACTCCCGGAGGTTGATTTTGCAGAAATAGACACCTCGGTGAACTTTTTGAATCATTGTCTAAAGTTGCCGATGATTATTTCTTCAATTATGATGGATAACTCCTGTGAAAGAATAAACCGAAATTTGGCTGGAATTGCCAGCGATTTCGGCCTAGGTATGTCTGTTGGAAGCCAACGTATAGCCATCGAAGATCCTTCCTTTGAAAATTCCTTTAAAATTCGGCGCTACGCTCCAAACGTGTTGCTGTTTGCAAACCTTGGGGCTGTCCAGCTTAACCACGGTTATTCGGTGGATGAGTGCAGGAGGGCTGTAGATATGATAGAGGCTGACGCTCTGATTTTGCATCTAAATCCCATTCAGGAGGTCTTTCAGATCGATGGCAGCACAAATTTTTCTGGATTATTGAAAAAAATAGAAAAGGTGTGCTCGGCTCTCCAATATCCGGTTCTGGTTAAAGAGGTTGGGTACGGTATATCCGCATCAGTGGCCAAAAGACTGCAGAATGCCGGAGTGTATGGAGTGGATGTGGCCGGAGCTGGATCAACGTCCTGGTCTGCTCTCGAAAGCAGACATTCCAGAGACATCGTAACGAAGAACGCAGCCCGTGCTTTTATTGATTGGGGAAATACGACGGTTGACTGCATAAAATCAATCGCAGAAATGAAAAAGGGAGTTCGGGTAATCGCCAGCGGTGGTGTCAAGTGTGGTGTAGACATGGCGAAAGCCATCGCCCTAGGAGCGGATGTTTGCGGAAATGCGATGGATTTTTTGCAGAACATACTAATTTCCCGTTCCAGTTGCGAAAATTTTGTGGAATCACTCATTTTGGAATTGAAAACCACAATGTTGTGTATTGGCTGTCATAATGTTCAAGAACTAAAAGCAGCTAAAATTTTGAAAGTGGAATGGTAGAAAAATGACATCTTATCAATATATCTATGTGATGAAAGGGTTGTCCAAATCCTATTCAGGTGGAAAGCAAATCCTTAAAGACACGTGGCTTTCGTTCTATCCAAATGCAAAGATCGGCATTATTGGAAAGAATGGTGCAGGAAAATCCACTCTGATGAAGATAATGGCGGGCCTTGAACAGGATTTTAACGGAGAGGCGTGGCTGAGCGAAGGAGCGACCGTTGGATATCTTCCGCAGGAACCCGAGCTGGACAGTAGTCTGACAGTCTACGAAAACGTAATATTTCCGCTGAAAGAATCTCGTGAGATTCTGGAAGAATTTGAATCGGTGTCTGAGAAATTTTCCGAAGAGATGACGGAAGATGAGATGAATAATCTAATCGTCAGACAGGCTGAGTTGCAGGATAGGATAGATGCCACGGGACTGTGGGATCTGAATCGTACCATTGAAATCGCCATGGATGCTCTACGTTGCCCAGACCCAGGCGCATCGGTGGTAAATTTATCTGGTGGTGAGCGCAGAAGAGTTGCTCTGTGCAAATTACTGCTGCAAAAGCCAGACCTTCTGTTACTGGACGAGCCGACTAACCATCTGGATGCGGAATCTATATCATGGTTGGAAAGATATCTTCAAGAGTACAAGGGAGCCGTGATTTTGGTAACCCACGACAGGTATTTTTTGGACAATGTCGTTAAATGGATTTTGGAGTTGGATCATGGCAATGCCTATCCATTTGAGGGAAGTTACTCAGCCTGGTTGGAGGAGCACCAAAAAAGAATTGAACAAATGGATAAAAGGGAACTAGAGAAAAAAAGGTTTCTGAGCAGAGAGCTGGAATGGATTAGACAATCGCCCAAGGCCCGTCAATCGAAGAGCAAGGCGCGCATTAGCACCTATGACCAAATGCTGGAGCAGGAGTCGGCAAGATCATACAATGCATCTGTTTTATATATTCCTCCTGGACCTCGTCTTGGAGAAGTTGTGATAGTGGCTGATTCCATTTCCAAATCCTTTGATGATAGGATGTTAATTGATAATTTGTCCTTTGATATGCCTCCTGGGAGTATCGTTGGAGTCATTGGCGCCAACGGGGCAGGAAAATCTACTCTGCTAAAAATGATTGTTGGTAAAGAATCCGTCGATGCAGGATTGCTGCGGGTTGGAGAAACTGTTCAGATGGCCTATGTGGATCAAACCAGAGATGCTCTGGTCGGTAATAAAACCGTCTGGGAAGAAATATCAGATTCTCTAGATGAATTGGTGCTGGGCAAGAGACCGATCTCCAGCCGCGCCTACGTTTCGAATTTTGGCTTTAGAGGGTCGGATCAGCAGAAATATATCCATCAACTATCCGGAGGCGAGCGCAACAGAGTGCATCTGGCTAAGTTATTGAAGTCAGGAGCTAATGTTATACTGCTGGACGAGCCAACCAATGATCTGGATGTGGATACGTTGCGAAGTTTAGAGGATGCACTGCTGGATTTTGCAGGATGCGCCATCGTTGTCAGCCACGATCGATGGTTTTTGGATAGAATTTCCACTCACATATTAGCGTTCGAGGGAAACGGTAAAGCGGAATGGTTCCAGGGAAATTTCATGGACTATGAAGCCTACAAAATAAAAAATGGCGATGATTCCGCAATAACTCCTCAAAAAATAAGATACAAAAAACTCGTTTAGCTGGAGAATAATATATTGAAAATAAAAAAAGATGTCCTGTCGATAATGGATGATTATTCCACATTTTTTGTGGATCTCTACGGTGTGCTGTTTGACGGCATGACTTTTTCAAAACAGGTACTGTTAACTTTGAAGGTGCTGAAGCAGGCCGGGAAAAAAGTTGTTATTGTGTCCAATTCAGCCGCGTTGGCAAGTGAATCCTATGCGGGATATGTCAAAGGGGGACTGATTCCTGGCGTTCACTACGATGAATTTGTAACCTCTGGAGAATATTTGCACTATTCTCTGAAGAATTATTCAGACAAATTTTCTGAAGCCATCGGAGGGCCGGCCAACACCGTTAAGTGTGTATTCATGGGAAACAGTGGCATATTCAGAGAAACAGGCATCCAATCTGTGTCAGACACAGCAGAGGCTGATTTTTTGTACCTTGGGCCGCCGAGGTCCTCCTATGGAACCGTCTACCTGGATGACGTCCGCGATGAGAAAGAAAAGGAAGTCAATCTGGAAGATGTGTTATCCAAGGACTGGAATAGCTTGAAAGATCGTTACGGTCGCACTGGACTTATGGAATTTGCTGCTTTGCTCGAGAAGTGTTTGCGCCTTAACAAAACATTGCTAATCTTGAATCCAGACATTTTCGCCAGTGTAACTGTAGACCAATTTCCCAACCACGCCCGCCCGATAGTAACCCAGGGAATCCTTGGGGCCTACTATGAAAAACTTGGTGGCAGAGTGGTTCGCTATGGAAAACCAAATGTGGAAATATTCGAATATGCAAAACAAATCTCCGACGCCGTGAATCCTATCATTATGGTTGGGGATACTCCTTGGACAGATGTTTCAGGAGCAAGTGCCTGTGGCATTGATGCTGCACTGGTTACCTCGACCGGTGTTTCATTCACATTCCTGAATAAGATGGATCGTTCCTTGTCAATGAATGAAAAACTCAACTATCTGTTCAATGTAATTGCTCCCAAAATGTCGAAATCTCTCTTCAATGTGCGACCACGGCATTTCATTGAACATTTCTACCGTACGAATTTACCACATACAATCTGATATATCACTTGGAATTGCCCAATCAATAACCATGTTCGTTTATAATTTTTTGCCTTATGGAGCTCATCTAACTTTAGGAGCAAAAAATCACAAAACCCAATTGACGAACATGGTTATTAATTGGACAATCCCGTTGCTATAGAAGTCTTGAGAAAAATCTGTTTTTTCTATAGATTCACGATGATGCGGTCGTAGCTCAGCTGGATAGAGCACGGGATTCCTAATCTCGGGGTCATGGGTTCAAATCCCTTCGATCGCACCAATGCCTTCTCAGACGAAATGCAACAGATTCTTGTTAGTGGCTGTTTACAACCATCAGTAAAATCACGAAAGTTCGTATAGAATTGGAGAAAATTTCGTGGACCTGTATGTGGGAGGACTTGACAGTATGGATGCAACACCGTATCAATTGCAGGCAGTATTGCAGAATTTAAATGAAAAGACTGTTCATGGGCATCTGCCTGATTTCATTTCTCGGAGGAGCGATTCAAGCCAAATCGGAAACACAGACAACTGCCGAGTTAGAAACGAACGTCGGTGTGAAAATTGATCATCAAGATGCTCTTCCCTTTTTTGTAAAGATAAAAAAGGACATGGCGGCCCCACCAAAAGACAGTGGCCAAGAATCCAGTACTACGTCCACGGAGAGCGAAAAGCAAACATCACTGGTGTGCTATGGAAATGGATTATGTCTCGTCCGGGACGACAGAAAAATCAACATTTCTCCAGGATTGAATGAGATAATCCTCGAGGGTATTTTGTCAGATGTGATCGATGGCTCTTTTGAGGTTCTGGTGTCTAAAAAAATTTCCCTGCTCTGCTACAAAGTTTTGGAAAAAAGTATATCTCGGGAAAATTTGTTCTCCGCGGCCATTGGCGAGGCTGTTTTCTTCCAAACTGTCGGAAACCATCAACAGGAAAAAGGCAAACTGTTGTGTATTTTTCGGGATAAAGACAGTGTTTTTGCAATTATTGAGAAAGATTCACGATGTTTTATTGTCCCAATCGATAGATGTATATCGATTGGCCAGAGCGCGCTCAAATGTCTTGGCAAAAATTCCCTATTTCTGTTTTTTGAAGCGTCAGATTGGGGAAATGCGTATATAAAAATAACCTATCTGACAAGTAGCGTGCAGTGGAAGCACATATCCAAGATAGACATATCGGAGAATTTGGAAAAAATCAACATCACCGCCGATGCCCTTTTAAAAAACAACTCGAACGTCAATTTAAAAAATGCGAGAGTAGTTTTGAACTCATCAGCTCCTCCAACGGCTTCTAAGGATTTTGAAGATAAAAAATTAAAAGGGAAGGCTGACGTACATGTACAAGATCTCAATAGCCTAGATCTGGAAAAAGGCTCCACCGTTTCGTGTCCTCTACAGCCGCCAAAGGAATACAAACCCTTTCTGGAGTATGTAGTAAAAATTTCCTCGGACATGTTAAACGGAAACGTTGTCAGAGATGTTCCGGTGCAAAAGATTTTGATCCTGGAAAAGGTTGCCACGCTTGGCCTAGGCGTCGATATGCCGGGAAGCGAGCTGCTTATTTTCCATAGAAAAAGTGAAGAAAAAAATTTTCTTGGCAGATGGCCCCTGGAAAATCTCATTAAAGATAATACTTTGATGATTGAAATGGGAATGACACAGGATATGTTTGCACAGATGCAGCAGACAGATTCCAGAAAAATCTCAGAAAAACAGACAGAATGTGGGATACGCGTCAACATTCACAATAACAGATCTAGTGAATCCTATGTGTGGATCATGGTAAACCTGGACAATCAATCATGGAAAATAATGAAAAGTAATTTTGAACCTCAGAGCAACAAACGCTCCTGGAGAATAAAGCTGAACCCAAACGAATCCAAGGAGCTGCATGCAAGGATATGGAAAGAGAATTAATGGAGCTCCTGATATTTCCCAATCCAATCCTGTTAAAAAAATGTCGAGAGGTGGAGCCTTATGATCAGGAGGCGTTGGCTGTGCTCGACGGAATGGTTAATAAATTATACGAATGGAATGGTGTTGGGCTTGCGGCTCCCCAGGTTGGTATTTCAAAAAGAATGGTCGTGATAGATGTGCGCGGTGAACCTTCCATTGTCTATAAATTGATTAATCCAAAAATTGTGTGGAAATCAGAAGAAATACAAAAATCCAAGGAGGGATGCCTGTCTCTTCCACTTTTGAGAGAGGAAGTTGCCCGCCATGAGTCTGTCATTGTGGAGTATCTTGACGAAAATTTCTCTAGGCAACACGTCGAGGCTACTGGGTTGCTATCCTGCTGTCTGCAACATGAGTTGGATCATTTGGATGGAATATTATATATCCACAGGCTGGGAAAGTTAAAAAAAATCCGTGCTATTCAAAAGTTTAAAAAGCTTCAGCAGGAGTTGAAGGAGCAGTGCGGTGGTGAAGAAACATTAAGGATATGAAGAATAGACCGATTGTTTTCCTTGGAACGTCTAGTTTTTCCCTGAAAACTTTGGCCGCGCTATGTAAAGCTCGTTTCAATGTTGTTGGGGTGTATAGCAGAGCTCCCAAACCTGCTGGTCGCAGCTATAAAGTTCAAAAATCTGTTGTGCATGAATATGCTGATGAAATGGGGATTCCAGTATATTGTCCAAAAAATTTCAAATCCGACGAAGAAATAGATCAGTTCAGGGCGCTGGGAGCTGATCTGGCGATTCTTTCTTCCTACGGACTCATAATTCCGCAAGTTCTACTGAACATCCCTTCACATGGATTTATAAATGTTCACGCCTCGCTGCTGCCAAGATGGCGTGGGGCAGCTCCCATTAGATCGGCCATTCTAGCCGGAGATGATAAAACAGGAATTACCGTCATGAGAATGGATGCGGGAGTGGATACGGGGGAAATCATCTCGATGAAGTCCGTGGATATTTTTCCGGAGACATGCCACGGCGAATTAGCGAATAAACTGGGAGAGCTTGGTGCCGAAATGATACTTGAAACGCTCGATGATCTGGATCTGCACCTATCCAGATCCCGTCAGCAGCCGCTCCTAGGAATTTCCTATTCAAAAAAAATTAGCAAGGATCTTTGCCGAATCTGCTGGAATGATTCTGTCAAAAACATTCTGCGACACATCAAGGCATTTTCTCCAGAACCGGCTTCCTGGACGGAGATAGATCTGCAGAGCAACGAGGAAAAAAGAAGTAACATACGTCTAAAAGTATACGACGCCAAAATAGTAAATTTCCCTGCGAATGCTCCCTGCGGTCTTATTCACGAAAATATGATCGTTTCTTGTCAAAATGGAGCTCTGTGGCTGACGGAAGTTCAGGCGGATGGAAAAAATAGGATGTCAGGCGATGATTTCCTCCGTGGACGACGGAATTTGGTTGGCAAGATCGCGCGCTGAAGAAGGCAGTTTGTAAACAGTAGACTTCTTTCGAAACCGAGTAGTTCCGAGGAATTTTTAGTAGCCCATGGAGCGCAGGACCGCAGAGTACTCTTGGCGTACGTGAGGATCCGAGCACCGGAGCGACGCAAAAATTACCGGAAGGACGACGGTTTCGAAAGAAGTCTAGTCCCTAGAACAGGCTGCACAATTTCGACTTCAGACACTGTGTAGGCGAACAAACTGAACTACCTGGTGGTTGTTTTATTAATTCCACCACATCCTCCAGAGATTCGTTGATTGTATGATTTCCGTACATTAGTACATCGGTATAAGAATCGAATTTATTGGCTTCTTCCATCAGTCCCATTGCTTTCAGTTTTTTGGAAACAATCCGTGTTTCGGAGATTAGCGTGGATACGTCTCCAACTCTGCCGCCAAGAAAATGAATGCGCAGTTTTTCGGAAAGCCCGTCAGCCTCCGGACAAACATTGCCAGACTTATCGCAACAACACCCGGATAAAAATCCGATAAACACTAGATGGGAAAAATAAACTCTAAACACAATCACATCGGCACTTCCATTCTTTCGTAGCTCTGTGAATCTCAGGCCGATCCTAAAACAAAAATCTTTACGAAAAGCTAAATTTCCATATTTTTGGGGAGGTGTTTCAGAATGTATTATGTCATTAGTAGACCCGCATCATTTATTAACTGAAATTTATCTAAAAAAAACTACATTTATTGAATAGAAAGACATTAGAATGAATATAATAGGCTGAAGGAGAGCTGCCCGATGGCCCCAAAAGGAAACACTCTGATAATGCGCATTTGTCACGATCTAATTACTCCTTTTAATGCTATTAACCTGGGGATAGAAGCGTTTAAAATGTCAGGAGACTCCATCTTACTGAATGAAATAAAAGCAAGCGTGGACAAAGCCAACAGCATCCTAAAATTCATCCGAGAACTCTATTCGGTCAAACCAAACTCATTTTGTCATCCCATCTCCTCCCTGAGCCACCTCGTGGCAGATTTTCTGGAAAAACATGGTATTTTCTTTAGCCTGAATTCGGATTTAGAGAACATCCCTCATTCTGCAGCTAGGATAGTGATGTACAACGCGATAATCGCCAAAGAGGCCATGCCGTTCGGCGGAGAGGTCAGCGTTAGCATAAACGACAATGCTGGAGAGATCGTTACGATCTGCTCAGGCAAAAATATGACTGTTCCAAATCTAAACATGGAGGGAAATGAAAACCATAAAAACGTAATGCGGATTAGTTTGCTACGACTGCTGGATGAATTAAAATTCAGGACAATCGTCTACCAGGAGGAGGCAAAACTGATCATACACGAGCAAATGATATAGTATTAGCTGTTATTGAGAAGCAACGACCTTCGTTATATAATACTTGGGAGTAATTTTGTTAAAAAGTGATTAATAAATGTCCAGAACGGTAGGCGTAATAAATCAAAAGGGAGGAGTCGGCAAGACAACCACAACCGTGAATTTGGCGACCGCCCTCGCGGCCGTAGGAAAAAGCGTGTTAGTGCTGGATTTGGATCCACAGGGGAACGCAACAACTGGATTTGGCCTGCCGAAAAGAAGGGGAATAGATAACAGCTACGGCGTTCTGCTTGGACTGATTGATCCACGCAACGTGGTTATGGAAACCTACGTAAAGGGGCTTCATCTCATCTCGTCGACAATAGATTTATCTGCTGCAGAGGTTGAGCTGTTCTCCCAGCGGGATCGGGATAGTAAATTGAAGCGATCCATTGCTGGGCTGGAATATGACTATATCCTGGTGGACTGTCCTCCTGGATTTGGTTTAATCAACATAAATGCTTTGAACGCGGCAAACAAAATTATCATTCCTCTGCAATGCGAATTCTATGCTCTGGAGGGGTTGGCCCAGCTATTCAACACCATACAAAGCGTGAGAAATACTATAAACAAGGATCTAATAATCTCAGGAATTTTGTTAACCATGTACGACAGACGTAATAGCCTAAGTTCCGTGATTGCCAATGATGTACGTGGCCATTTCAAAAACTTGGTTTTCAACACTGTCATTCCAAGGAATGTCAGAATCAGCGAGGCCTCTTCCCACGGGAAACCGATAATTTTATATGATGTGAAGTCGGCCGGGGCCATCGCCCACATAGAGCTTGCGAGGGAGTTTTTGGCCAGGGAGTCTGCCTGAAAACCTCCAGGTTTTGTCCTTTATACATATCCCCTTTAAATTGTTATTTTTTTTTGTTATAATCGCCTTTGTGGGATATTTGGGGAAAGTGGTGATGTGCTTGTTTGCGTTGGATAAATTGCTTGCTAGCTGTTTGCTCGAGATTGAACGATGCGATAATCTCAAAAAACTCGACGTGCTCAAAAGTACACTCTTTGGGAAAAATGGGAAAGTGACTGAGATTATGAAAGAGCTCAGGAATCTTGATGATAGTCAGAAACATAAGGTTGGTGCAGAAGTCAATGGGCTAAAAAATTGCATCATGGAGAAACTAAATGCAAAATTTCGTGAGCTTGAAGTAAAGGAGCTGGATAAAAGGCTCTCTTCGGAATTTGTCGACGTTTCCATGCCGTCACGGCCCGAGTATTCAGGGAAGCTACACCCTTTGACAAAGGTGGAAGAGGAGGTCTCAGATATTCTGTCTTCCTATGGATTTGTATTTGCCGAAGGTCCCGATATTGAGAGTGAATATCTCAATTTCACGGCGTTGAATATTCCTGACCATCACCCGGCGCGAACAATGCATGATACATTTTATGTGCATAAATTGGCTGATGAGAAAGGGAGAAGGCTGCTACGTACACACACTTCTCCGGTGCAAATTCGCGCTATGTTGGAAAATGGTGCTCCATGCAGATTCTTTTCCGTGGGGCACGTTTATAGAAGTGACTATGATGCCACCCATACCCCGATGTTTACTCAAATTGAGGGATTGATGGTGGATCAAACAGTTGGTTTTTCACATTTGAAGTGGATAGTGTCTGACTTTCTAAAAAAATTCTTTGTGGTGAAACGAATGCGGGTAAGATTTCGTCCCAGTTTTTTCCCGTTTACAGAGCCATCAGCAGAGGTCGATATAAGTTATGATATGAGGGACGGCAAGATGTTCTTTGGTGCAGGGGAAAAATGGTTGGAAGTGTGCGGCTGTGGTGAGGTACATCCCAATGTTTTGAAATACGGCAATGTGGATCCTGAGAAATATCAAGGGATTGCATTTGGTTTTGGGCTTGAAAGGTTAGCGTCTCTAAAATATGGTATTCCTGATTTAAGAGGATATTTTGAATCCGATGAGAGCTGGATGAGCGCCTTTGGATTTTCTCACTTTGCGAGATAGGAGATGCTATGCGTTTTTCCTTTAATTGGCTGAAGAATCATCTGGTTACAAAGCTAACTCTTCAGGAAGTTGCGGATAAGTTAACTTCTATTGGGTTGGAGGTGGAAGAGGTAATTGATCCATCTTTGACATTCAAGAATTTTTCCCTGGCACAGATAAAGGATGTTCGGAAACACCCTGGAGCAGATTATCTGAAGGTATGCACAGTAACGGATACCTGTGGAGAAGAGTATAATATCGTGTGTGGCGCAGCAAATGTTCGAGCAGGGCTTAAGACAATTCTGGCGAGGCCAGGTGCAGTCATTCCAATTTCTGGGGCAACTTTGAGAAAGAGTAAGATTCGTGGAATGGTAAGTGATGGTATGATGTGCTCTTCAGAGGAGTTACTACTATCATCGAAGCACAATGGGATTATCGAATTGAATCCAGACACTGATCTTACCGTGTCCGTGGCTGATGCTTTGGGATATGATGGAGGCATCCTTGATGTATCTGTTACGCCTAACCGAGGCGATTGTTTTTCCATCAGGGGGATTGCGCGGGATTTGGCTGCCGCAGAGGCAGGTGAATTTCTGGATATTAAAATAAAGGATTGTTTAGCGGCATTTCCTTTTCCCATAAACGTAACATATGAAAACAGCGAATCTTACAGTCATTACGTTCCCATGATTGCATTTAGAGTGATCCGTGGGGTCAGGAACGGTGAAAGTCCCAGGTGGCTCGTGTCTAAACTTAAATCCGCAGGAATGAACAGTATATCTGCCGTTGTGGATCTATCGAATTTTTGGATGATGGACCAGGGCAGGCCGACTCACATCTACGATTTAGGAAAAATAAATGGTGATGTACAGATACGCTTTGCTGGAATCAGGGAAACATTTATTGATATTAAGGGCAATGAGCACAAACTACTCCCGGACATGATGGTTGCCGCAGATGATGAATCTCCGCTTTGCCTGCTGGGAATCATGGGAGGAAAAAAAACGGCCTGCACAGAAAATACCGTGGATATTTTGATTGAATCTGCCCTCTTTGATCAGATATTTGTCTCCAAAGCTGGCACTTTACTAAATTTAACCAGTGACTCCCGGGCTAGGTTTGAGAGAGGGATAGATAGAGATTCCTGTGTATCCGGACTGGAAGGGCTAACAAAGCTAATTTTGGAAAATTGTGGTGGAGCGGCTAGTGAAGTTTGTGTTGTCGGAGAAAATCAAATCAGGGATATCAAAATTTGCCTCCATAGATCCAAATTGGAGAAAGTTAGTGGTGGCAGCGGTGACTGGAACACGGATTGTCAGATGCTTAAAAAACTTGGACTGAAGGAGGTAGAGTCAGGGAGAGATGCATCAACATTTTCGGTGCCGAGCTGGCGATCTGATCTGGAGATCGAAGAAGATTTGATCGAAGAAGTACTTCGACTAAGAGGATATGATAGTATCCAACCGGAATGCATTGATATAATGGCAACGGGACGAGATAGGATTCTTCAGAAGAAAATGAAGATTATTGAAATAAAAAGGCTACTTATCTCTCGTGGTCTTTCTGAAGTGATTACCTATTCTTTTACGAAGAAGGAACTTGCAGAGGCCCTCGGAGATGGTAAGAAACTGATTCATCTGATTAATCCAATAAGTGTGGACTTGAATGTCATGCGGTCTTCACTGCTCCCCAATCTGCTGGCGAGTGCTAGCATATCGCAGAATTATGGCCGCACAAACTTTGGTATTTTTGAGTGTGGCAGTGTTTTCCACGACGATTGCGAACAGCAATTGCGCATCGCTGGTATACGCCTCGGAAACTCTGATGAAAGAAACTGGCTTAGCAAAACACGTTCCGTTGACGTTTTCGATGCCAAGGGGGATCTCTTTGCTGTTCTGCAGCATTGTGGAGCCGAAGAAAAGGTTCTTTCAACAGAAGTTCCCGCGCCTTTCTATTATCATCCATCCAGAAGCGGTACTCTGCTATATAAGGGAAAGAACATAGGTTTCTTTGGAGAATTGCATCCAAAAATCGGTAAGCTGTTTAATATCTCAGGGAAGATTATTTGCTTTGAAATACTCGCAGAGCAGGCTTTGCTACTAAAGCCAGAGGTTTTACTCTACAGGGGAAAAGTGTTTCCAAAGATCAATCGAGATTTTGCGTTTGTTTTGGCTTCAAAGGCATCAGTTGGGAATATAGTAAATGAGATTTACAAGCTGAGTCCACTGATTAAAAAAGCGGTGGTTTTTGATTGTTTTGATCTAAATATCAGGCAAAAATCCATAGGCATTACTGTAACATTGGTGGCCGAAGATCGAACGCTTACAGAAGGGGATGCCCAGGGAATTTCTGGAAAAATCATTCGGTATGTTGAGAGCGTCGGTGGTGAGCTGCGCAGAAATGAACCTGATTCGTAATTTTGCAATAATTGCTCACATAGATCACGGGAAATCCACGCTGGCAGATCGCTTGATGCAGTTCTGTGGAGCAGTGGATGCTCGAGAGTTTCGTGATCAGATGCTGGACTCAATGGACATAGAAAGAGAGCGTGGCATTACCATTAAGGCCCAGACGGTTCGCCTGGATTACATGGCGAAGGACGGCAACACATATCAAATCAACCTCATGGATACTCCTGGGCATGTGGACTTTTCCTATGAAGTCAGCCGGTCATTGGCAGCCTGCGAGGGATCTGTACTGGTTGTTGACGCATCCCAGGGAGTTGAAGCACAAACGTTGGCCAATGTGTATCAGGCTCTTGAACATGACCATGAAATTATCGTGGTTCTCAACAAGATAGACTTACCTGCTGCGGATGTCGCGAAGGTTAAACAGCAGATAGAAGATGTGATATGGCTTGACTGCTCAGACGCTGTTCAGGTATCAGCAAAACTTGGCCTAGGTGTGGAGGATGTGCTGGAGAGTCTTGTGAAAAAATTGCCCTCTCCCCAGGGTAACGAAAAAGGTCCTTTAAAGGCTTTATTGGTGGATAGTTGGTATGATTCCTACATGGGCGTTGTTGCACTGGTTCGCATCAAGGATGGCCACATCTCATCTGGTATGAAAATCAAATTAATGTCGTCTGGTATGACCTACTCAGTGGAAAAGGTCGGCGTTTTTCGGCCCAGGGCAGTGGAAATTGCAGAACTGAAAACCGGTGAAATTGGCTATATCATAGCTGGTATCAAAACTGTTGGAGATGCGCGGGTTGGTGATACAATAACCCTGGAAAATAATCCAGCCCTGGAACCTTTGCCGGGATTCAAGCCGTGTGTGCAGGTGGTCTTTTGCAGCATGTTTCCTGTGGATGCGGTGGATTATGAAAAATTGAAGGATTGTCTTCAGAAACTGCGTCTAAATGATGCCAGTTTTTCCTGTGAACCAGAAACTTCACAGGCACTTGGATTTGGATTTCGCTGTGGTTTTTTGGGATTGCTTCATCTGGAAGTTATTGAAGAAAGGCTGGAACGGGAATATAACCTGGACCTGGTTATCACGGCACCCAGCGTTGTCTACAAGATACATTTTAATAATGGTGAGGTGATGGATCTGCACAATCCAGCTGATATGCCAAATGCCAATGTCATATCATTTATGGAAGAGCCATGGATTTTGGCAAAAATCATTGTACCTGACGAATTCCTTGGAAATGTGCTGGCACTATGCGAGGAAAAGCGGGGGATACAGCAGGAGCTTACCTATGTGGGAGCCCGCGTCCTTTTGGAATATCAATTGCCGCTCAATGAAGTGGTCTATGACTTCTATGATCGCCTGAAATCCATAAGCAAAGGTTATGCAAGTTTCGATTATCATCTCCAGGGCTATAGGCAGAACGATCTTGTGAAAATGACCATATTGGTTAATGGAGAATTGGTGGATGCTCTTTCGACCATAGTTCATCATAGTAATGCAGAGTACCGTGGCAGGCAGTTGTGCGAGAGATTGAAAGATCTTATTCCGAGGCATATGTTCAAGATTCCCATCCAGGCTGCCATTGGAGGAAAAATTATTGCCCGCGAAACCATTGCAGCGTTTCGCAAGGATGTTATCGCCAAGTGTTATGGTGGAGATATCTCCAGAAAACGTAAACTCCTTGATAAACAAAAAGAAGGTAAGAAAAAAATGCGGGAAATTGGCAACGTAAAGATTCCTCATAAGGCATTCCTTGAGGCTCTAAAGATGGAGAATCGCTCCCGCTAGACTTTATGTTGTTTTTTTTTCTACATGCCCAGAATTATTATATTTGAGCCTTTTGCATTTTGAGCTCGCCATACTTCTAAATTATTCCTATCCGTCTGCGCTGCGACATTAAGGTTGTTGCCAGTGAAATTCGCGACGGCTAATTTTGTAGCCTTGCAAGCTGACTTGTAGAAGGTAAAGAACGGTTGAAAATCTATCCCATTATTGGCAAGATCGATGAGTGATAGGTTGGGCATTTGGGAGACATTCCAGTTGGCAACTGCTTCACCTATCAAATTATTTTTAAAAAACAATTGCTCCACGGGACTTTGGACCAGTGCCTCAGAGATAACTCCAAAAATTTTATTGTCGATTCCGCAATCGTTTGCCACAAGGGTTTTTAAATTATGAGCTTCTGGTAATACTGCAGCAAGTAGCCCTGCACTTTTGGCAGTCAATTTGTTTCCAGAAATATTCAGGCTCTTTAGATCCGGTGTTGATTGCAGCGCCTGCATAACAAGTTGCATTACGTCGTCTGGAAATTTATTGGAAGAGATATCGACATGCTTAAGATTTTTAAGTTTTGATATGCTATCGCTCAGTTTCTCGCAAGCTTCAAAGCGTTTTACATTATCTTGTTCACTGAGACCAAAGAGAAATATCTGCAGCTGTTCGAGTTTCTTAAGGTTGCTAAGTGCTGCTCCAAGGGAAGCAACATCATCTGTTTTTATCTCTATTAACGCAATCTCAAATTTAGTCAATGCGGTCAATTTTCCTATGGTGCTGTATATTTCTTCTAGTGCTGCCGAAATAGCTCCCAATGCAAACTCCCTCAGCGTCGAAGCAGATTTGTTCATCAGGCCTATGATGTTTTCGACTCCTTCTTTTGTAATTTCTCCAAAGACTAGATTTAGATACTCCGCTTTGGTGAGGTCTCCCAATGAAGCTAATACTTTTTCGGACTCTTCCCCCGACGCATATGCGTCTACAATGCTGACTGATATTATTGAGGGTCGTTTTTTTAGCATTTCAGCAATCAATTCATATGCATTTTCAGGTATATGACAGGAACGTACGGCAAAACCTTTTAACATAGTTGGCATGAATTTTTGTAGATCTTCCAGAAAAGTGATCTCCAAAGTAATGCCGTTCACCTCAACAACCAGCAAATTTTTAAATTGCTTGAAGAAATTTTGAAAATCAAAATCTTTTTCTCTGGGCTCAATCTTGTAAACTTCTCTGCCGAGTAACACAGTCTTATTCGGCTTAAGTATTACACCAACGACATCGTCCGGAGACAGGGAAGTAGTTTTGATGAAAGGAAAAAAATTTTCTTCCTCCTCCTCTTCAGTTGATGGATTATCTGAGGTGCTAGCTGGTGAGTCACCTGGCTCCATTGGACCGGGCGATTTCTCCGTTTTTTTGCTCTGTGGACGGTTTACGACACTGCGCTTTGTTGCGTCTACTGTATCCTGGATCACAGAGATAAGCGCAACGGCTATCAGTAATCTAGTAAAAATCTCACGCACATACATCACAACATCCTCGTAACCACTCTGAGGCCCAATCAAAACATAAAAAGGTAAATAAAAAATTGAACATTTTTCGTTTTTCCTTTTTTTGTTGTGTATAATCCGAGGATGTTATCCGGGATGTGTTAGTGGAAATTATCAATAGGGTAAGAACTTTTCTTTGCATGGACGACGAAGAGGAGGAAGCTCAGCATGCATTGGCAGACGAAATCCTGCGTGACTACGATATACGCGGCATTTTCGGAGAAAATCTCTTCGCAGATTGTGCCTATGACATAGGAAAAGCATTTGGAACTATCCTCTCTCGTCAAAATTTAAGAACCACGTGTGTGGGACGTGACTGTAGGAATTCCTCCAATGTGTTATATCAAAATCTCATCAAAGGATTAACGAACACCGGAGCCGAAGTGGTGTCGTTGGGACTGTGTCATACGCCACTGATGTATTACTGCGTGCATAGATTGAATCTGGATGCTGGAATCATGGTAACTGGTTCCCACAATCCACCTCAGTACAACGGCTTCAAATTCACGTTGGGTGAAGATCCATTCTGCGGAAACAGCATAAAAAATCTTGGCGAAATGATAAAGAATAAAGATTTTGTGGAGAAAAATGGTCGGGAGGTGGTCCTCAACAGCGTATTCTCCAGCTATGTATCTGATATTTTGGATGGATTCCATTTTACGGACGATGTAAAAGTAGCCTGGGATATCGGAAATGGAGCGACTAGCAACGCAATCAAAGCCATAACCAAACTGATTCCTGGTAAGCATCATCTGCTGTTTGAGGAAATTAATGGAGACTTTCCAAACAGATTGCCAGATCCCACCATCGCCGAAAATATAGAGTATTTATCAAAGTTTGTATTTTATAATGGATTTGACATAGGTTTTGGATTTGACAGTGATGGAGATAGACTTGCAGCAGTTGATTCCAACGGACGTATGTTATTTAGTGATCAGATTCTTGAGATACTAGCTATGGATTTTTTAAGGAAAAATCCTGGTGCCCAGGTAATTGCAGATGTAAAATCCTGTAATCGCCTCTTTGACTCTATAAAAAAAAGCGGCGGAATCGGAATAATGGAGAGATCCGGTCATTCGTTTATAAAAATACGTATGAAGAGTAGTAGAGCACTCCTGGCAGGAGAGATGAGTGGGCATTTTTTCTTCAAAGATCGTTGGTTTGGGTTTGATGACGGTGTCTATGCAGCTCTCAGATGTTTGGAAATTATTAGTAGAGATAAAAACACATTTAATAACCTCGAACGCGGATGCGTAACACCAGAAATTCGCATAATCTGCGACGAGAGTAGAAAGTTTAACATCATAAATTCCGTCAGGCATAGATTGGAGCATGAAAATGTAGATTTGGTCAAAATAGATGGTGTTAGAGTTACAAGTAGCCAAGGATGGTGGCTGCTGCGGGCGTCAAATACCCAAAATGCTTTGTCTCTGCGCATTGAAGCTTCGTCCCCGGAGGATATGCTGGCTCTAAAGGAAAAAATTCGGCATTATCTTGTGGAAGATATTGGAAATATAGATGAAATCTTAAAGCTGAAGGCGCATGAATAGAGAATTTATTGAATTTCTGAAAAGCAAAGCGTCCATAGTTGACATAGTTTCCAACAGAATTCGCCTGCGCAGATCTGGTAGAGATTGGTTTGGGTTGTGTCCTTTTCACAACGAAAAAACTGG
>JAIROP010000036.1 GCA_031257475.1 Holosporaceae bacterium
CGCAGGAATTTATCAATATACCGCCATCGACGATTGTACTCGCTATAAAGTATTGGCCATTTATAACCGTCGCACAGCTAAAAATACGCTGGATTTCATAGAAAATCAGGTTTTTTATCGTATGCCTTTTCCAGTTCAACGAAATAAATGATCACCCGCAGCAAGCCGCGGGGAATATATCCCTAAATAGAGATTAAAGCATAGCAATTAGCAGGGCTCAGCCTTTATTATTACATCAACGTTTTCGAACATTTCTCGAACTTCATTTTCTATGGCTTGGGCAATCATATCCGCCTGGATCAGAGCGACAGTTCCATTAACTGCCACCCGAGATTCTACGTATTTTTTCATTCCAGCGGATCTTGTTTTTAAAATTTTTATTTCCTCCACTCCATCAACAGATTTTATCTTATCGCGAATTTTAACCTGAATTTCTTCCGAAAGAGCCTCGTCCATTAAATCCATGATGGCACTTTTAAGAATTAAATACGCGCTATACAGAACGTAGCAACCAACTGTTGTCCCGCACAATAAATCAATATATGGAAAATACGTAGCAACCATTAAAGAGGTTATTATGCAAATATTTACAAGAAAATCCGATAGATAATGTAAGCAATCGCCTTTAACGATGGCAGAACCCGCTTTTTGGGCCACGTATTTTTGGAAGTACACGAGTTGATACACAGCGCAACAGGAAATAATCATAACAATGATGCCAACTCTACTGTTCAATATTGGTTTAGGATCCACAAAAGCCTCATAGGCTTCCACAAATATCATCGCGACAGAGTAGATAACGAGCAAACTTTGGAAAAGTGCCATAAGTCCTTCGACTTTTTCATGGCCATAGTTATGTCCTTTGTCAAAGGAAACAGAAGAAAATCGTATGGCATGGTAAGCCAAAAAAGAAGTAAGCGCATCCAAAATGGAGTCATTCATGGATGCTCTCATAGAAATTGAATCCGTTATAAACCAAGCAATAAGTTTTAATACAACCAAAAAAACGGAGGTTATGACTCCGAGAATAACTGACTTTTTGGCCAGTTCTGTGTTGGAATAATTTTTGAAACACTTATCCAGCGCGGAATCTAAAACCCCTATTTGGAAAAACAAGGCTTGGCCTCCCTGAATCTATTTTCACAACTTTTAGAACGATCAGCAGTTATATTTCCACCACAGGTCGATTATCACAGAATCAAGCCACATCTCAACTTCCCGCCTGATCGAAATTTCAAAAAGCATAACCCCCATTATTATCATAGAATAGAAATCCACATTCTTTCAAGTGTAAAAAGGAAGGACGCAGTGCAGGACCCAGTGTCACCAGGTCATGGCTGCGGAAAATTCAGGTTGACTCCCGCAATTGATCGTATATGATCGATGATCAGTAAACGACAAGTAGAGACCATGCATTTAACGAAGGTAGCCGTCATCGGGGCAGGACAGATGGGGTCCGGAATTGCCCAGGTTTTTGCAACAGCCGGCTACAGTGTGAAGATGTATGATTTATCCGCAAAAGTTTTTGATCACTCTAGAAAACGCATTTCAGATTCACTGAATCGCTTCGAAACCAAGCATCTGATAGACGAAAAGGCTGAAGACGTGCAAAATAGAATATCATACCATTTCTCCATGGTCGACTTGGCCGATTGTAAAATTTTTGTGGAATCAGCCTTTGAGGATTATGCCATAAAAATCGACATTTTCCGCAGGCTGTCGGAAATATTGAAGCCAACGTCGCTTGTGGCCACCAATACCTCCTCCTACTCCATCACCAAGCTATCGCAGATGATTCCCTATCCAGAGAACTTTATTGGTTTTCACTTTATGAATCCTCCACCGCTGATGGAACTGCTGGAGGTCATCCGTGGATTACACACGAAGGATTCCACATTTGATTTTTTCTGGCGATTGGCCAAAGAACTCAAAAAAATTCCAATTTTTTCCAGAAATTCGCCGGGATTTGTTCTCAATCGCATACTAATTCCCATGATAAATGAGGCGGTTTTTGCATTGGCAGAGAACGTATCCACACGAGAGCAGATAGACGCGGCACTAAAGTTGGGTGCTGGGCATCCACGTGGTCCCCTAGCGCTTGCGGATCTCATTGGACTGGACACGGTACTCTCAATCATGAGAACTCTCCAACTGGAACTTCATGAAGATAAATACGCTCCCTGTCCTCTGCTGGAAAACTACGTGGCCCAGGGGAGGCTTGGGAAAAAAAGCGGAAAAGGGTTTTACGAATACCACAGCTGACGTCAATCGGCACGGCACAAATGTTATTTACTGCCAAAACTCTTGATCATGTCTGCAATGATCGGTCCAAGCATGACAATGAACAGACATGGCATTGTAAAAAGCATCATAGGTAGAGTTAGCATCGTGGGCGCCTGTGCTGCCTTCGATTCTGCACGTGACATTCTTACTTTGCGGGAGTCGTTCGCCAAATCCCTTAGGGATGTCGTCAGGGAAGATCCATATTCTATCGATTGACAGAGCGTTTTGGACAAAGTTTTTATTGCCAAACAGGATGTTCTATTTTCCAGATTCTCGAAAACATGTTTATAGTCAGGAATCATTTCCAATTCAATTGCAGTCAGGCTAAGCTCTTCGGCCAACACCGAATTCGAGGTTCTCAGCTCTCTGGATATTTTTCGTATAGACTTGCTTAAATCCAATCCAGACTCCGTGCAAATGATCAAAAGATCGATCAGGTCTGTGACGCCACGTTCTATCATTTCCTGTCTCTTTCTAGCTATCATTTCTAGGTTTAGATCCGTGAGCTTGTGGCCTCCAACTACCCCAAATGTGAGAGAAAATATTAGTCCCACGGTAAAAGGTAAATCAACAGCCACATTAGTGGTGTTTATTAGCAAAAATGATATGAAAAATAGGGCGATGGCGGATATAAATTTGGATTTTGTAAAATCTTCCAAAGCACTTTTATGACGTATGCCAGCATCTTGCAGCAATTTTTGCATTTCAACAATCAACTCAGCTGCATAGTTTGCGAATAACTTAAACAGTGGATTTTTTTGAAACATTGAAACCTGGCTGCTCAGGCCGGCTCCAGTCTCCTCCTCCTCAATATCCTTGCCGGTAAAGTTTTTATATTTGGCGTAGGCCATTCTCCTGAGTACTCTTAGGTGAAAGGTAGCTCTGACAAGAATGCGGCCAATATGTTGTTCTAGCCAATGAAATACCAAAAAAGTAACTAGAAAGCACAGCAGATCCATCCAATACATAATCTTATACCTTTATTTGTGTAGCCTTTATCATCAGGAAGGTGCCGATACAGAAGAGTGTTATCGCAATCTTAAGCATGGTTTGACCGGCTCCAGGAGTCGTAAATCCCTTTAAATGGCTCGGGTTCACCACAGCCATGATACCGAGAAAAATAAATGGCAGTATGCTGAGAATTACGGCAGACATCCTCGCCTCTGCAGACAGGACTTTCACCTTTAATTCCAGTTCAAGTCTCTGTCTAATCATTCCTGCCAGATTTTGCAAAATTTCAACCAGAACACCTCCATTTTCCATCTGCAGAACGAGAGCAACCACCAGAAATCTAAATTCTTCTATGTCCACTTTATCAGCGGCGTCAACCAATACCTTTTCTGGCTCTATGCCAAGTGCGAATTTTTGCGTGATGGTATTAAATTCCTTCGACAGTGGCTCTTTGGATTCCATACTAACTAATTTTAGAACACGCTCGATGCTTAAACCAGCTTTCACTCCCCTTATCATCATATCTATTGCATCTGGGAACAGTTTTAGAAAATCCATTTTCTTTTTGTTTGATATAAACGAATATACGTTGTAGACGACAAAGGCTCCCAGGAACATTCCAATCACAGTCCCCATAAAACACTCTAGAAAGTCAAAATAAATAAGAGCAAACGTGAAAACACATCCTGCAATTATACAAATCTGGATGAATTGATTGATCGGTGTATCAGTAATTCCTCCCTTTTTCATAATTTTTCGTACGTTATCCTTAATTTTGGATCCTGAATCCATGGAAACTCCCAAACCATCATCCATCATTATAAAAGTTGAGACTTTAGCGGTATTAGTGGTTTCCAACAGGTCTTCCTGCTCTTTCGCTATTTTGTCAATTTTTTGGGCCAATAATTTTTTGTAATCATCCTTGGTCTGAGCTTTTTCAGTTAGTCTATTTACCAAAAGAAAAACTGCAAAAGCCACAAAAAATATAATGATTGTACTAATAATATTCATCATAGTTAGACTGAGTATTCTGTTGTAACGCCGTTTTCATAATGGCGAGTAATTCTTTATCTAATCCATAAATAATGGCCTTATCCAAAAAAACAGGAAGATCGGTGCAGGCTTCAAATTTGCCAAAGACCTTATGTTCAGCCGTCTCTCCTATGGGAACAAATTTAAATAAATGCTGGTAACTTATATCCCCCCTTTCGTTGACACCGGTGACTTCAACAATTTCTGTGATTTTTCTAGATCCGTCGTGCAGGCGTTCAGCCTGGATAATCATGTCGACCGCCCCGGCGATTTGTGCTCTCACAATTTCGCTGGGTAGATTAAATCCCGACATGGCAACCATGTTTTCAAGACGAAAGAAAGCTTCTTTAGCTTTGTTGGCATGGAGTGTGGACATTGATCCATCGTGGCCAGTATTCATGGCTTGAAGCATATCTATACATTCTGAACCGCGTACCTCTCCTATGACCAGGCGATCCGGACGCATACGAAGCGCATTTTTCACAAGATCGCGAATGGTTATCTCGCCTTTTCCTTCGATGTTTGGTGGACGACTTTCCAATCGAACAACATGTGGCTGTTGGAGTCTCAATTCTGCAGCGTCTTCGCAGGTTACTATGCGTTCCTTGGGGTCTATCATCTGCGAGAGAGCATTTAGTAGGGTCGTTTTTCCTGATCCTGTACCACCGGAAATTATGATATTTAAAGCGCAGGTCGATGCGATTTGCAGAACCTTAACCATCTCCTCAGTTAAACTTCCAAACGCAGCCAATTTCTCCAGAGTGACAGCTTTTTTGGAAAACTTACGAATGGAAATGCTTGCTCCGTCCAGAGCGATCGGAGGTACCACAATGTTGACACGACTTCCATCTGGAAGACGAGCATCGCAGAGCGGGCTGGAAGTATCAACACGTCTACCAATGCGGTTGGCAATTCTCTGGGAGATCTGCATTAGATGGGAATCGTCTCTGAATTTAACTGATGCCAACTGCATGTTACCGGATCGTTCGACATATATTTGATTTGGTCCATTTACGACGATATCTGATATGGTATCGTCCTCCAGAAGTACCTCAAGTGGTCCCAGTCCTATCATATCATCCACTAGTTCGCGGGCGATGCCGATTTGCTCGCGTTTGGTGATCTGGACACGTTTCTCCTGGGAAAAATCAGAAATAAATTTCTCAATTTCTTCCCGCAATTCTACTGGAGTTAGCTTAAAAGCCGAGGCCAAATTGATCCTACTGAGCATAGCTTCATAGGCTTCTTTTCGGAATAACGTTAATACGGGAGATTCTTCAACTAGTGCATTAGGTTCCGCTGCCATTACCTGTTCCTACCATTCATTTCAATCTAGCTATGATCTGATCCACAATAGCTATAACAAGGTTTTTGATTCTTGCCATGGTCCATCCATGTTCTTCTATGATAGCCCTCTCAATCTCTTGATTGCTTCTCTTTCCGAGAAAGGCGTCTGTTATGGCTTCCAGCACATCAGTAATGGGATTATTAGACATGGCAAGAGGTTGCCCTATGTTCGCTGCTGCCAGTGCGGTTGTTTCATCCAAATGCATGGAATAGTCGATTTTCCTATCGATAATTCTTTCAAATGACTCCTTGGAGAGAGCTCCACCGCTGGATAATCCCATTTTATTAGCGACAATAATAATTTGCTTGCCTGGATACTCTGTGTGCAAAAGCTCTAGTATGCGCACGGTATTCTGCGCTGACGCCATGCTCATTTCTACCATGACTGTGAAAGAATCAGCTTTGGCTCTGCATATTCTATTTATGGCACTGATATCCCGCTGCGTATCCAATAATACGTAATTGAATTGTCTTTTGATGGCGATCATAAGTTTATCGAATACTTCCATGTCCACATTGACTCCCCGCATCAAATCCACCAATCCGCCAAGATAATACAGTCTCTGCCCGCACTTTTTTGTAATTAGATCGACAAAATAGCCGTCAATCTTGTCTGGCGATTCTAGATTATCTAAAAAGGTATTCCCTGCTTTTACATCAAGCATTAAATTTGCAGTACCATATAGAAAATCCATATCGACCACCAGAGTACGCTTAAAATGACGATTGGCTAAAATCCAAGCAACATTGGTAATAGCTGTTGTGGCGCCAGCTCCACCGACAGAACTGACGAAAAGCACCATTTTACCCATTTTTTCGGTGTACTCACTGATTTTACCGTTCGCCAATTCTATGGCACGATGCAGCAGAGCATAATTGAGCGGTTTTATTAGATAGTCGACAACTCCCATGGCCATGAGGTCACGGAATAATCCGACGTCGTTACGACTTCCAATGGTCACAATGCCAACGTCAGGGGTACAGCATTCCCTTATTCTTGCAATGTCACCCAGTGGTAGCTCAGAATCCGAAATATCTATCATTAAAATTTTGGGCGTTCTGTTATTTTTTAAAAACTCGATGATTTCCGGTAGAGTCTTCTGCTGCACCTGAGAATAGGCAAGTCCAATACTTTGTATAACGTTGTCTATAATTTTCTCAGACACGAGATCATTCACAAACCCCACAAAATTATGAGGAAAATCATACGAACTGGCAGCCATGACTTCTATATCCTCCTAAAGTTAACTACCACTGCTACCAGCGCTCGCAGACGATGAAGGGCTGCTCGATCCTCCTCCACCACTTGACGAGGAGCCTGCTTTGGCCGCGGCAATTGCATCCAATGTATCTTGTCCCCTATACTTACGCGGCGTCACCAAATCTGCTTTGTTGGCTATCTGTTCTAGCAAACCATAGGTGTAGGCAGCGCCAAATTTTGGAAGATGCTTATTAGTGTCAATATCTCCTATGTATTCTGACCAGAGGGAACAATCAGGTTCCTTCACATCATAGGTAAGGACTTCTATCCTGATGCCTGCTTTGGCGTCTCTGTAAATACAAGTTCCTGAGTCCACGATGCGACTTCGTAAAAATCCGTGCCTGCACATTAAATTAGATAATTGTTTTCTTAAGTTTTCCTGAATTTTTAATGGAATTGAGCGATCTGATATCAGCCTAAAGCCGATATTATCTACACCGGTGCTGCGAGCTTTTTTTAGTACCTCAACGATTGCGTCTACTATATCGTGCGTGAGTTCAAAGCTTCCAGAAGTACCAAAAAAGTAATTTTTTTTATTTTCTTTAGCTTCAACATGCACAATCTCTGGCACATACCCATCATTTGCCAGATATTGTTTTTCGCATCCACATAGCAAAAGTAAACCCGCAGCCAGAGATGTCGTAGCATTTACAATTTTCAGCCTTTCGCTTCTCATACCGACTTCCTCCAACTATACAATCGAAAAACCAGGACTGTGGAACTTTTTTATCTTTTGGTGAAATTTTCTACTTAATATTGATTCCAATGGCGAATACATCCTCGGAATCATATCCACAGGTGTTCTCAAATTTTTGGACGACGGCTTCACAATATATGGAGTGACTATTATGACAAGTTCCTTTTCGGATACGCTCACGCTGGATTTTCTGAAAAGCGCTCCAATGAGCGGCAGATCAGCAAGAAACGGTGCCTCCACAGCATCGGAGTTTTTCATTATTTGTAGTAAACCGGCAATAACGAGACTCTGTCCGCTTCCGAGTTCCACAGTGGTGGCTGCCTCTTTGGTAGTCAAGGACGGAACGCCCGCCGGATTTTTAGGACCTAGCGAGCTTACCGTGGGCTTCACGGTAATGTTAATTCTATCCTCGGACATTACAACCGGAGTAAACTCTATGGCGGTGCCCCAGGATTTAAATTCAGTGGTATTACTATCGCTGCCTGATTGTTTGACGACGTAACTTTCTTCACCACCAGCTTTAAATGTGGCAGTTTTACCGGATAGCGCTATTAGAGTTGGTTCTGCCAAAATACTGGCAAATGATTCATTGGCCAATGCCTCGATTAGAGCAGATAGCCCATTTTGTCCGCCTGTATGCGCCAACCACCGCGCTCCATTCACAGTTCCGTTCATGCTAGTGTCGCTAAAATCTGTTTTCATTGCAGAAACATCAGTGGTGAAAGCTGGGAAGGAGCTCGTATCTCCGGAGATGAAACCATAGTGCATTCCAGTTACGTCCTGTCCGCGAGATATGGCCTTCCAGTTGATTCCAAGGCTTTTAGTTAGAGTTCTTGAAACTTCAGCAATTTTCACCTTAAGCATAACCTGCGTTGCAGTTTCAATTGATAGTTTGTTTACAATTTTTGTGCCATCGACAAAGCGACCGATAAGATCTTGTATTTCTTTGGCCATTTCCGGAGACGCCACTTTTCCTTTCAGAATCACTGAATCATCCAACGAAACTATTTCCACATCTGCGTCTGGATACATTTCAAATATTGTTTTTTTTATTTCAGTCAGAGGATAGGTTACTTTGATCTGGTAATTAACTATGATTTTGCCGTTTTCCCCCTGTACAACCAAAAAAGTAATTCCTGGAGCTAATCCGGTTAAATAGAGCGAACTATCGCTCAGCATCTCAATGTCAGCAACTTTAGGATTGGGAATAAAAATTTCTGTGGCTTTCTCTTTCAATTGTATAAAATTGACCGAATTTACCTCTATTACTTTTACCTCGCTCTCCTGACGTTTTGTGGAAGCATCGGATGATTCGGAGACGGCTTTCTCTTTAGGTTTTTTTTTGTTGGCATGAATGGAATTATTACAGAGGATACTTATGCCAAACATACTCAATAAAACACTCCAACTCTTATTCATTACCACACTCTCCACATCACACAGATGCCATAATCACCGAACACGATACCTGCCACCTAAATCAGCGCTCCCTGCTCTCCCTCAAGAGCAGTAGGAGTTTGTTGTTCAGTTTTATTGTCCAATTTCTTGCCATTGGCATCAAACACCGCTTTGTCGATTTTCAGCTGTCTATGTACGGTGACAACGACATTTTCCTTGACTTTTTTATTTTCCTTTTCATTTTCCTTTTTCATTTCAGCAATTATTCTCCCACTGACAACTTCGTATTGACCTGTTACAGATTCCTTCGACTTTTTGTTGGCCACTTGCACAATGGGATTTGGGGAATCATGTATGGCATTGTTCATTTTTCCTATGAGCGCACTTATATCATTGGAGGTGGGTTTCCGAGGTGTTCCTCCATGATTCCTGGGAGAATCGCTGTCTCTGTTCTCTTTCCTTTGCATTAATTTATCTTTTGAGCCTCCATCGATTAAATTAATCTGCTGCAGTATCCAGGCTAACCCTTCAGCATCTTTTCCTTTGTTTAACTTCGCTTCTTCAGTCTTCTTGTGATTTTGAGCTTCGGTCAGCTTAGCTGCGATGTTGCCTCCACCGATGGTTTTCATCCTATGCATTAGATCTACATGTTCTTTTCCCTCGGATTCTTTGCGATTTTTCGCAGCACTAAGAATTTCCGGGGAATTCACCCGGTTCATTTTAAAAATGCTATGTAGCAGTGAAATATTTTCATCGGTTTCATCGTCTTCGTCGTCATCATCTTTCTCACCATCTTTGGGATTGCGCAGGGAGAGGATAATTCCGCCATCACCAACTAACCGCAGCATTTCTTCAACTCTCTTTTCTTTTACTTCCAAAGTTATACTAGAGGAATTCAATATTCCTCCAACTTTAGCCAGTCCACTAAATAAACCTTCTTCTTTTTGTTTTTTCTTCGCATTCTTTTTATCCAGTGCAGAATTGTCACTAACCGCAATTACCCTCAAGGCTTTGTATTTATATGTCCTTATTCTGTCACCTGAATGTCCCATAATAATAACGTCAATGAGATCCCCAGGAGCCAGTGAATCGACGAAGTGTGCGGATTTTGAATCAACGGAAAATGTAACAGCCCGCCGCCCTTTTCTGATGAGCTTTTTTTCCCTTTCCAGCTCTTCCTTTTTTTTCTGCTCTTCCTCCTTTTTCCTTTTCTCTTCCATATCTTTTTTCTTTTTTTCAGGGTCTTCTTTGGTCAGCATTCGAATGGATAAAGGCGTTCCTGCAGGAATATTGGACGCAGCCCACATTTTCAGAGCATTGTTGTAGTCGGCTTTGTTGTTCAGGGCTACTCCAGCTTCATCCTTTGCTATAAAATGTGGCTGAATGGCATCCTGAGGCCATTTTTTCCAGGCCAAATTGGCCAATGATATTTTAGCATCCTTTTTGACGTCATTTGAAACCACCAACACCTCTCCACCTTTCTCTCTCAGAGTTTCTTTCACCATCAGCGGGATATCTGGCAGAGCAATATCTTTTTTTTGCATAACTTTTGATTGATCATTGCTTGAAATTCTTACAGCTATGGGTAATAGCCATCTAACACCCAAAGTAACCGCCAAGGCTACCACAGCAGCTATCATCATAGGAAAAATATCTTTTCTTCCGTTCATGCTACCACCTGGCCAATAAGTTCTCAAAAATCACGTAAAAACCGCCACAAGCTATCGCAATTCCGTAGGGGATTTCCTGCCGCACAGCATTAACCGTATACCTCCTTAGCGCAACAACCTTCTTGTCGATCCTACTTAGCGAAGGTAAAACAAAGTTTAAGAACTGTGTTTTATTTCGCCCTCTGCTCAGGGAATATAGGAAGCCAACTGCGCTTCGCCGCAGGAAAAAAATTTGACGCCCAAAAATTAGATAAATTATAGCTAAAATCATTCCTCCGACAGATATACCAATCCAGAATTCCGAAAGATTGTTCTCGGAGAGCAAGATGACTGGAAACAGAAGCTTAACATCTCCACCACCGATTAGGTTAAAATGATTTAAAACCAGAGTGCCCGCAAATGTTGCAATGGCTATTATTAACCCGTTGTAAAAATTGCTACCCGATATACCGCTCATCCAGGAGATTGCATAGAGCGCCATCAGTGCCAGTACATACTCATTTTCTATCCTGAAAAATACGAAATCGCAGACGCAGATGACCAGCAAAATCATCCCAAATACCGCCCAAACTAACAATACTGAGCTCCCAATTTTTGATAGATTATTCAATTGTTGGTAAAAATAATGTTAATCCTTATGAATTATTGAAAAAACAGCCACATCTTTACTTGAAAGGTAAAATATTTTACAATAGAGAGTATTAAAGTGGAGTAAAAATAGCCAGTCCTATGAAAAAGAAACTTTTGCCTCTGGTTTCGGCCATTGTTCTACTTGCTATTCTGCTTGGAGCTGCCGAGGAAGTAGCCAAGTATTGCCCACAGGTTTCCATGAAGGCCTCATCGAAATGTATAAAATCCAATGACGATGATCAATTTCAGGAGTGTGTATTTCCACTGGAAGCGTGGATTTCTCCATTGAAAATAGAAATATTCTCACCATTAAGTGCAAAGGAAACAGAGTACTATCAAAAAAACACCTGGGATTCATCCAAGACACTGGAGCAAAATAGAAGAGCACTGGTACGTAATTTCATGAAAACCTGTATAGATCCGGTGGAAGATTTTCTGTCCGCCGACGGGGGTGTAATATTGAAACTGGCCAGTAAAGTCGATGGATGGTTTATAAAATCTGCGAACATTGAAGAGGTCCGGAAACAAGACCTTGAGGAAATTTTTTATCTGATGACAGATTCTCCTTTATTTTGCCAATTACTTCGTTCGTTACTTACCAAATACAACACATTGCCCTATAGACCACAGCGAGCTGTTCTTTTGTTCACCAAAGGAACTGCAAATCTTACATCCTACAGCGCTTTGCATCATGTGATAAATGTGAGAACTCTGGATCAGACAATTTTATCTGCCATTGACTGTACCAGGCACAAAATTCTATTTGGAGGAACCATCTTCCATGAAATGCTTCACTGGTTACATCAGATCTGTGACCTCAAAGAAAACAGGACGCGCTGCATGTCTACCTCATGCATACAACGACGCCTTGGGGAATACTTGCCTTTCTATAGAGAAACAGAAAATTTGAAAAAAATAGCTAAATATTTTTCAAACGACGAAGAGTACTACACCATGTACGGTCTAAAGGAACATGAAGGATCATTGGTCTGGTATCCTCTCTGCGAAGCGTCCTATACCCTGGAACAGTACCAATACGTCAGGAGCTGCCACGTATCCTTTGAAGGCCATCTTTCCGAGGAACATTCCTTCCTCAAACATTTCCGGGATTCTTCTTTCCTTAAATTTTTGCTTAGTTATCCTTTTCCCTCATTTGGCGAGGGGGATTTTGCGTGTTTGGACTCTTCTCATTGATGCATTAAATTGAAAAAAACCTTACACCCTATTTAGATATCGTTGCATACCGAGATTTTCAGTGAAGAAAGACTGAATTTAGAACAGAAAAGGAGCCTCCAGCCAGGAGTCCCCAATCCTGCAACACTCAACAGCTCACCACAATCAACCCATACTTTTTTCGAGATATGCGCCAGGACGGAAAAGGCGACGCCTACCGACCAGGCCTCTGGCCAAATCTACTTCCGCCACCGTTATTTCCACCACGAGATTCTTTCCCCGTGGAATGAGACTCAGAGACAAACATAAGTCGGCCTTCAAACTCGCATTTGTTCATCTTTTCTATTGCAACAGCAGCAGACTCATCTGAGGCCATTTCCACAAAACCGAACCCTCTGCTTCTGCCACTCATTTTATCTCGAATAACAACTGCGGATTCCACAGCTCCAAACTTCGAGAAAGCATCTCTCAGCGAATCATCATCGACTGAATAAGCCAAATTTCCGATATACAATTTTTTTGTCATAGTCCACCCATATTAGAGGAAGCTTACAAAGATAACACGAGCCCACCAAGCCTCCGATGCAAATGGACTAGATGTTGCTATATCTAGCACAAAAACCTAAATGAAAAAACAAAAAATTGAATGCACAACATAGAAATTTAGTGCCCGTTATGTAATTTTTGGACCAAAGGCAATGGTCTCTTTCAGATTAGAACAGTAAACTGGGAAGGCATATTTATCTTGATAACTCCTCCAAAGGAGCAGATGAGCATAGAATCGCTGGTCAACATTGGTCCTGGTTTTGCCATGACGGTTGGTTTTGTTGGTATCCAGGTTCCTGCAGGAGTTGGTATGCATGGCCCCGGCGTAAGAACCCCGAGCGCAGCGGCTGTCAGCGAGGCAGTTATTGGATTTGCCATGCTCATGCATACTCCAAAGGGAGCTATATTCAGAAATGGAATGGTATCCATACAGGTTCCCATTGGACCCGCAGATCCAATCACCATGGGAGTTGGCAGGAAAGTAAGTGTTCCCGGAGCTGCTCCAAATGGGCACATTGTTAGCGCGCCACAGCAAACCCCCATTCCCACATTAGTTCTCCTGGTCCATGACTTTGCTTGATGTCAAATTGCCATCATCGTCGTAGGTATCTATAACTCCGCAGGGTTTCCCCTCCTTGTAGGTGGATTCTTCCATGACGTTTCCACTGGGGAAATATTTTGTAACCTCCCCATCTAGTTGGTTATTTTTATAGGTAGAATGTTCCATGAGTGTGCCGTCTGGATAGAACGATTTACATTCTCCATTCTGCTGCCCGCTGGCGTATACAGCAATTCTTGTGACATTTCCCAGATTATCAAAGGATGTAAAATTTCCCTCCAGAAGACCTTTTTTAAAGCGAGTCAAACCAATCCTGGAGCCATTTGAGAACAGGGTAGACTCTCCCTCAAGTTTCCCCGCCTTAAAAGATGTGGTCATGAGCAGATGTCCATCTGAGAAAAACTCTGCTGGTCCGGAGAGTCCTCCATTTTCGAAGATTAGTTTGCTGGCTAGCTGTCCATTACCGTCAAAAATTTTTGTTTCGCCATGTGGAACCCCACTTTTCATGGAAATAGACTTCAAAAGATGTCCCTGATCATCTTTTACTTCTGCAATGGTTTCTGTGTCAGAAGAATCAGCCAAGTTGCACCATTCCACCGCCGATCTGAATCATGGGAGCTGATACTTTCGCCATGGCCTGTCCAGCAACCTCCACCTGCAAACCTCCAATCTTTACTCCCAACTGACCATTCACCTCTGCCTGCATCTGCCCCTTCACGGATACATTCATTTTTGCAGCAGCATTTAGATTCATACCGACGTCAACTTTTGTATCAGTGCCGGATTTCAGGGACATGGCTGTTCCGGCCTCCCCCTTAAAATCCGTACCCCCCTTGATGGAGAACGCAGTACCGGCTTCCATCGCAGTATCCTGTCCGGATTTTGCCGTAGTTTTTTTGCCAGATTCGATGACGATATTCCCGTCCACTTTGATGGTAAGATCACCGGATATTGTCAACTTATAGTTTCCTTTGATTTGGACTGTCTGGTTTCCATCCCCAAGTGTAATTTCGCGATTTCCCTTATCCAGCTTAATTGTGCTATTGCCTTCCTTCAGATTTGCAGAGAAGTTTCCCTTATCATTTGTGTATGAATTGTCCCCCTCATTCTGCACGGCAGTGACACTTCCCTTTTTATTTGTCCACAGACAATCACCTTCGGTCATTAGATATTCGTCCTTGACGGCACCATTGGCCGATTGAAACTCCGTGAATCTAGATCCTTCCACGGATTCAACTTTAATATCCTTATGAACATGAAAAAGAAACAGCTCTTTATCCTTTTCATCATAGAACGTTGCTTCGTGGTATCTCTCAGGATCTTTAAATGTGACAGTTTTTAGGGATGTTTTCATGGAATCCTGGTCGGAATAGAGTGGTAAGTATTTGTCATTATACACACACCCAACAATCAAAGGCCTATCAGGATCTCCATTGAGAAAAACCACAACCACCTCTTGGCCTATACGCGGAACAAAAATCCCTCCCCAATTGCTCCCTGCAAGCGGCTGTGCAACACGTATCCAACAGGAGTCCTCGCCATCTTTTTTACCCATCTGATCCCAGTGGAAATGAACCTTCACGGAACAGTAGGCGTCCCTGAATATTTCTTCTCCGGAGGGACATACGACCACAGCCGTTTGAGCGCCTGATACGCAAGGTTTTGGCGTACGCCTCAGTGGACGAAATGGAACTTTTTCTTCGACGGCTAGGAATCTATTCTCAAATTCAACGCCCAAATTGTTCGACCACTTGTACGACCAATGCAGTTCGAGAATTACCACTTTTTTGTTGAAAATTGCCGCAGTATGTCCTTTTATTTCGCATGGACACCCAGGAATCAGGTGGATAGCCGTTGATGAAAACTCGAATTTCTGGTGTTTAACCTCAAATTCCTGCACCCGCACCTTGGCCTGGTCGTCGCCCTCTTTTACCGCAGCAATTTTTCCAGGGTATTCGTAGAGCATTGGTCCTTCCCATTTGGCATCCAGTGTACCAAACAGATTTGTCTGTGAAATGGTATGATTATAGTCTGTTTGAGAGTATCCTCCCGTATTTATGGAGGCAGTCACCTGGGAAGCAAAGCATAACCCAATGGGCATTCTATCCTGCACAAGTTCTGCATACCTGACGGGTGCGCTTCCTAGAGCTTTTCCATAGCCGTCTGTGCCGTCTGCAAGCACAAGTGTATGCTTGCCAGCTTTATGTTCGAAAAAATAGAATATCCCTGCCCATTCCATTAGCCTGGAAATAAAATCGAAACTGCTTTCTCCGAATTGCACACAATACTCATTGACAACTTTTCCACAGGATTTGGTTCTGTCCTCCACATCACTGATTCCATTATCTTTTAGGACCTGCATGATAACGTCGATCGTAGATTTCTTCTGGAAAATAAGATAATTTCTGTCGAGGGTTAACAACCAAAGCTTTGGCTTTACCACGGCGCAATATTCCGTTACGTAGACATCATCCTGGGCTGCTGTCGCTCCATGGGAAAGACTGGCTACTATGCCGTCAACATACCTTTCTTCCGATTCACTTCGGAATGTTATGGTTACCGGCGAATTAAGAGATTTTTCCAGATCAATGGCATCATCTTTGGACGTAAATGCAATCTCAAATCTGTAAAGCTCGGATATGGCCTCTCTCCCAATTACGGATTTTACGGCCACCTCATCATCTCCACCAAATCCTCTGATGGTGACAAACAGCTGCGACTGGCTGGCCAGGGTTACAGTCATCCTACTATTCCACGATCAATCAATAAAAATAAACTATATAGAAAGTTTCGCTAAATTGTAAGATATAGAAGGATGCTTTTTCCTGCTTTTGCTCAGATGAGCAGGTCACAAAAATGCTGCGGAATTTCTGCAGTAATCTCAATGCTCAGATCTTCCAGAAAAATTTTATGAGCATGCAGAAACAATTCCAAGTGTCTACTCAGGTGTTTTAGCTCAGGATCCCTGCTGTATTTCTTATCTCCCAAAATCGGTGTTTTCAAAACATCGGCGCAGTGCACTCTGAGTTGGTGCTTCCGTCCCGTGAGTGGGTTAAGTTCCAGCAGTGTGTAATCTCCCATCAGCCTCACGGGATTATATAGAGTGACTGCCCGTTGCCCTTCCTCTGCAATTACCATTTTCTCCTCATTGCTAATAAAAGATTTTTTCAAAAAATTATCGATTTTCCCCGGGCGATGTATTTGTCCGCAGACAACGGCTAGATATGTTTTACGTATCCTATTTTCTCGAAACAATTTTGTTAATTTTCCTGCATATTTCCGATTTTTAGCGATGAGCAAAACTCCAGACGCATCCCTGTCTAGACGGTGCACCAGACGGCACCTACAGTCTGGATAGGACTTGATAAAAGTTTCCACGCAGATGAAAATTTTACTTCCCAACTGCACAGCAAGCTTTGTTGGCTTGTTCAGTGCAAGAAAATTTTCATCTTCGTAGATAATCATGGATTTTAGCGAGTTGAACAATTTCTGTTCAAATACGTCGGTCGATTCCTTTGTCTCTTCCTCGAGATTTGCGAATATTTGTAGAATATCCCCTTTTTGTAGTTTGGTTGACGGGGCGACTCTTTTGCCGTTTAGCTTAATTCTGCGGATCCGGAACTGCTTCTGCAGAAAAACATAACCAGCTCGGGACAAAATACTTCTCGCGATCCTGTCTGCCCTGAGACCATCCTCATCCTCGGTGACTGTGTGTTCATACATGTCTGCAATATTTATTTCAGAGAACTTTAGGCTAGCACGCCAAAGTAGCCGGCTTTTCCTTTTTCTCCACTAGGACATCCCGCTCCGATATCCTTTTCCTTGCGCAGCTCACGCACGACTTCCTCAAGTTTTTGGGCAAATTTGACCAGTACCGTCTCGTCAACTCTGTCGGTAAAACTCAGGCGTATCGTGCAAACAGGGAGTAGACCGTCGGGATCGATGGCTTCTAGCACATTTGACTTCCCCTGTCCCAAGCATGAGCATCCCGCGGAAAAGGAATAATCCTTTATCCTTTCCAGGAGATCCTTCAACAGAACTCCACCGATGGACACCGATACCACGTGAGACGGTGATGAGGAATTAATGTACACATCCTTAATTTTCAACAGCGCTGACACCAATGCATTATAATTTTTCTCTATTTTTGTTTTATCAAATTGAAAATGCTCCACCGCAACGGCAAGCGCTGCTATTAGTGCTGTTGGTTTAGTTCCGGGGAACAGTCTTTCGCCAGACCCGAACAATATCGGTTGTAGTTTGCTGACATCCCTGGCATACAGGGCAGCTACGCCTGTTGGAGTACCAATTTTATGACCGGAAATAGTAAGTAAATCCACATTCAATTCATCGACGTTGATATCATATCTACAAAATGCCTGGGCAGCGTCAGAATGGAATGGAATTCCGCGTTTTTTGGCTATCTCTCCGATGGCTTTCACATTCTGCAGAGTTCCAATTTCACTGTTAAACATTTGAATTGTTATTAGCTGGGTGTTCTTTTGAATACCCTTGTATAATTTGTCGATGTCCACGCGCCCTAAACGATCAACGTCCAGATATGTTACCGTGTATCCCTGACTTTCTAGATGTTTACATACATTGGTAACAGATTTATGCTCTATTTTGGAGGTTATAATGTGACACCCTGGGTTTGCATAGGCTATTCCAAGGATGGCTATGTTGTTCGCCATGGTCGCGCTGCTGGTAAAGAAAATTTGGTCCGGCCGAGCGTTGATTTTTTTCGAAATTATGGCGGCAGATTCGTTCTCAATCGCTGCAAGAGCTTTGGCATGTGGATTTATGCCAGAAGAATTTCCATCCCTACGACAGACATCATTGAATTTGGAGAGTGCGGCCTCATTGATTGGAGACGATGCCGCGCTATCTAAAAATGTAACAGGATCCCCCAACTTCTCCGGAGTGCTTGTGGTACAGGAAGTTAACAGTAAACCAACCGCTGCAAAACTTATACAAATTCTGATCTTTTCCATGATTCCACTCCGTATTCTATCAACGCAAAATGATCCCTTGAAAATAACAAATTTATTAGAATTTGCAATTACAATTCTGCAGATCCAACGATAGCAATTGTATCGATTTATAATTTAAATTAGAATGACCGTGGTTTCACGGAGGTGTGTACATGAAAAAAGTTGGGATTTGTGCAATTTTGTGTGGAGGTTTTTTGCTTCTGCTGGGAGGGTGTGCAAGAAATATTTCGTCATCGGCCTATGACGCCCAGACGCTTGGGGCAGCGTCTGCAACTTACCCGTGCGTTGTGATTAAGGTGCGCAAGGTGAAGGTGGAGGAGGGAGAACGACTGGAGGATAATAAAACCGGCGGCATCATGGGAGCCATAGCCGGCGGAGCTCTTGGAAACGCCATGGGTGGCGGCCGCGGCCGGGTGGTCACCACAGCAGCAGGAGCACTTGCTGGGGCGGCTGCCGGTGCCTATGCTGAAAAAACACTCAAGTCTCAAGAGGCTTTTGAATACGTCGTGGAGCTACAATCTGGCGGTTTACGGACTGTCGTTCAAGGGACAGATGTAAGTTTAGCTCCGGGGCAGGCAGCTCTTCTGGTAATCGATCCAAACGGACGCTCGAGATTAATTCCACGCTAATATGCCTGAGTTTATCCCATCAACCGAAGATGGCATAAGGTATGCTGCCGAAGCGCTTATCCGTGGTTTCGTTGTGGCATTTCCAACCGAGACTGTCTATGGTCTTGGGGGAAATGCCTATGATGATGGAGCAGTATCCCGGCTGTTTTTTTGCAAGGGACGGCCGAAAGCCAAGCCTCTGAGTGTCTGCTATCCCAGTTTTGACAAGGTTACCGGTGATGCCGAGGTGGATGACAGGGCGAGGATATTCGCCGAGAAATTTATGCCCGGTCCAGTCACGCTCGTTTTGAGAAAAAAGAATGGAACAAGATTGTCGTGCCTAGGTCTGGCGGGGCAGGAAACGGTGGGAATTAGAGTGCCTGCGGATTCGACGGCTCAGAAGCTTCTGTCTATGCTCCCATTCCCGCTGGCAGTGCCCAGTGCAAACATGTCTGGCGGAGCCAGTCCATCCAGGGCACAGCAGGTTTTTGAAAATTTTAAGCAAAACCGTGAACTAATCATTCTGGACGGAGGAACCTGTAAGATTGGAATCCCATCCACCGTCATTGATCTGGTTGAGGGAAAAATACTTCGGCATGGCGCCGTTGCCGCGCCGGCCATAGAAGAGCTCCTTCGGAAATTAGCTTATAGACTGCTTACAAACAGCCCCTAGTTCACTATTCCAGCTCCCCTCGCCCAGATGAAAATAAAGAAGAGAACACAGGACTGGATAGAGTCAACACGACCTCAATCGCTACGATTCCGCTGACCGGATGGAGAATAGGCTCCTTTCGAAACCATCGTCCTTCCGGTAATTTTTGCGTCACTCCGGTGCTCGGATCTCGGATCCTCATGGCAGATTATCATGATCAGAAAGCCGTTGGCAAGACTCCGCAATGATCAGTTTTTTAGGGCATGGAGGCGTGCCATTATCTGCTCAACCATTCTATCAAAGGAAAACATTGAGGCTCTTTGGAGCCCACTTTCTCTCATTTGCGCAGCCAGAGCACTGTCTGAGAGAATCTGCCTGATGGCACCGGAAGTTTCTGCATCACTAAACCCTGATACGTACATAACCGCGTCTCCACACACCTCGGAAAGAGATGAATTATTTGCTGTAATTACAGGAACATTGCGTTTCATCGCCTCCAACGGAGTGAGGCCAAAGCCCTCATAGAGACTTGGGAAGAGGAACAAGGCAGCGCCTCTGTAGATGGAATCCAGATCCTCATCTGCTATGTAACCGGTGATTATTATTCTGCTGCAATGTTTCTCGAATAATCCACCGGTCATGCCAATATAGTCTGATTTGGAAAGTTTTTTCCCTCCGATGACGAGATTGGTCTTTTCATCTTTATAGTCTTCAATATATTTAACAAAACTCCTTATAACGTGGGCAAAATTCTTGCGCGGATTGGATTCTGAAAGTGTGAATACATATTGGCCATCTGGAATACCATACTTGATACGTTGGTCTGAGATAGCGCAATTCCTCGTAGTATCCACCAGGCTATCTGATCCAGGATAGGCAACTGCGGTCTTTTCATAAGGAAAATCAGGGCGATAGGTTAGGAAGTCTCGCCGAGCCGAATTGGAAACAAAAAATACGAAATCAGCAGACAATTTTTTTATGTAATCAGGGAAATTTTTCGATAATGTCTTGTATGGCCCTGCAAAATGCGGGAATTGCAATGGAATTACATCGTGGCAGATGCAGGCTGTTTTAATTCCAGAATCGTATACCAGTGGGGAAATTGGGGGATAGGGCGAGAAATACACATCAAATTGCCGCAGCGTATCATTGTAGAAGTGCGGCATTATCCTACGTAGTAGTGCGTAGCATGTTTTGTGAACAATGGTACGATATTTTGTAGTTTTTAACAGCAACGGCATGTGAACGATGGGAATTTCCGGATATCCTATGTGTTGTAGATATTTTTCTGGCTCCCCCTTATTGTTGGTCATGAGAAGATGGATATCCACGTCGTTACGACGGCAGAGTCTTCGAAACACTTCGTCACTTACCCTGAAAATTCCAGTTTGTTTCTGAATGAATGCCTTGGCAAGCTGTTGCCCATCGAACAAAATTCTAAGTTTTCCATGGATTTGAGGCAACTCTACGCCTTTCTGGATTTTTTTTTGCATCTATCAAGATAGCCACTCAATATCAATGAGGATGAATTGGGCTTTGGATTTCCAGAAATTGCAAATCCAACATTGTACCGTATCTCTATGCCAAGCTCCTCGCATATGGCAACCTCCGGAATATTGCTTGCGTTTCTGTCACCTCCCTTTGCAAATACAAGGATGTCATTGGGATATTTGAAGCGGGCGCGCCTAAGTCCGTCGCAGGCAGTGCCATCAGAATCGTCGAACGCCATTACATCTATCACGCCTTTGATGTTTCCCACGATCACACTTCTGCTATTGAAATTCATAAAATTATGTCCCTTTTTGCGGCAGAGCCAGGCATCCGAGTTAACCAGAGCAATTACGCCGTCGGACTTTGCCCAGCTTTCCTTTATGTTCTCTATGTGTCCCTCGTGTATCGGATCAAAGCCGCCACTGACTATGTAATACTTACTCATATTTTTCCCTCAGAATTCTAAGGACATCTTCCGAACCACAGACAGGTACAACCTCTGCGTTTCCAAGAGCCAACAACCTTTGAGCAATGGAATAGTCATTGCCACCATTTTCTGTACGATCGCCGAAAAAAACTATCTTCTCACGCTTATATATGGCACGCAGCCGATTTGCAACCTGATCTTTTCCAGATCCATAGGGGACGATGTCTATGCTAATTTCCCCACCAAGGGAAATGTCGTATTTCGGATAGGCTGCGGATAATTCTCTGGCTATCTCTTCGCGCTCGCCGTTTTTTTTGTCCCATTTGTTATATCTCACCCGCTCCTCATGGGAACAATTTCGTCCAAGTACGCTGAAATTAACCATGCCGCATCTTTTTTCCAGGTAATTTGGATACAACTCGAATGGATATTTTGTAACTCTGCGATAGTATTCCAATTTTTCCAGCAGCGATTCTTCGGGAACAAACTCATTTTTATAGATTAGTTTGCCTTTTTCATAAAATTCATTCCCCATGGAAGCATAAATTCCAGTAATTTTTTCAACAATGTTTGCCGGCAGTTGCTCAAGTATTTTGCCATAGTCAGACCCGGAGACTATATAAAACAGTTTGTTAGCTATGAATTTTTCGAAATAAACAGCAAAATTTTTGGTCATTGGAAGACGTGCTGGGGTCAGAGTTCCGTCCATATCTGCCAAAAATACGGTCGATTGGTTGACGCTACTTCTTTTTTCTCCGCACCTCCCATAGACGTCTTCGTATCTAACAATATCTTCCTCGTTCAAAATCTCTCCCCATTGAATTTCCTCTACAATCAAAAGAATATTCCCGACATTTCTCAATCGATGGGTTGCCTGAACAGGAATCATGACTGTCTCATGAGCTTGTAGAATCAGTAGACGGCCATCCACGGTTACCTCTGCGGTTCCAGCGACAATTTTCCACTCTTCGGAACGATGCATATGGGACTGCAGAGACAGGCTAGCGCCGCAATTTACAACGATGGTCTTATTTACAAAGCCTTCACCAACGTTATCGATCCGCCAGTGCCCCCAGGGCCTCTGACCAATTTCCCCAACTTTGTAAGCCACAAAAATACTCCAGTCGCCGACAGAACGTTGGAAGATATATAGTGTTTCCTCTGGAAACTCAATCATTGAGATTTGTTGGTGGACAGTATAGAATCCTGCAGAAATATTTTTGGAGAGTGTACCATGGTGCATCCAATTATGCCGCAGGGGACGGCAATTTGGTTGGTGGAGAATACGGCTTTGACCTTCGAGCAAATCGCAAAATTTTGTGGATTACATCCGCTGGAGGTACAAGCTCTAGCCGATGAGCAGGTCATGGTAGGCATGGTCGGCGTGGATCCCATACAACTAGGACAGCTGACTCAGGAGGAAATTGATCGCTGCTCCCAGGATCCGAATGCTGAACTTGCTTTGGCTCCGCAGAAATTTACCGCAGCAAGAAGCAAAAAACCTGGAAAAAAGTACATTCCTCTCCTGAAAAGGCGGGATCGACCAGACGCCATAGCTTGGTTAGTCAAGTTTTATCCGGATATGTCTGACGCTGGTATTTGCTCTCTGCTATCCACCACCAAGGCAACAGTTATTTCAATTCGCAATAGAACCCATTCTCGAATTAATGAATTAAGGCCAAAGGATCCTGTGCTGCTTGGTTTTTGTTCCCAGACAGAATTAGATATGGCTATTTCAGCCATAGGTTCCACAAAAGCCAGGTGTTCTGAGGGTAGAGCTGATCTGTAAGGGATATGAGAATGCTTTGCGACAGGCTAATCAAGAAACTGGTCCAGGAGAAGGATATGATTAATCCTTTTGCGGATAAACTAACGCAGAAGGCTATAATATCCTATGGAGTTTCATCCTACGGATATGATGCTCGCGTAGCCAGCGAGTTTAAGATTTTTACCAATGTTAACAATGCGATTATTGATCCTAAAAATTTTTCTGAGGGCAGCTTTGTGAATAGGAAGACAGATTGTTGCATAATCCCTCCCAATAGCTTTGCCCTGGCGCGCACCGTGGAATATTTTCGAATACCAAAAGATATATTTGTACTCTGCGTGGGAAAATCAACCTACGCCCGCTGTGGGATCATCGTCAATGTTACTCCGCTGGAACCGGAGTGGGAGGGTCATGTCACGCTGGAGTTTTCGAATACCACTCAGCTGCCAGCCAAAATTTATGCAAACGAAGGGGCATGCCAGTTTCTCTTTTTCCAAATAGAGGAGATCTGTGAAATATCCTACAAAGATCGTGGGGGAAAGTACATGGGACAGCGTGGTGTTACTCTTCCAAGAATAGCCTGATTGTGAGTGAATGAAATGTTTGGAATTCTCATATTTGTCTTTTTAACCTTCTATCTCGTGTATAAACTGAACGAAATTCTCGGTATGCGTGTGGGATGTCATATTAAAAAAGAAAATCTGCGCGATTTTTCGTCCGAAAGCACAATACAGGAGACGCCTGTCTCGCACATGGATAAGGACGTCGTGCAGGTAAAGAAGATTTATCCCGCTTTCAATGTGGACGATTTTTTAAAAAAAGCTCAGAAGGCTTTTGAGATAATCTTCGCCTCCTATGCTAAAGGGGATGTCCGAACTTTGAAATCTCTATTGGCCCCAAGAATTTACCATGCCTTTTCCATGGCCATAGAAGACAGAAAAAAAAGAAAAGAAACAATAGAAGGAATATTGTTGCGCTTTATTTCCAGCAAAATTGAAGAAATCAGTATGACTGATAATGAAATATTTATAACGGTACGGTTTGAAACGGAGCAAAGTAATGTTCTGCGGTCAGAGAATGGAATTGTTTTGGAAGGCAATTCAGATTTTGTGGAGAAGCATACGGAAGTTTGGATATTTTCGCGGAAAAAAGGTGCCACAGACGCTCGCTGGTACTTACATGAGATTAAGTCAGAATAAGAAGGAGAGGTCAAAATTTTTCCAGGGAGTAGAAGGAGATTCTACATGGAGATTCATATCGTTTTTGCAGAAAATATCTTATTATGCAACGGTCTTTTTACTGCTGCTTCCGCTGTGTACAAGTGTGTGGAGCAAAGTGGCCTCCTCCCAGGTGGTAAAAAAAATATCCATCAAGAGAGAAAAAGAAAATCATTACGTTTTGTGCATTGATTTTGATGAAAAAGTATCTTTTGTTCCCCGTATACATACTCTGCCCTGCGGGCTGAAAATATTGCTGTCCTTCGGCAGCGACGTGGAAATTCCTCCAGCAGCCAGGGGACACTCAGGTAGCGTCATTCGTGGATTGTTTTTTGAAAAATTTTCTTCTTCATCTCTGATGTTTGTCTGCGCCCTGCGGGAAAATGTCACCTTTATTTCCAAAAAATATACAGATCACTCCATAAAAATTGAGTTTCTGGTTAACAAAAAACATACGGTTATCATAGACGCTGGGCACGGAGGGAAGGATCCTGGTGCCAAAAGCATTATAGGAAGTTATGAAAAAAATGTTACCCTGGTCACGGCCATAGAATTGCGAAACGCACTCCTTCGAAGTGGCAAGTATAGGGTTATTCTTACCAGGGACAGAGACGAATTCATATCCATGGAAGAGAGAGTAAATAAAATAAATTCTTCCAATGCTGACATACTGATTTCCCTACACACTGACAGTAACGACGATAAAAATCTACGCGGTTTATCTATTTACGTACTTCCAAGCCTGGATCAGATTAGGGACAAGTCCGATATTGAGGATATACAGAATTATGAAAAAATCCGTGCGCGTTCACTTCGTTTTGCAAAAAATTTGACCCGCTACATTCCCAACTGCTGCAGAATGGGGAATAGATCCTGTCGGGATGGCGATCTTAAAATCCTAAAAATAGGTATTCCTGCAGCTCTGGTGGAGCTTGGTTGTTGCTCTAATAAAATTGACAGTGAATTGTTGCATTCTAAAATTTTTAGAGCGAAAACAGTAAAAGCTATCCTATATGCCTTGGATAAATTTTTTGAGAGGTGATAAAACGTGAAGGCTTTGCATTACATGGGGTACGCGGTTCTTGCTCTGATATCCATTGTTGCCATAACATTGTCTAGCTTTTTTTTTGTGTTATATTTCTTTTCGTCGGAGCTGCCGAATCATCATTTGCTGAGGGAGTACTCGCCGGATTTATCCAGCCGCGTTTTCCTTAGAGATGGCAGCCGACTGTGCGAATATGCCAGCGAGAGAAGATACTTCATTCCAATAGATAAAATTCCGAGCAAATTGATAAAAGCATTTATATCAGTCGAAGATAAGAATTTTTTCACACACCCGGGAATCGATATCATCAGAGTTATCCGATCTGCTCTAACGAATTTGCAGAATCTTGGCACCGGAAGACGTCCCCGTGGGGCGTCCACCATAACGCAGCAGGTGGCCAGGATATTTTTGATCAAAAGCAATGAGCTTTCCTATATGCGAAAGATAAAAGAGGCGATTCTATCCTATAGAATCGAAAATACACTTTCCAAAATGCAAATCCTTGAGCTCTACCTGAATCAGATCTATCTGGGACTGGGCAGCTATGGAGTGGCCGCGGCAGCCAAAACCTATTTTGATAAAACGCTAGACGAATTAACCATCGCCGAATGCGCCTATCTGGCAGCTCTTGCCAAAGGAGCCGGTAATTACCATCCGAAAAAGCACCGGGATAAGGCTATCGAACGAAGGAATTGGGCCCTAAAACGGCAGTTCAAGAATGGACATATAGGCAAAAGCGAAATGCTAGCAGCCGCAAAGGAAGACCTGAAAGTTGTAATACATACTGACGGGAACGACATTACGGCAAGATATTTCTCAGAAGAAATTCGCAAATACCTTGGAAAGACTTTTGCTTCCCAGAATTTGAATAAAAAAGGGCTAATAGTAAGAACTACTCTGGACACAAACCTGCAGAGGTGCGCCATCGTTGCTTTGAAAAAAGGCATTGAGGAGGTTGACCGTCGTTTTGGATGGCGTGGTCCACTAACAGAAATCCCAATTTTGGGATCTCGACGTGATATTTTGCGGAAATTAAAAAAAATTCTAGTTCCACAGGGACAGCAGGAATTTTTGCGTGCTGTCATATTATCCACCAATCGCACGGAGTCTGTGTTAGTCACCGAAGAAAACACTGTCGGCAAGCTACTGGCCACTGACCACAAATGGGCTAGGAAATTAAAACCCGGCGACGTAATCATGGTCTCCCCCCTGGTCGAGGGAAAAAATCGAGAATCGTTTGCGCTGAAGCAATTACCACAGGTTCAGGGGGCCATAGTGGTTTTGGAGGTGAACAGCGGAAGAGTTTTGGCACTGCAGGGGGGATACGATTTTTCACAAAGCGAATTCAATCGAGTCACGCAGTCGCTTCGACAGATGGGATCCGCATTTAAGCCTTTTGTCTATCTTGCCGGACTCGAAAATGGCTTCGCCCCAAACTCAATTATCGACGCTGGTCCAGTGGAGATAGATCTTGGTGGTACTCTGGGCATCTGGAAACCAAAAAATTACCATGGATCTGTGTTGGACAGGATAACCTTTCGTGAAGCCCTTGAAAAATCCGTCAATACAGCAACCATAAGAATTGCCCAGGAGGTGGGAATTGAAAAAATTGCGAAAATTGCAGAACAATTTGGAATTTTTAAAAATATGCCTCTTCTATGGGCCTATGCCCTTGGAGCTGGAGAGACCAGCCTACTGAATCTCACTGCAGCCTACGCAATGTTGGCAAACGGAGGAAAAAGGATAACCCCAACAATGGTGGAATACATACAGGATAAACGTGGAAAAGTTTTATACAGAATGGACGGACGAGAAACAACTAAAGAACGCTTTGATGCTCTTCTGCCGCCGAAGCTTAACGACAATCGACCTCAGATACTGAGCGAGCAAAGTGTGTATCAACTAACGTCTCTGCTGGAAGGCGTTATGTGCAGAGGATCAGGCGCCAGCGCTGGTTTTCTGAATTTCCCACTGGCCGGAAAAACCGGCACCAGTAACGAAAGCCGAGACACCTGGTTTATCGGCTATACCCCAGACATCGCCGTAGGAATTTTCATCGGTTTCGACAATTTCTCAAAAAGTTTGGGGAAAAACGCGAATGGGGCGAATACTGCGCTGCCTATCTTCATTGACTTCATGGTTGCAGCAAAGAAATATCTCACACCAAAACCATTTAAAGTCCCCGGAGGAATAAAATTGCGAAAGATCAATGTAAAGACCGGCATTCCTTCACCGTGGGAAAATTATGGAACTATCATAGAAGCCTTTAAAGATGAGGAGGAACAATCTGAAAATAATCCGAATTTTCAGCAGGAGCATCAGGGAACAGCACAATTAATTCTAGACGATCACGGGGCGTTTTGAGCCTCGTTGGACAGTCTCACTATGCCAAACCGTAGATATCTTGCGCCGGTGAACACGGTCATAACCACGGCGAGCCACAGAAAAATCAGCCCGATCTGCTTTACTAAAATAACGCGGGGGAACATGGCAAAACAAAGTAGACACGATACAGAAAACATCTGCATTCCTGTCTTCCATTTTGCATATTTTGTCACAGGAACGATCATCTGAACATGGGAAAGGTACTCCCGTAGACCGGATACGATAATCTCCCGAGCCAAAATTATTATAGCAGCAATGAGATGAACGCCAGAAATGATGCCAACACCGGAGAGCATCAGCAAAATTGTCGAAATCAGCAATTTATCCGCCACAGGATCCATAAAGCGACCAAAGGGTGATACTTGCTTCCATTGCCGGGCAAAATATCCATCCAAAAAATCAGTAATGCAGGCGATTATAAACAGGACAGAAGCTGCCAGGTGCGCAAAAAAGCCCTCTATGTAGAAGCACCCTACTATGAATGGAATGGAAAAAATTCTAGACAGAGTCAACAAGTTTGGAATCATACGCAATTCACCACTATGTCCGCTATACTAGCATGAAAAGTGTGGTTTGTGTAAGTAAATTTTCCACATGCAACGATCTCATATCGCTCAACAAGGAAATTCATTCGGACGAAATAAAATTTTTATGGTGTTGGCTGGTAGCAGCGGCAGTACCAGCTCAGGCCACTCTATGATAGTAATACCACTAGACAGCGCCTCCTCCAATCCAAGTTCAAAGAATTCATCCTGCGATTTCAGGCGATAGCAGTCGATGTGCCAAACGACTGCAGTTGGTGATTCATAGATCTGTACAACGCTAAATGTTGGACTGGGAACTTCTTCGATGGATCCAGTGAGAAGCCGGATTAGATAGCTGGCAAAGGTAGTTTTTCCACTGCCAAGGTCCCCGGATAGAGCGAAACACTGGCCTGTTTTTGCGAATTGGGCAAAATATTCCGCTGATTTTCTCGGATCCATCAGAGAATTATAGATAAATTCCGTCATATCTTCTTGGATACTTTTGATGAGAACTGTCTGATATCGGTGAAAAGCAGAGGGAGGTTTTGGCAAATGGCCTCCACCATATCCATCAAAATCACTTCTTCATCGGGGGAAAAATCGCTGAGAACATACGAGGATACATGAAATTTTTCCTCTGGCCGCCCTATACCAACTCTCAGGCGCCAATAATCCGTTCCAACAAACTCATCGATGTTCTTGAGACCGTTATGTCCCCCGTTTCCTCCGCCGTTCTTCATCTTCAAACGACCAAACTGCAGATCTATATCATCATGAAATACATAAACCCGTTCCAGAGGAATCTTGTAGAAATCCACCAGAAAACGAACTGCCTTTCCAGACAAATTCATGAAAGTCTGAGGTTTAGCCAAAAGAACTCTCTCGTTATTTAGGTAAAACTGAGAAATTTCCACAAAAGCGGGCGTACGGCGAAAACCAGCCCCGCCACAGGCTATAGCAACACCCTCTACCATTCGGAACCCCACATTGTGCCTGTTTTTCCCGTAGGAAGACCCGGGATTACCAAGACCAACCAACAGTCGCATAATCTAGTTCTAGGACGTTGTCACAGAACTTGTCTCAGAAGTTGTCGAGGCGTCCTCAGCCGTCTCTTTCTTCATTATTGTTGGCGCCACGACCGTTGCAACGGTGAAATTTTTGCAATTCACAGGCAGTGCAATATTTTCCGGAAGTTTTATATCCCTGGCATGGACAGTGTGATGGAAATCGAATCCCGTCAAATCAATCTCAATTTTTTCTGGAATATTATCTGGATCGCAGGTTACATCCATTTCATGGACCAGTACATTTAAAACCCCGCCCTGTTTCAATCCTGGTGAGGCCTGCTCATTGGTAAAGAAAAGTGGCACTCGCACAGCCACTTTGCTCCCTTTGCTCACTCGCAAAAAATCAACGTGAATCGGCTGATCTGTCACCGGATGAAACTGCACATCCTTCGCAATAAATTTCTGCCCCTTGGGACCAACGCCATCCATTTCAAAAACAGTGGAGAAAAAACTGGGCCTGCCGGCATACCTACCAAGCCAATCCTTCGAAATACATACTGACTCGGAATCCTTCCCATCACCATATATCACGCATGGAATAAAACCATCCCGACGATCAGATCGAGCAGCACCAGTTCCCTTTCTTTCCCTGCTCTTTGTCCTTAAAACAATGGTAGACATCCCAAATATCCTCTCTAGTCTTTCATAGTATATATCTGATTGAGTCTGCCATCAATGAAGCAACAGACAATTTCCGAAATTTTTGCGGAAGAACCATTGTGCAGCCAACGCTGTCGGTTAATATAATTTGAGTCAAACTGGATTTTTCAAGGTGTGCAACGGCTCCCTGGGACAGAATCCCGTGTGTGGCATAGGCCATAACTCCTCGACAGCCGACTTTCTGCAGGGCGTCCACAGCAGAACATATGGTCGCACCAGAATCGACAATATCGTCGACAATTACGCATATTTTATCGGTGACATTTCCAAGAACATCTGTTTTCTTCAGTTCACCGAACACATCGCGCACTTTGTTGCATATGATCAGGTCGCATCCTAGGGCTTTTGATATGCCATTGGCTCGACGTGCTCCTCCGATATCCGGAGAGACTATTGCTATGTCATCGGCCCGATAGCTACCGCCAATGTCAGTGATAAATATTTTCTCAGCGGAAATATGGGTATATGGCATTCCTATGGGAAGTTCACAGTGATTATCCAAAATTATAAGATACGAGACATTTGTCTGTTCCAGCAGATGAGAAAATACTCCCACTCCAAACGATTCGTTCTGATTAGAAATATTTTGCCTGGAATATCCCATGTATGGCATGCATAAAATCACTCTTTCCGCTTCTCGCAGAGCATTTAGTAGGAAAAATAGCTCTATCCAATCCTCATTGGTGACGGTGGAAGTAACTACTATTACCTGATAAAAATGCTTAGGTATCAGGACAACAATCTCATTGTTAGCGAATCTCCGCACATTCGAAGCAAAGACGGAAATGGACAACTCCCGGGCGATGGCTGTAGCCAGTTCCATGGAATTCCGTGTATGGATAATTTCCACTACACTTTCCCTAGACAGATGGCGGAGATGCTTCGACCACAGATGCCTCCGTTGTGTCTGTTAGCAAAACGATAGCTAAAGTAATTTTCCTGGTCCAGATAGGTATCCACGTCCATCAGATCGATGTTATTTTCCTCCAGTCCAGCTTCCAATAGCTGACTTTTGCAAAATTTTGGTAAATCGAAATATAATTTGGAACCCACAATGCAAAAAACCTCTTCTCTCCCACTTTTTTCCCTGAAATTTCGACGAAAATCTTCGTCGACATCATAGCTCGCTACGGTAATGCAGGGACCGACAGCAGCAATGATATCCCGAGACCTGCTCCCGAGATCTGCCATGCGATTAACCGTGGATGGAATAATCCCCGCAACCGCTCCTTTCCATCCCGCATGGGCTGCACCAACCACCAGGTTTTGTCTATCAAAAAACAAAATAGGAGCACAATCAGCGGTCAGGATCCCTATTGCTATGCCTGGTGTACGCGTCACCACCGCGTCAGCCTTCATATCCGAAATTTCTGTCCGTTCATCTACGGTAATACACAAATTTCCGTGTACCTGATTGAGGGTAACCAATCTATCGGCTCCAAGTGCTTGTCTAGACAGATCCAAATTTTGCGCAACCAGGTCTTCATTGTCTCCAACAAATTTGCTGCAATTAAGGGAAGCATAAACACCTAAACTCTTTCCGTACTTTCTTCTGAAAAATCCATGGCTACAAAATTCAGAGTGGATCTTGGAGGATTCTAGCCGCAAATCTAACCGTCTTCCTTGCTGGATGGGACCAACCCAAGAGCCAGCATGTATGTATCCAAAAGCATATCCTCCGTTTCTCGTTCTTCGGTGCGCATTTTTTTCAATTTTATTATTTTTTTCATAATTTTGGCATCAAACCCATCACCCCTGGCCTGCTTGTAGATATCAGAGATTTGTTCCTGAACCTCGATTTTCTCCGATTCTAGATTTTCAATCTTTTCTATGTACTGCCTGAGCTTAGCTATGTCACTTGAATGCATCTTTTTCGCTCTCCGTCTATTTAGCCCAACTAATGCACGGGTTGATACTATAAAAACGAATAAAAATCAACAAAACTTACCCAATAATCTTACCCTCTCATATTTAATTGCAGAAAATATCTTGCTAGGCAACGATCTCTCTGTGGGATTAGGCGTTTCCCTGCAGGTCTAAGAACATGTTGGTGTGAGCGCCTATTTTGAGCAAAGCCTTGCTCCATTTATCCGCTTTGGGATCGCCGAATATAAGCGCTTCGTCCGAGTCTATGGGTATCCAGTAGCTAGAGGCAACTTCGTTTTCCAGCTGGTCCATTTCCCAGAGACAGCAACCCATGCAAAGGAGTTTCTTTTGGGGACCTCCGGTTGACGTAATGACCTTGAGTATATCACCATTGATTGTTAGTGCTACGTTATCGCTGATTAGGATACTTTCGGAGGACATGTAATCGTTTGAATGGAGGATAAAACATTTTGCGATCTCCTCTGGCCCTCCGAACAGAATATCAAGGTCTTCCATGTCGTTCATCTCGATATCTAGTCGTTTTAGGACGTTGGCGACGGTCATTTCAGGGATTAGTTTGTTTATAACGATGCCGAGAGCGCCTTTGTTGTCATGGGAACACAGGTAAACCATTGACTTATCTAAGTATTCATTCGAAACAGACTGTGTCGAAAGCAGAATTTTTCCAGTTAGATTTCTCAAATCATTATTGCTCATGTATATTCCTGTACCTATAATCAGGACAATAGTGCATATAGGTTGATTTTTTATTAAAAGTGAAAAATGTTGTGCAAAAAAATAATGATGTTTTTTTTTAGCTTACTGTTTTTGCTTAGTTTCGATGCGAAGGCTTTTGTCAAATTAGAAATTTTTGGAAACATTGCCCATTTGGAAGAAGAAACTTTTTGCGGCGAATTAACTCTGGTAATTCCCGATGGGTGGCAATTGGCTAAAGCGCCTGATATTTCACTCACAGTATCTCGAAAAAGCCTGGAACATGTCGGAAATTTGAAGCAATTGGATAAAAACACCTATATGGTTAATTATCGGATACCGGCAGAGGGTATCCTCGGAAATGCCTTGACATTGAGGGTCGATTGTCCGCTGTGCCAGGATATATGTACCATTGTTTCAAAAACCATTGAAATATCACTAAACAGGGAATTCCATTCGCAAACAACAAGTCACCGAGGAAAAATCTTTCAGCTGCTAGTCATGATTCTGCTTGGTTTTGTCGGCGGAGCGGTACTGAACGTTATGCCCTGCGTACTGCCGGTAATTATGCTGAAACTGCGATCTCTGACGTCACGAAATGCGATTGGAGGAGCAATCGCAGGCAATTATGCAAGTTTTTTATCCTTTGGCATATGCCTGGCAGTCATGAAAATGGCCGGAGAAGGAATAGGCTGGGGAATGCATCTGCAGAATCCCTACTTCCTAGAAGTAATAATGTTGGTACTTTTCATTTTGACGCTGTATTCATTTGGTCTGGTTTCCTGGTTTCCCTCCATGAGGATGGATGGCCGGGAATTTTGGGGCAGTTTCCTGTCGAGCATAGTAGCAACCATCATTGCGATACCATGCACAGCCCCATTTCTAGGGACTGCCGCGGCATTTGCAATCCAAGGATCTGTTCCGGAATTGTTGGCAGTTTTTTTCTCCATTGCCACGGGATTCTCTCTGCCCTATTTCCTATCATTCTGTATTCCTGTGGAAAAGATTACTGTACTGACGCGAGTCAGCCCGATTTTCAAGAAGATTGTAAACTGTGGTGTGCTGCTGACGTTTCTATGGTTTTTTTGGTTACTGTCCAGACATCTGCGATCGATGACCGTGCTGGTCTACGGTATATCGCTCACCGGGTCTGCTCTGCTACTAAAAATACGGCAGCATCGATCGGCCTTTACCATTCTTGTCATTTTTTGCTGCTGGGAACACTATATAGATTTCACGGGAAAAGAGTCTTCCAGCCGAGATATCCTTACTCGGCTTGAGACGGAGAGGATACAAAAACGCCTTATTCTTTTCAACATTACCGCCGACTGGTGCCTGACCTGCAAATATAATCGTCGCTGGGTTCTGGATAGCCTCAGGGTTAGAGAATCGTTGAAAAATAATCATGCAGTGTTCATCGAAGCGGATATGACCAAAAGGGATGAGGCGTTAATGCAATTCATACGAACATACAACAGAGCTGGAATTCCATTTACAATTGTATACGGCCAGGGTGCGCCGGAGGGAATATTGCTGAATGAGTCTCTCTCCGAGTCCGCAGTGGTTGACGCCCTGAAAAAAGCAAGATAATTCAGGCTTCAACGGCTTTTTTTGAAAAATATCGAAGATGTCGTGACAAGGATAAACGAATAATGTAGACTAAATCTTAATTGAGTGCGTGAGATCCTGTGGGACAGTCGGTGTAGCGTAGTCTTTAGTCTTTAAAATATGAGGTAATATGATGTCGAGTGCAGCGAGGGGTATTGGTTTGGAATTAGGGGAGCCGTTGTATGTCCTGAAGAGAAACGGCGCCAAAGTAGATTTTGATTCTGAAAAGATCGTGAATGCCGTAGCCAAAGCGGGACAGGAAACAGGAGAATTTACAGAGGCTGAAGCCAGGCACCTAACGTTTAAAGTTATCAAGGTTTTAAAGCACAGAGAAAATCGAGACGTCCCGGACATCGAGCAAATTCAGGATATTGTTGAGCAGGTTCTGATCAATGAAAATTATTTTAGGACTGCGCGTGCCTATATCGTCTACCGAGAAAAGCATGGAGAAATGCGCCGTGATAAGAAAAATTTGGTGGATGTGGTTCTTTCCATAAATGAATACTTAGATCGCCTGGATTGGAGAGTGAAGGCTAACGCTAATCAGGGCTATTCACTGGGAGGACTGATACTTAATATATCTGGAAAAATGGTGGCTAATTATTGGCTCAATAAGGTGTATCCAGAATCGGTGGCCATGGCGCATCGTAACGGGGATTTTCACATTCATGATCTGGATATGCTGTCCGGCTATTGTGCCGGCTGGTCTCTTCGCATGCTGTTGAATGAGGGATTCAATGGAGTTCACGGTAAGGCGGAATCCAAACCTCCAAAACACTTTTCCAGTGCCATGGGGCAGATAGTGAATTTCCTTGGAACGCTACAAAACGAGTGGGCCGGCGCGCAGGCGTTCAGCTCATTTGACACATATATAGCTCCATTCGTTAGGATGGACAAGCTGTCGTTTGATCAGGTTAAGCAAGGCATTCAGGAGCTTATCTATAATCTGAATATTCCATCCAGGTGGGGCAACCAGACACCATTCACCAATTTAACATTCGACTGGGTATGTCCGGAGGACCTGAAGGACAAAATTCCGCTAATTGGGGGGCGCGAGGTTGATTTTACCTATGGGGATCTGCAGCAGGAAATGGATATGATAAATCGTGCCTACATAGAAGTCATGAGCGAAGGCGATTCTAGAGGTAGGATATTCACTTTTCCTATTCCCACATACAATATAACAAGTGATTTTCCCTGGGATAGTGAGAATGCGCTGCGGTTGTTCAAAATGACTGCCAAGTACGGTCTGCCCTATTTCCAAAATTTTGTGAATTCAGATTTAAAGCCAGCAATGGTCCGATCAATGTGTTGCAGACTACAGTTGGACCTACGAGAATTACTGAAACGCGGCAACAGTCTGTTTGGTTCTGCAGAGCAGACAGGATCCATCGGCGTTGTGACCATAAACTGTGCGCGTCTTGGGCATGTGTATAAGGGCAATGAAGACGCACTAGTTGGTCACATGATAGAGCTGATGAATTTTGCGAAGATGAGTCTAGAAATCAAGAGGAAAGTCGTGCAGCGGTACATGGACATGGGGCTTTTCCCATTCACCAGGAGATATCTGGGAACCCTGCGCAATCATTTTTCCACCATCGGTGTAAATGGTATCAACGAAATGATACGGAATTTTACCAACGATCAGCATAATATAACCACTGAATACGGACATGATTTTGCCCTGCGTTTTCTTGATAGGATCCGGGATGTTTTGCTGAAATTTCAGGCAGAAACAGGCAATATGTACAACCTGGAGGCTACGCCAGCGGAGGGAACCACCTATCGTTTCGCCAAAGAAGACAGAAAGAGATTTCCTGATATACTGCAGGCAGGAACCGCGGAGAGACCATACTATACTAATTCCAGCCAGTTGCCGGTCAATTTCACCCAGGATGCTTTTGTTGCCCTCAAGGCACAGAATGATCTCCAGAAAAAATACACAGGAGGAACTGTGTTGCACCTGTACATGAGCGAGGCAATATCCGATGCGAAGGTGTGTGGGAAATTGGTGAGAAAAGTCGTTGAAAATTTCAGTTTGCCCTATTTCACGATTACTCCCACGTTTTCTATCTGTGCCAAGCATGGGTATATAACCGGAGAGCATAAATTTTGTCCAAAATGCGACACAGAGCTGATCGAAAGAAAAAATCAGGAACTATGGCAGGAGCAAATAAGATCGTCGCCCTGTGCGGCGTGCGGCTAGGCCACTATTTCCCAAAGTGCTGCCTGGGATTTTCTTACGGAATATCTTTTCCGCTGACTCTGTCGGTGCTGGATTTTTGGATCAAGGATGTGGGAGGATCTAACAGTGTAATAGGAATGTTTGCCCTTTTGCATTGGCCATTCACCTGTAAATTTGTTTTGGGTGCGCTTCTGGAAAATTACGACATACCCTATCTAAGCGAAAGAATCGGACGTATCCGAAGCTGGATAGTTGCTAGCCATATGCTACTGCTAGCTGGAATTGTTGGAATGGCCTATTCGAATCCGGAGGCTGGCTTTACTTGGTTGATTTTATTCGCATCTTTGGCTTCACTGGGAGACGGCTGTAAAAATGTTGTTCTGTATCCGTATCAAATACAGGGAAATAATCCAAGGGGATACGTGGCCAGTTTCGTTGGATTCGGACACCGGATTGGCATGATTTTCATAAAGGTTTTCACCCTCTATCTGGCAGCTTTTTACGACTGGAAGACCGCGTATCTTTTCGCTGCTGTCGTTATTTTATTGCAAATGCCAATTCTATTGTCTTTCAAACCACCATTAGAACTTTCGAAGACAAATCCTGTTACATCCTTTAGGAATTCGCTTGGAAAAAGCATAGCTGTGCCTTTTAAAAAAATGATGAAAGAAAGGAGAGGCGTTTATACACTGGTCATACTGATGCTCTACAAAAGCGCTGATTTTATGATGCAAAAAATGTCAAAGCCTTTTCTGATGGAAATAGGCTTTTCAAAAATTGACATTGCCAACATTGCACAGCTCTGGGGTTCCACATTTGTAATTGCTGGAGGATGGATTGGAGGCTATTTGGTAGAAAGACTGAGACTAGCTCGGGCACTGATTCTTTTCGGCTGCTGCCATGCCGTCACTTTTTCCATGTACTTAATACTGCTGGAATCTGGCGCCTCCCCCTCTGTTCTGACCTGGATTATTTCCTGCGAGGCATTGACTGGAGGTTGCGTAACAACAGTATTCCTCGCATTTATCTATGCCACCTGTCAGACAGGATCTATGTACGCCCTGCTATGGGCCCTGCATGACATCAGCGGCATGTTGTTCATGGGCGTGTCAGGAATTCTGGCCGACGGAGTTGGATGGGGCTACTTTTTTCTTGGTGTTTCTTTTTCCTACATCATTGGTTTGCTATGTCTCTTCTTTTTTACGCATTTCTTTGATCTTTTACCTTGCAACAAGTATCTTGCCGAGCAGGTAGAGTGATCCTGTGACGATGATTCCCGGACGCGGGGAACTATTGGCCTCATCGATGGCTTTGTCCAGAGCTAGAATTGGATTCGGAGACATGATTTTTGCAGTTTTTCGAAAAATTTCATCGTATTCCGCTAGGTGCAAAGTTTTCACGGGAGTTTCCGTAAGATAAATATGTGTATTGGAGTCACGAAAATGCATCAATTGACTCAACATTTCATGATGATTTTTGTCTCGACATATGCCGACAATAAAATATAGACTTTCAAAATTGTAAAACTGTAATATGTCCAGCAAACTCTGAATGCCCTGAGGATTATGATCACCAGAAAGGAAGACTTCCTGTCCCCTGTAATTGATAAGCTGCATGCGTCCAGGCCAAATCACATGCTCCAGAGCCGGGAGAAATTGCCAGACAGCACCACTCTGTAGATAATCAAAAATAGTAATAGCCAAGGCTGAATTTTCCGCAGCCCTCTCCCCCTGTAAATTCATTCTGAATGTACCCCATAGAGTATCCAGGTAAAAAGATGGATACCTGTCGGACAAATCCACAGAGCAGCTGTATGGATAGGCTTCCGTTGCAATAGCGTCGCGCTCATTCACGATCTTTTTAAACAGGCGAGCTATGCCATCATCGGAAAATTTTGTATGAAAGACCCTATTGCCCTCGGAAATAATCCCAAATTTATTGTCGGCTATATCAAGGATGTTATCTCCCAGTATAGCCCCATGATCCATGCCAAGTTTTGTGATGACACTGATTTGATGTGGGATGGCATTGACGGCGTCCATAGTTCCACCGAGACCAACCTCTAGCAACGCAAAATCGACATTTCTTAGGCTAAAAAAATAGTACACGGCCATCATGGTAAGATATTCGAAATAGCTTAGATCAAAATTCTGAACTTTGTCATGCACAGCACGAAAAACTTTGCAAAAATCTTCATCTGAAATATCTTGACCATTAAATTTTATGCGCTCATTTATTCTCACTAAATGGGGAGAAGACAAAAATCCAACACTTTTACCTGAGGCCATGAGAAGAGTTTGCAGAGTTGCGCAGGTACTTCCCTTACCATTGGTACCAGCCACGACTATCACCTTTGCTTGATCTATCGCCAGGCCAAAATTTACCATGGAGCGTTTCAGCATATCCACATCGTGTGATCTTCTCTGATTTTCCAGGAAACGTATAATATCCTGCATTTACGGTTACACTTTCTGTCGGTATTCTATAGCTGGAAAATTTTGCCTGGTAAAGGAGTTGGTATGCATAAATTATTTGGAACCGATGGAATACGGGGAATTGCCAACGAATATCCCATGACCATCGAAACATGCCAGAAATTAGCTGAGGCCATTGTGGTGAAATTTTGCTCTCCGCGTGAAGATAGGCATTCTGTTCTGATATCAAGAGATACTCGTCTGTCCGGAGAAATGTTTAAAAATGCAATGACAGCTATTTTATGCTCGCTCGGCATAGACGTCAGACATATTTCCCATTCATCCACTCCAGAATTATCGATACTTGTGCCGGAATACAAAGCGTCCGCTGGGATTATGATATCTGCTTCCCACAATCCATTTTATTATAACGGAATCAAGATATTCGACGAATTTGGATTAAAACTGACTGATGTGGAGGAACAGGAATTGGAGAAAATAATGGAGCAGGCTCCGGTTCTTCCAAGAGCAACAGGGAAAAGTATTGGTACTTGTTACTTCAATGACAAATGCTGTCTGTACAGAAAAAGATTCGAGAATTCATTGCATCTCAGCAAAGAGTCGGCGAAAAACATCAAAGTGGTTATTGATTGTGCAAATGGACATAGTTCCGCAGCACTGGATGGGTGGCTGGAAGAAGAGTTTAACTTCAGCGTGGTTACAATCAACTCCTCTCCAAATGGTGTTAATATAAACGAAAATTGTGGTGTCATTCATCCACAGATTATCAGCGAGGCAGTGCTGCATCATGGAGCCAACCTGGGAATTGCCCTGGACGGTGACGGTGATCGCGTAATCGTTGCCGATGAAAATGGAAGAATTATGGACGGAGATCATATTTTAGCCTTGCTAGCTACATATGAAGAGTGTGAAGAAGTGATTTCCACCGTCATGGCTAATTTCGCGCTGGAAAAATACCTATCATCCATCGGAGTTAGATTGGTGAGAACAGATGTCGGAGACAGGTATATTTCTGAATATATGCAGAAAAGCGGTGCAAAATTTGGCGCGGAGCCGTCGGGCCATGTCATAATAAGATCCCATGCCCTGACCGGAGATGGTTTGTTTGCGGGACTGAAAGTTTTGGAACATATGCTAAGACTGGGGAAAAAGTGCAGCGAACTACGGCTCTTCGAGCCATATCCAACGATTCAGGAAAATGTGCCGATCACGGATAGGTCCGTGATTAACGAGAAATCTGTGCAACAAACAATCCGAAAGTTTGAAAAGCAGCTGGATGGACGCGGAAAATTGATAGTGCGCCACTCCGGAACAGAGCCTGTCCTGAGAATATGTGCGGAGGGAGAGGATCCAGCGGAGCTGCAACAGCTTGTGGATACTCTTGTGCAGGTCATTCTTGGAAATTCGCAATGACTGTGCTGATGATTGTATCGCTACTCTCGGCTGCGTCGATTTTCGTAATTTTAGCGCAGTATATAAAGCTGAAAGAAACGGTTCGTGAGAATGATGACCTTCGCAGATTCAAAGTAATGCATCAGGAAATGATGCTGGAGAAGTCCATACTGGAAGAACGCTGCAGAAATCTGTCAGAAAAAATAAATTTTCTAAATAATTCCGAGGAACGTTGGACAAATATATTTAAATCAATCAGTTCGGATGTGCTGTCCAGAAATAACCAGTCATTTTTGGATTTAGCCAGAGCTACATTTGAACAACTGCAGGAAAAGACAAAAGCAGATATGGCTCGCAATGCCAAATCTGTCGAAGAATTAGTCAATCCCATTCGAAATGCCCTTGACGGAGTTGGCAATAAATTGGGAGAGTTGGAAAAATCCCGAGTCGGTGCCTATGAAGCGCTTAAACAGCAGGTGAATGACCTGATTGCTATGCAGAATTTGCTAAAGATTGAAACGCACCATCTCGCATCGTCATTCCGCTCTCCAACCACCCGCGGACGGTGGGGGGAACTGCAGCTGCGGCGGGTGGTGGAGCTGGCTGGAATGGTAAATCATTGTGATTTTAGGGAACAGGTATCGGTGGACACAGGAGATGTAAGGATTCGTCCCGATATGGTGATATATCTACCAGGCGGTCATCACATCGTTGTAGACGCCAAAGTGCCACTGTCGGCCTATCTGGACTCCGTGGAAACCGAGGATGATCAACGGAGAAAAATTCTTTTGAGAGATCATGCCAAGCAGATGCGAGCACATATTTCCAATCTTGCTGGAAAGAAATACTGGCAGCAATTCGATCATAGTCCGGAATTCGTGGTTATGTTCCTGCCGGGAGAAGTGTTTTTTGCCGCAGCCATCGAACAGGATCCGACATTGCTGGAATTTGCTCTGCAGGAACGAGTGATCATAACATCTCCAAGCCTATTTCTTGCACTGCTTCACACCATTGCCCAGGGCTGGCGGCAGCAGAACCTGACGGAAAACGCGAAACAAATCATGAAAATGGGGCATGAATTATACGGCCGGCTGGCAGCCGTGGCCCAACACTTATCCGGCCTCGGCAAAAGCATCTCGTCGACAGTGTCCGCATACAATCACACCGTGGCGAGTTTTGAAAACCGCGTTTTTGTTACTGCCCGCAGGTTCAAGAAACTGGAAATGCACGCAGGCAACATTCCAGAAATACAAGCCATAGAAGATAGCATCCGCAAACCCCGCGACAGAGACAGTGACATATAATATACCCCCTCCTGAATGAGAAGTTGGCAAGAGGTTAAAAATTTAGTAAAAAGTAAGCAGAGAATACAACGAATTACTGCGAAAAACGCAGCAAGATGAACCGATATTGTTTTTGGACGCCGTGTATCCGACGATGGCAACGAAAATCACCTGCGGTTGGATCGAAAAGGGTAGCGATAAATTAGACTTCTTTCGAAACCGAGTAGTTCCGAAGAATTTTTAGGAACCCACGGAGCGCAGGACCGCAGAGTACTTGGCGTACGTGAGGATCCGAGCACCGGAGCGACGCAAAAATTACCGGAAGGATGACGGTTTCGAAAGAAGTCTATTAAAAGCAATGCTTGATCGCGTTAATGATACTTTCCGCATCTCTGCTAAATCCAATTTCTCATTTTGATTGGGTATAGTTTCGTTATTTCGTTCGTTTCCTCCATCATTTGTAAATAGTTCCTAAAATTTCTTTTCTATTATCTGATGATGCTGATATCATCTGTGCGTAGGGATTTGTGTAGAGAGAAAATGGGAAAGAGGTGGATTTTTTTTCTAGCGGCAATCATGTGCATTGGGTGCCTGATGGCCAAATCAGGGGACAATGTCAGTGTTGCCGATGACTTCGTGAGCGCGAAACAGGCCATCGTGATGGACTGGGAAAGCGGTGAATGCCTTTTTGAAAAAAACGGGAACAAGAAATGTGTTCCTTCCTCAATGACCAAACTCATGACTTTATACATATTGTTCGAGGAAATTGTATCTGGTCGCATAAAATTGGACGACGAATTTTCCGTCAGCAAGATTGCACAGAAGATGCCTGGATCCAGAAGCTTTTTGCAGGCTGGAAGTAAAGTAAAAGTGGAAGATCTTATCAGATGCATCGTTGTTCATTCAGGTAATGACGCCTGTATCGTGGTGGCAGAAGGAATTTCCGGAGATGTGGATGCCTTTGTGGATTCCATGAATGAAAAGGCAGAGGAATTCGGGTTAACGAGCACACATTTCACAAATCCCACTGGATTACCGGATGACGAGCTTTTTTCCTCCGTTCATGATATTGCTGTAATTTCTAGAAGAATAATTTCCGATTTTCCACAATTTTATCATTATTTTTCAGAGAAAGTTTTTACAGTTAACTCCATAACGCAGCAGAATCGGAACACACTTCTTGGGAATTCTCTGAAAGTTGATGGACTAAAGACAGGAAAAACCAACGCTGGAGGATACGGCATTGCAGCGTCAGCAGAAAATGAGGGCAGACGTCTGATAGTGGTCATAAATGGATGCAAGAACAACAGGGCCAGAGTTCGGGACACCAATAGATTGTTGGCCTTGGGGTTTGGTGAGTACGCGCCGCTGAAAATAGCTGAGTCTGGCAAACCAATTACGAATGTTGCCGTTTGGTTAGGAGTCAAGGAATATGTTCGTCTCTGTACCCATGAGGATGTGGTTATCTCCATACCGAAAAAGTATAGAAAGTCCTTTAAAGTCGAGGCTAGACTGCTGGAACCAATTGATGCTCCTGTTGAACTGGGAACCAAACTTGGTGAATTGACCTACAGCTATGGCAATACGCTGCGCTCCTACGATCTTTTTTCCTGTGAATCCATCGCCAGGGTGAGATTTTGGGAGCGAGCTAAGCTTTCTTTGAGTCGCCTCATATTTGGGGAGAAACATCGGGCTAACGTAGCTCCCGTGACAGCCGGCGACGACGCTGGGATAAAGAACGCAGGGCGTTTGCATTGAATGGCGTCGGAGGAGGAAAGTTCATCACCTTTGAAGGAGGAGAAGGTGTTGGAAAATCCACCCAGACCCGGCTACTAGCTCAAAAGTTATCCGATCTAAATCAGAAAGTTCAAGTCACTCGTGAACCCGGAGGAGGGGAGGTTGGGGAGAGAATCCGAAAAATCCTGAAACAATCCACGGGAATGGATTCACTGAGCGAAGTTCTGCTGATATTTGCTGCCCGTCGAGACCATTTCGTTAGGTTAATACAACCGTGGATGAAAGAAGGCTATTTTGTTATATGTGATAGATTCTATGATTCATCGTTGGTGTATCAGGGACTCCTAAGGGGAGTACCCATCGCCGATATCATGGAATTAAAGCGTATGACCGTTGGTGATTTTGAACCGGACCTCACCATGATTCTCGACCTTGACGTGTCCGCATCCATCTCCAGGACTAAAATACGCTCATCAGAAAATGATGACTATGATAAAATGGATCTTCAAAGTCATAATACAATTAGACAGGGATTTCGCCAGACGGCAGATATTTTTTCATTCCGCAGTGTGTTAATTAACGCGGAAGGATCGGAAAAAACAGTCTTTTACAGGGTCTGGAAGACATTTAAAAAAAGCCTCAATGTCAATTAATAATTAAGCCTTAGCATTTACAATGATATCGCATATTGGGAAAAATGATGCGGTTATTTATATGTCTTCTGTGGTGTTTTCTAACGATGGCTTTTGGCGTTGAGGCTCATCATAGTGCGTTGGACATCGCAGAAATAGCTGTAAAAGAAGCGAGGCACGGAGAAGATCTGTTGCATAGATTTGGAATATTTGGGAAAAGACGACACTCTGGTAATTACGAAGTTAATAGCGAGAAGAGACGACCATCTGGCAATCGTGATAGTCGTGACGCTGGTAGAAATGGTTTTCATCCTCACAAAAGGGGAAATGAACTCCAGAAGAGCAGTAATCATTCTACAGTTGACGGCAGCCGCACCAGCGCCGAAACACTGATTCCAAGAGCCAGTCTTTTCCCAGATAATGAGAAGTCTGTCTGTCTCAGCCACTCCGGAAGATTTTTTGCCTATGTTGCTATACATGGGGAGAGGGAAAGTGTCCATCTATTACCAACAAATGGAGAAAGCGCAGCTGCCACTGTTATATGTGAAGGAGGCAGTCGTATCACAAGGGTATTTTTTGGCGGTGGAGAGGGTATGGGGGAATGGTTGGTCTATACCTACCGGGATGAGAACAATCATGTAAAATTGACGTTGGTTGATATGGAAACGAGAAACAGAAAGTGTATATCTCCAACCAATGATGCCGTGTCAGTCGATGTGAGAACTGGAAGAGATAAATTGAGAGTAATATCAAACAATGGCAATGAGTGGTCGATTCATATGCTGGGCGTACCAGATGGCAGAGTGTTGTCATCTTCCAAGGGAATCGGTTTTCCTCCTACGCACATTGTGGACGATAACCTAGATATAAAATTAATCTGTCACAGAGAAAAAGGCTTTCCAATCCATATGATGAGAGTATTTATGGTGAATGGAATGATGGAAAAAAAAGTAATGGAGGACGCAGACGTGCGGCAGACTAGGTATGTTGCTGCGACGGACGATCGTTGTTGGAAACTATGCATGCGCGGTAGGAATGCTGCATTGGTGCAAACTCTCTGCGAAACGAATATGTCTCGTGATGTCGTCGTTGTGGATGGCGTTGCTGAACTGTCAGATTGCGAGGTACTTAGGGAAGCCAACGGGGAGCCCTGGATGATGGTTGTTAGACGTGCAAGGTGGATCAATATTCCCGTCTGTAATTGGGCAAGGAGACATGTGGAAAATTTAAACCATCAATTTGGAAACGGCAACTGGCGCCTCGAGAGTGTCTCCTCGGATAGGAAGGTGTGGCTCATCTGCATCATGGATCCAGGAAGGCCGGATCGTTACTACGTTTATGACACCAAAACCGGTAATGGCTTACATATGACGACTTCCGCGACATCATTTAGAATGCATTTACCGACAACTGCCTGTGTACAAATACCAACCAGGGACGGTTTTTCCATCATAGGATATCTGACGAGAAAACAGCCATACTTGCGCTCCAATCCTTTGGTAGTGGTAGATTTTGATGGAGGCTGCAGCTGGAGATACTCTCCCATTGTCCATCTTCTGGTAAACAGGGGATGCAACGTGCTTTGTGTTAATTGTCGCAGTGATCATACCGATGAAGCCAACGACCTGGAGGATGCCGTGCGCTGGTGTTGCAGACGTGGACTGGTTGAAAGCGGCCAAAAAAGAGTTGGTCTGATGGTATTTAAGAAGCGAGCTTACCATGCGCTGCAGTTGATTTCTAAAAATCCAGAAAATATTGGATTTCTGGTTTTGATATCTCCTAAATTTGTGAAAACGAAAACAAACTCAGTGTCTAATGTTGTTAATCAGGTTAGGTTACCCATGTTGGTTGTAATGTCTAGCCAACGGGACGGTACTGTAGCACAGTCTTTGACTGGATCACCAGCGAATACCCCAATAACGTTGGCCACATACAACCAAAAGCCCTCTTCAGCCTGCATTGCCGCTTTAGTTGAGGGATTCATTGCTAAAATTTCAAAGCTGTCACGTACAGAGGCCATTACCTCCAAGGAGTTATCTGAGTTTAGTTTTCCGCTGGATAGGTGCAACCTGAAAGAGCAAAACTCAGCTGTGGGTGGATCTGATCAGACGACGGTCGATGAAGACGACTTTGGTGCACTTTAGAAAAGAGACCGCTGCATCAGGCACCGGGGCTCTCTAGGGACTGTTTACAAACCAGGCTTTCCCGTGGATTTTTCAGGAGGAACGCCGCACAGGATTGCAGTGTACTCTCTGTACATGAGGATCTGAGCAGCGGATTCGACGACAAAAATAACCATGTTCGATAATAACTTTTCGTGCCTCGGAGTATCTCAAACTTGAGAGTCAAAAATTGGCAAAAACTAATAAACGAACATGGTTAATACCGGAAAAGACCGTTTACAAACAGCCATTAGTATTCCGTGATTCCCTCCACATAGAATGGCTTTAGACCCATCTCCAGGCGTTTTTTGTTTGCAAAAATCACCACATAATTGAAGGAGCAGATTTTATTTTTTAACATAAAATGGACTGTGTTTATCCGTTTTATTTCTGTGCCCGTGGAGATTAGCCAGTTTACGATGTTTTCTTCATTGCTCCATTGTCCTTCGCCGCTGCCAATGGAGCGGTATCTCTGGGATAAAATGGGAGTTCCTGTCTCCTCCAAAATTTTTATTGCCCTGTGAATACTGGGATATATGGTATTTGGAACGAATTTCAAGCGATTTAATTTTACTTTTTTCCTCTTGAGCGGATGATAGACTTTTGCAAAATCGTACGATTTATAGCCAGTTAATTTAACTTTTTGTAATGATGAATTCTTGTCATTGTGTGTTTTACACAATTTCTTTTTGCCTCGAGACGGTAGTATATTGTTTTTTAAGGATTTCATTTTTCCACCGTTGCTTTTGCACTCCGCTTTTAACACCTACAAAAACAACAAAAACTCGCCTTTTCCAGGCGATAGCGCTATCCAAGTATGCTGAAAATGGCACACATTTTCAACAGACATTTTATTATCTGATGTTTTAACACAATAATCCCCCTTTTTTCAATAAGATATGAAAAGACAATATTTTCTATATATTAAATGTTTTTTTTTTATTCATAATGGGGATGGACTTTCTTTTTGTCGTTTGATAAACATGTAAATGGCTTTAGTTTATCAGGAGGTTTGACATGGCTAGACAAAGTTTGAGTCCTATGAAAGAGATAGATTTTAGTGAAATAGATTCTATGAACGTGGGGGTTGGCGAAAGAGTTGGCAGAAAAAGAAAGGATGCTCCGATGACACATTTGAAGTATCTGCGCAAAAGAAGTGGATACACGTTGGAGACGCTGTCAGACATCACTAGCATATCAATTTCCTATCTTTCCCGTCTTGAGTCGGGGTCCAGGAGGCTGAATACCGACCTCATCCGAAGATTATCTCATGCTTTCAGATGTGAGCCGGCAGAGTTACTGCAGGAAATTTCCCATGATAACAGGGTGGTATCACCGGTTGAATTTAATAGGAACAGAAAAGTAGAGCCGGTATCTCGGGAGATCAGTATGCCTCTGTACTGTGTCACAAAGGATTCCGATGATGCGTCCAGGTTAATGATCAAGATATGTTCTCCCGCGGAGTGGAGACAGCGGCCCAACGAGTTGGCGGCAAAAAGTGAGCTATTGGCTGTGAAAGCCGGCCCCCATTTTCTTCCCTATTTTAGCAGTTCCTCCACGTTGTATCTTGAGTCAACCAACAATTTGATTCCGGAATCCACTGTCGTGATTTTGAATAAGGGGGCAGTTCTAATCAAAAAAATATGGAGTGTAACTCCCACATCCCTTCAACTGTGCGACATATCTGATATAGACGCAATGAAAGAAGGAAAATTATCGAAAAATAAGCTAGTAGAAATAGACCGTGGCAATGTAGATACAGTATACAAGGTGGTTGGTTACTCAGATTTTAATATAGCTTAGATGGCTTTGAATGTAGCGAGGGGGTTGGATAAACACAGGTAGGAGGTTTCTCCTGTCTCTTTTTTGGGGAAAGAGTCGGTGGTGAGAATTTTAAATGACTTAGCAGTGGAGGCGCTTTTATGCAGGAGGAATGGCAAGTACCCGAATGTTTTTGTACACTCCGATGATGTTATTTTTCGTGTACTCACCGGATTAGAAGCATCAGATGGTGCTGTGGTTCTATCGAATGGGAAGTCCTCAGTGTTTGTGGATGGGAGATATGCCCTGGCAGCAAGGCAGTGCTGGGATTTAACCAAATTTGAAATACTTGATCTAAAACTTGATACGATGGTGGGGTGGATAGAAGGTCATCTTCCTGGGGATGCTCGCATAGCTTATGATCCTCTTTATTTTTCCCATGCTGAGATGGAATTTTTTTTCGATCGACTTCCAGGGCGAAGTTTCTTCCCGGTAAATTTAAAAAAAACGATAGGTATTCCAGAGGAGAAGTTCTGTTTGCAACTTTATTATAACCGCTCGAATGTGAATAAAATGCATTATGTAACAGATCTTATCAGTGGAAACGAGTTGGATGCCTATTTGGTTTGCGATCCCTGTAGTATTGCATGGCTATTGGATATCAGGGATTTGGGGCAGAAATATACCCCTGTTGCTCTGGGTCGTCTGTTGGTTACCAGGGATGGCCAGAAGTTTTTGTACCTGGACTCACAGTATGACCGGCTGGAAAGCTTTAAGTCCGAGGTGGATCTTCTTCGGGATCTTGCAAAATTTTCCAGGGTTGGGATAGATAAATCGCAGACCGCATTCAGCATACAGCATTCTAACTTTGTCGATCTAAAAAATCCCTGTATGCTGCCGAAATCCTTAAAAAATGAGGTGGAGATCTGTGATATGAAACTTGCTGCCCAAATGGACTCCACAGCCATCGTCATCTTCCTGCATTGGTTTCATACTAACTCCGGGCAGGTGACTGAATTAGTAGCTGCGAAAAAACTACTGTATTTTCGTCGGCAACAGGATGTATTTCTTGGGGAAAGTTTCAAGACCATCTCTGCGGCTGATGAGCATGCTGCTCTGGTACATTACTCACCAAATCTCGCGACGGACAAAGTAATTGAAAATTTGTTGCTCATAGATTCCGGAGGCCAGTATAAACGTGGCACCACAGACATAACTCGCACCATATCACCTGGTAAACCTACGGCTGAGCAAAAGTTTTTCTACACACTGGTTTTAAAGGGGCACATAGCCTTGGCAAATGCAAAGTTTCCTCCCGGTACGACCGGAGCGCAGCTAGATCTACTTGCCCGCAATTTTTTGCTGCAGTATTCAAAGGACTACGATCATGGGACCGGACACGGCATTGGATGTATGTCGCATGTCCACGAAGGGCCTGTTTCCATTTCCCAATACTGCCACATTTCTCTGCAGCCAGGCATGATTTTATCGAACGAACCTGGGTATTACCAGGAAAATGCGTTTGGGATTCGTCTAGAGAATATGTTGCTGGTTGTGCAATCCGGGAGTTTTTTGTGCTTTGAAGTTTTGTCTTTGGTCCCATTTGAACATAAATTCATTGACTATAGTTTGCTGGAAGAGGATGAGATTCTTTGGTTGCAAAGTTACCATCGAAACGTAGTATCCACCCTAAAATTACCGCCGGATGTGCGTCGCTGGCTACAGGATGATTACCTTTCCAAATGGGAATTTCCCAATTAATATGGAAAAAAAATTGTTATTTTATTTATCCTATTGCTATATCATAGACAGAGAGCGGCGTAGTAATCTGGAGATGCGATCGTTTTTCAGAGATTTTGAAACTGCAGTTGTGCGTAGAGGAAGAAATGTTGGATAAAAATTTTAATCCTGAGTCCTTTGAAAAAAGCTTTTCGTTTGAGATAGAGGCTTCTCTACGTAAACCCAACGCAGAGCCTTTCATGGTACTACTTCCCCCTCCAAACGTCACAGGATCACTGCACATGGGGCATGCCCTCTGCTACACTCTGCAGGATATCATTGCCAGATACAAGCGGCTGATGGGCTACGACGTTGTATTTCAGCCGGGATTGGACCATGCTGGCATAGTCACGCAGCTACTGGTGGAAAAGAGTCTCTACGAAGGTGGAGCAGAAAAAGGTAGTCTGACCCGCGAAACCCTTCTCAAGGAGATATGGTTTTTCAAGGAAAATTCCGGAAATACCATCTTGAATCAGATAAAAACTCTCGGAATATCCTGTGATTTTTCCCGTCTAAGATTCACCATGGACGAAGATAGCAGGAAAGCTGTTACCAAAATGTTCGTAAAGCTGTTTGAGAACGGTCTTCTACATAGAAGGAAGAAGATGATCAACTGGGATCCGCTCATCGGTTCAGCAATATCTGATCTTGAGATAGTTGAAAAGGAAGTGGATAGCTATCTGTGGTACATAAAATATAGGCTTGCTGACTCCTCCGAGAGTATTACCGTGGCAACCACCAGACCGGAGACTTTATTCGGTGACGTTGCAGTGGCAGTAAACCCAAGTGATCAACGGTATCTACATCTTGTTGGTAGGGAGGTTATGGTGCCGCTGGTGAATAGAAAAGTCCCCATCATTGCGGATTCCCATGCAGATCCAGAAAAAGGTAGCGGAGCCGTAAAAGTCACTCCTGCGCATGATTTTAACGACTACGACATTGGTGTTCGGCACAAATTACCAATCCTGGAGATAATGAATCTGAGAGGAGAGTTGAACGAAAATGTTCCCGAGCTCTTTCAGAAGATGGATCGTTTTGTGGCTCGGCGTAAAGTGGTAGAGTTGCTGGAGAAGAAGGAGTTACTAGAAAAAGTAGAGACCATCAAACAAAAAATTCCATTTGGAGATAGGTCCAACGTTCCCATTGAACCTATGATAACTTATCAGTGGTTTGTGGATGCGGAGAAGTTGGCTGTTTCGGCCGTCAAGGCTGTGGAGAACGGTAAGATCAAGTTTATTCCTAAACATTGGGAAAACCTATATTTTGAATGGCTAAACAATGTCCGTCCGTGGTGTGTGTCGCGTCAAATTTGGTGGGGGCACCGCATTCCTGCATGGTATGGTCCCGATGGGCAGATCTTTGTGGCCGAAAGTCTTGAGGAAGCAACAGTAAAAGCTGGGCAATTCTACGGCAAAAATGTTGTCGAGCTTGTGCAGGATGAGGATGTCCTCGATACATGGTTTTCATCTGGAATGTGGCCTTTTGTAACTCTCGGGTGGCCCCGGCAGACCAGTGATCTGGGGAGATTCTACTCTAAAATGATCATTGTCACTGGCTTTGACATAATTTTTTTCTGGATAGCTCGTATGATTATGATGGGCCTTTTTTGCATGGACGAGGTCCCATTTTGTGAGGTTTACATACATGGCCTCATTCGGGACGAAAAGGGTCAGAAAATGTCTAAGTCCAAAGGTAATGTCATTAACCCTCTGGATTTGTGCAAAAAGTATGGAGTAGATTCTGTGAGATGGACGTTGGCGTCCACGACGTCTCCCGGTCGAGACATAAAAATGAACGAGCACTCCGTGGAGAATGGAAGAAACTTTCTTACAAAGCTGTGGAATGTCGTTCGCTTCGCCAAAATGAATGGATGTTTGTATAATCACGACTTCAAAGTAGAGGATGTATCCTATCCTATGGCAAAATGGATTGTTTACAAAATAAAGCAAATGGTATCCCAGGTGGGAAGTGCCATGGCCGAGTACCGCTTTGACGAGGTTACCCACCATCTCTACCACTGTCTTTGGGATTCCTTCTGTGACTGGTATATGGAGTTTATAAAGCCTATTTTTCAGCAATCTTCCCTGAAAAACGATGAAAAGCGTGGATATGATCTGCCGCATACCCTGTTGAAAAAAGATATTCGGGATACAACGTCCTGGGCCATCGTGCAATTTGTCCGGGTCTTGTATCCGATTGCTCCGTTCATTTCCAAAAAACTCAGCGGGGAAATGGGAGTCATGGAAATATCATGGCCGATTATCGGAGAGATCGACGCCGCCGAAGCCATCGAAGAGGTGGAGTTTTTGAAGTCCGCAATATCTTCTGTGAGATCTATGAAACAATATCTTCACATTCCCCCGACTGAAAAGGTTAGTGTGCGTCTAGAGAGCGACAGCTATGACGTCGCGGACCTGATCGTAAAATATGGAGAAGCTATGCATCGAATGGTGGGAATTAATTTTGGGAAAATTACCGAGCAGACAGTCCCTGTGGTTCTAAATAGGGCAGTTATTTATATGGAGCTTGGGAGTAAGATCGATATGGGAAAGGAAAGAGTGCGCCTAAGCCAGGATATGAAAAAACTCCTACAAAATAAGGAGAATATGCTATTTCGGTTGGCGAATGAGGATTTCCTGAACAATGCGCCCGAAGAGACCATTTGGGATCACCAGAAAAGGGTGGAGGAGATCGAGGATAAGATTCAAAAAATTGACTATGTGCTGCGGAGTTTGGAGGTCGTCTAAAAGCTGTATTCGTGGGTAATAGGTATAAGGTCACCGTAGAGTATAATGGGACGCCATTTTTTGGATGGCAGAGGCAAGAGGGCCTGGATACGGTTCAGCAGCGTCTGGAAGAGTCTGTCGTGCCCTTGACGAAGGAGTCGATCGTTTTCTATGGATCCGGTAGAACAGACACTGGTGTTCATGCCATGGGACAGGTGGCGCATTTTGACATACAGAAAGATTTTGATTGTTTTCGTCTTCGGGAATGCATGAATGCCCATCTGTGGTCCGTGCCTATACGTGTTCTGTCTGTGGAAAAAGTCCCCTGTGACTTCGACGCGAGATTCAGCGCTGTCGAAAGGTTTTACCGGTACAAAATTTTCAATCGCAGGGTTGAATCCTGCCTGCACATTGACCTGGTGGGACATGTTATGTATCGCCTGGACGAGGAGAAAATGAATTCTGCGGCCAAGTGGCTGGTTGGAAAGCATGATTTTTCCTCTTTCAGAGCGGCTGGCTGCCAATCCCGTTCTCCTCTGAAGACTCTTAATCAAATATCCGTAAAACGCGAGGGAGATTTGATTATCGTCGAAACGTCCGCCAGATCCTTTCTGTATCGCCAGGTAAGAAACATGGTTGGGTCCTTGATACAGGTGGGATGCGGCAGGTGGAGCGAGCAATACTTTTGTGACATTTTCGATGCAAAGGACAGGACCAGAGCCGGCCCAACTGCTTCAGCCTGCGGTTTATATCTGGTTGAGATAAGATACGGTCTCCCACATTTACATTCCAACATAGTTTAGGAGCATCCAGTGGAGAACGAACACCGAGATTTTTCATGGAAATAGGAACTGTGTGCAGCAACGTTCTGGCTTTTGGTCGTTAATTTTTGCCGAGAAAAATTGGACTCCTCTGGGGTTAAATCGTCATATGATTTTACCTCATATTTTATCTGAGTAGCAAGTTTGGCATCCTGCAGCCCATTTCCATATGATTTTACATCATAGTTGTAGATGGAGCCAGGGAGATCTGCTTTTAGACTTTTACTGCCATAGGATTTTCCAGAAAAATTCGGTGAACACTGTTCTAGCCACAAATTGGAAGTTGGGAGCCTGCGTACCTGTTTTACTGTGTATATTCCCTGACCGCCAGCATTGTTCCTTCTTCCGTATATTTTTTCCTTCCAGCGGGATAATTTCCCATGGCGATATGGTTTTAATCCTCTGGAAGACCTTTTCCTACCACCATTTGGGGTTTTGGATTCGCTCTTTCCAGTATTTTGGGAACCGTGGAGATTTTTGTTTTTGGAGGATTTACCCTCACCGAGCTTTTCGCTCAAATGGGCCACAAGCTTTTTCATCTCTGCCAATTCATGAGCAACAGATGGATCAGACATTTTTGCCAAAGGGGATTTTGCCTTTCTGGCAGAACTCAAGTTAAGATGCTTATTAACGAGGTTCCGCACCCGCTGCTGTCTATCTACAGTTTTTTTTTGATTTTCGTCAGCATCAGCGTCTGTGTCCATGTCCGTGTTGCCATGGGGAGAGTCTCCTCCCTTCCCACCACCGCTTTCATCCGCGTCTTCATCTGTATCTGACGACGCTTCGTTCTGGTCTTCTTCATCTCCTTCATCGGCAAAAGCATAGCCTGATAGATTACAGATTCCGCAGAGCAGTAACATAAAAACATAGAACAGAAATCCACGCATAGCGTAATTATTTCACGGATGTACTACTAATTGATTAATATCGAAGCCGTTTTCCCCTTCTCCTTTCCCATAGAAAGCTCGACTGGAGCAATAAATGCACCGCAGTTTCCATGGAGGATTTTGAATTCTTTAGACAGCGGACAAATAAACGGATCACGACAAAAAATGCAATAAAGCCAATATGTTAGAGCATTGATCTAAAAGGAAGCAAACAGAAATAACTATATGAAAACCGCCATTTTTTATATCTAATGAGCATAATTATCCACAGAGTTATCCACAGTTTTTGTTGATAACTAATTTACCGTTGGCTCAATGGAATACAAAATTTCCCCCCCCCCGTTGTAGAAAGAAATGCATTTTTGAAAAAAATATTTTACTTTACACTTTTTTTGTGTTACAATAAAGACATAATTTTGTGAAAAAGAGGAGGGAAGGAAAATGATTGGTATAGGAAGAACAACAGCGTGGTTGCCACTGGCTGTCGTATTGTCACTTGGGAACAGCTACGAGACGAAAGCAGCAGATAGGGAAACTCCCCCAGAAGTGGGCAGCAGGAAACCAACTTTTTTTTATCCAGATTATACTACCTTCAGCGCGGCGTGCCTGTCTGCTGTCGGTATCGCGGATGCTTCTGGCAAGGCCCTCCCTGGGCATGAAGGAACAGTTCTATTTACACAGACTCACCGCCTTGGCAATGCAAAGGCGAGGGCTGCGCAGGTGCAATATGGAGCACCAAAAGGAGTAACTTGGGGCTGGCTCTGGGCCTTTGATTGTGACATTCTGTGTCTTGCCATTGTGTGCACAGATGCTGCAAATGCCGGAGTGGTTGAGCCCTTTTTTCTTGAAAAGCATGTAGCCAGGATAGGCGATCCTTCCTTGGCAGTGAAGATATTGAATTGTCGACTTCCTGGAAATATATTGAATTACCGCGCAGTAGCTGTTGAAGCACAAAGGAATGGAAACAAAGCCCTAGTAGACTGGTTTGAGGCAAACGCAAAGCCAGTTTTAACTATACCAAATTCAACACCCCAATGATCAGTCAATTTTTTATCGTGTTCTCTTGGGTGGATCCTAGGAATGGCCTTCAGCAGAACTCGCTGAGTCGGTCGTCGGTACCGGAAGACCGTGGAGCAGCTGGAAAAGCTGTAACGGCCGTTTTCGGACACACCGACTGACGAGGGTGAGGAAACGCGATTGTCTCTGCATAGAGGCAACCCCAGTTGGGAAGGCCGTGTTGATGAATTCCGTCAGACAGGAAAATAGGTCATGGAAAACCATGGCAAGAGGAGTGGGAGATCCACCGAAAGCATTTCGGTATTCTGGGATGAATTTTTGTTGCTTTTCTACCTCGCAATAGGCAAAAAACACTCCGTTCCAGACTTCTCGATTAGACAACGCAACTGAACTGAGCGTGAGAACGTACTTATCTGATAGTTTCTGCAGGTTGAGGATATGATCAATGACAAAAATAACTTTTTTGCCGGAATTTTTCGCGTATTTAGTTGCAGCTTTTTGAGAAATGCTTGTATAGCGGATAATCTCCAAGCTATCATTTTCCTCTGATCCTTTCAATTCGTCCAAAATTATATCCAAGATTTGATCACCACGGCTGCCCTCCGGCAGTATAACCAAAGCGCCCGTGATGTCTTGATTGTTCATCTGGGTAAACAGAGTATGAATTTCATCCCGATGAGATGGTCCACAGGCAAAAACATGATTACTATTAACATTTGGATCGCTGGAGAGAGACAGCAGCGGTATGTTGGGAAACAGCGCCCCGTACTGTTTGGCCTCCTGAGCAAACACCGGTCCAATGATCGCCCTCAAATTTGGGAACCTCCTGGATAAAGAAAATTTATCCAGAGAAGGATCTGCCGAGTCCACCACGTGAAAGGTTATGTTGGAACTATTATTATTGTCCAGACTCAGCAGGCAGACATTTACCATATCCTGTCCTAGGAAGCCGTTGCTGCCGGACATAGGCAGCAGTAACAAAACTGAATTTGGTCTATTGTTCTCATATTGCAGACTAGGATCCGAAAGCTCATCAGCGGCACGGAGTGGCGGTGGAATTTTTTCTACGGGTTGCATATCCCTGCTCACGGAACAGGAACTTACCCAAAATACCAGGAAAAATTTTATCGACTGCCCCATCCTAATCCCCTAGACTGTTGGGAAAAATATCACAAAAACGAATAGGCAGCAGCATAAAATGTCTCCAATAATGAGACTATTGCCTGGGAAAATCATCCAAAAGCCTCCCTATTGTGGAGGAGTATCGCTGAATAATCCGGGTTTTGGAGCCACACAAGTTTCTACTCTCGGGTTAATCAATAGCCCCCCCCACATCCCCGGTGTGGAATATATTAGGTTACCGTCTAGTGACCTAACGCTATTACTTCTCGTCATATAAAATGTACTAACCAAGATTTAATCTGACGGTGGCGTATTTTTAGTCTCCCGAATTGTCATATAAGTAATGATTGTCGGAAGCGTTTTTATGGTATGCCAATTAATTAGATTTATCAATGACAGTGTGTTTACGGGATTGCTCTATATAGATGGCAAGGTATGTTTATTAAGCAAGAGAGTTACCGACAATCTGAGCATTTCCTCCGATTTTGAGTAGCATTTGGTTTTTCTGTGCAATCTTGCGAGATAATATCTCAACACAGAATTGTATGATTCAAGCAAGCAAGTTTCCGACTTTGTTA
>JAIROP010000041.1 GCA_031257475.1 Holosporaceae bacterium
TGGGATACTCGAGGGACAGCTACTATAGGTTCAAAGAGTTATACGAATCCGGAGGTTCAGAAGCGCTGATGGAAATCAGTCGCCGCAAGCCGATTTTGAAGAATCGAGTGGCTGATCAGGTGGAGAAAGCGGCGATCGACATGGCTCTGGAATATCCGGCCTATGGTCAAGTTAGAGCGTCCAACGAGCTTCGCAAGATGGGTATAATGGTCTCATCCGGAGGCGTTCACAGCATTTGGAAACGCAACGACCTGAATACTTTGGACAGAAGGCTGAAAGCTCTGGAGAAAAAGGTGGTGGCAGAGGAGATTATCCTCACAGAGTCTCAGCTGCAGGAGCTGGAGAAGCAGAAATCCAAAAGAGAAGCTCTGGGAGAAATCGAAACAGAGCATTCGGGATTTCTGGGGTCTCAGGACACCTATTATGTCGGAAATTTCAAGGGAATCGGCAAGGCGTATCAGCAAACTTTCGTCGATACCTATTCCAAACTGGCGGATGCGAAACTTTACACGGAAAAATCAGCCATTACTGCCGCGGATATGCTGAACGACAGGGTTGTCCCGTTCTTTGATGGGCAGGAAATACCTCTGATGCGCATTCTCACGAATCGCGGAACAGAATACTGCAGAACCCTGGAAAATCATGCCTTCGAACTATTTCTTAGCATTGAGGGAATCGATCACAGCAAAATCAGGGCCTACACGCCACAGACAAATGGCATCCGCGAAAAATTCCATAAAACCATGAAAAATGAGTTCTATCTGCCATTGATAAATCAAATCAATTGGCATACCATAAAAACGCTTCCGACACTCATTACTTATATGACAATTCGGAGGGCTAAAAATACATTAGCCCCAGATAAAGTCTACGCTCTTGCAGCTGAATCTTCGGGCAAATCCATTGGCCTAAATTTATCTTTAAATCCCTGACTTCCGAAATTCTCGCGCTGCTGGTACAGTGTTGGCTGTATCCATATGAGAACTATCTCGCTCATGTCGTTAAAAAGGCCGCTTTGTGCCGCCTTATCGACATTTTCTAGATTTCCCAGCGTATCGTCCACAACCACGAGTACTTGCGGTTTCTCCTCCTTTGGCAATATATCTATCGCCTCTCTTATGGCAGCCCCTTTATGATACCCGTTACTAGAACCCAAACCTGATTCTTCTAATTTACGGACCAATTCCGATGGATTATATGGTAATTTACCGTCAATCGGCACGTTTTCTCGTGGAAGAGCGGCAAAAAACACATTTCCAGCTTTTTGTAATTCTAAATTCACTACTTCAAAAGATGAAGAGCCGTATCTTATAGATGATTCCTGACCGCTTTCAAATGGAATCACCGTTAGTAGCGAAGAAGTCACAGCTGGAAGATCAGCATTTCCAAATTTCGCCCTCATAGCGGGTAAAGATGTCACGCCCGCCCGCTGAAGCCTGGAAACTTTTCCTTCTGGTCCTTCAGCGCGAGAAGCCGTTACAACCATCCAGAGAGGCAACTGATTTAGCAGATCAACATTTTCTTGTGGAAATGTCTCCCCAGCCAATGAGAGCATTCTTGTGACGGTATTGTCAAAATCCACTGCCACCAGCGTCTTCTTTGCTGGGTACTTCGATTGAATCAAACGTGGCAGGACTGATAAATTCTCGGTGTCAGGTGGCAAGCTAATTCTCACAATGTTTGGTATTTTGCCTCTCCTCAGCCTTTCAGATAACTCGTTAAAACGATTATAATTCGGATTATCAGATCTTTTTCCGCTTAAACAATCTACTACTGCTTTCCACCCGGCTTCCCACTCGGCTTTTTGCTTAGCTTGCTGTTCAGCTTTCAATGCCTCCTGTCGCTCTCTGTAAGATATTCTCCCTCCAGACTGAAGCGGCGGTGGCGGCGACGGTGGCTGTAGCTGCAGCGACGGTGGCGGTGGCGGTGGAGGCGTCTGCGACGAATCAGCCGCAAACGATACTGCAAAAGCTAACGAACCAAAAAACGAAGCGAATGTTTTAATCATATTCATTTCCTTTCAATATTGGAGTTAACTATTACAGAATATTACATTAATTATTGATTTTTCATTAAAATTGAAGGGAATCGGAAAAAATAGGTGCAGCGAACACTTTTATACCCAACCACGACGAGCCAATGGATTTGAGTAGCGTTATTTTTGTGAAATTACAAAGTTTTTAATCCCTAAAGGTTTGAATTCCCCGCAGCTCGCTGCGCATGACCAATAGGAAAAGTCCGAAGGTCAACCAAATACCCCGCTGCTTTGCAGAGGGCGGTCATTCCTTATATGTTTATAGGGCAGTCACTAATTTTGAGACGTGAACTTCCTGTTCGCTATTAACCATGTTCGTTTATTAGTTTTTGCCAATTTTTGGCTCTCAAGTTTGAGATTCTCCAAGGCACGAAAAATTATTATCGAACATGGTTTCTGTAGAAGGTAACTCGCTGACAGGTAAGCCACAGGCTTGATTAGTGAGACGATAAATGCTTGGCCTAAAGATTCAATGATGCTGTAAACTCCTTTATGGTTTGTTGGTCTGAAAGGAGTTTACATATGATACTATTTCTCATTTTAAACTATTCCAATAATTTTTTAGATCAGCTTAACGACAAGCGCTATAAAGCGTGTGAGAAGAAACTGATAATGGGAAATGGTATTACTCATTTGCACTATCATAGATTCTTTCAGGAAACATCCGACACGGACCCAAACTCAGATGGGTGTGTAGAGATCTGAGTGTCAGGCGAGTGTGGCTCCACGTCCTTCACGGTGTATCCTCTGCCCCATATGGTCTCTATATAGCACTCTCCACCGAGGGCATCCATAAGTTTTTTCCGTAATTTACAAACAAACACATCGATTATTTTTAATTCAGGTTCATCCATGCCACCGTACAGGTGGTTTAGAAACATATCTTTGGTTAGCGTTGCCCCTTTCCTGAGACATAGCAGCTCAAGTATGGCATACTCCTTTCCCGTAAGATGCAGAGTTTTTCCATCTATTTCCACTCGACGGTTCTGCAAGTTGACAGTCATTCGACCTATTCTGATAATGGACTCTGCGTGGCCCTTGGATCTTCTGATGACTGCCTGAACACGTGACACCAACTCCTTTCCCTCAAAAGGTTTGGTTATATAGTCGTCTGCTCCTCTGTCCAAGCAACTGACTTTATCCTTGCATTCTGCCAGTCCAGATAGGACAATCACCGGGGTTCCTATGTTTGAGCAGCGAAGCTTTTTAATGACTTCGACTCCATCTATGTCGGGAAGTAGCAAATCTAGTATGATTCCATCATAGTCGTAGATTTTACCTACCTCTATGCCGTACTGGCCAAAGCTTGTGGAATCCACTATTATTCCCTCCCTTTTTAAAAATGCTTCTATACTCTTGGCCGTTGCTGTGTCGTCTTCTATCAACAAAACTCTCACGATCCCCTCCCAACTCAAACATCGGCTATTTAATAGATGCTACTCCAACTTTACTAAAATTTTATTAATCTTCATAGCAAAAAACGCCGCTGCGTCGTGCCTGCTAAAGCCTCAAATTTGTGATAACAATTTTTTCATACTTGATGGATCAGCAGGGGATTTCTGTTGCCCGGCTCCCCTAAACCGCGTCCACTCAATTAGGCAGCAATCCGCATTTGCTCTTCCTGCCAATTATCGTTGCATGCGCGCAATTCAGCGTTCGCATTTATAATTTTGGTTTGATAACGTAAACCGCCCCGGGTAAAAATTATGTTTTTCAACGCGTGTCGAACCTATTCATCCCCTCATGGTGGAGATGTCGGGCTCCGCCCCCGAGTCCACGTCGCCTATTTATCATAACGTTTATCACCATAGTCCAACAAGGACGAAGGTATTATACACCAAAAAATATTAAAAAGCAATTGGTGTGTAAGGCAAGGGGTATCCTCTTTCAGAAATGACATTACTTTACTTCGACCTTTGCTCCAACAGCTTCCAGCTTTGCTTTTACTGTGTTGGCTTCGTCCTTGGATACAGCCTCTTTTATTGCCTTTGGAGCAGACTCCACAATTGCCTTGGCTTCCGTTAAGCCTAGCCCCGTGATTTCCCGAACAACCTTAATTACCCCAATCTTGCCAACCCCAATATCGGTCAGAATAACGTCAAATTCCGTCTTTTCCTCCACCTCCGCCGCAGCAGAAGGCGCTGCGACAGCAGCAGAGACAGCCACAGGAGCTGCTGCTGATACTCCCCAGGCTTCCTCTAGCTTTTTGCTCAATTCCGCTGCTTCCAAAACTGTCAACTGGGACAATTCTTCCACGATTTTTTCCAAATTTGCTGCCATTTTTATTCTCCTTTATTTTTCCCCGAATAAGCCTTCAGGACCCGTGCAATCTGCCCCGCAGGCGCTTGCAACAACGTAGCCAACCTTTGTGCCGGCGTTTGTGCGACAGCAATGATCGTTGCACGTAACTCATTTATGGCTGGCAGCTTTGCCAACGTCTCCACATCAGCTCCGCTTAGCAGCCTTCCATTATAACCACCGCAAACGACTGCCAACTTATCATCGCTCTTTGATGAATATTCTGACAAAACCTTCGCCGATCCTGTTATGTTCTTGGAGAACAGTAGGGCTGTTTGGCCTCTAAGATGGTCAGTCACACATTCAAACTCTGTCTCCTTCACCGCAAGACGAGCCAGCGTGTTTTTCACCACAACATACTCCGAGTCCACAGCACTCAGCAACTTCCTAAGGCTTTCCGTGTCGGACACTGTCATCCTGTTCTGTCGAACTACAAAAACTGCTTCCTTTCCACGTAATTTACAGCGTATCTCAGAAACAATCTCTGCCTTTTCATTTTTTTTCACCGACTTCCTCCCCAAAGTATCGGAGAGAATACCGAAGACCAATCGAATCGCGCCAATCTACACCGGAACTTCCGTCACAGGCACCGGTGGTCTTCGATAGACTTTCCTAACAACTTCTAAAACTCCATGGCCTCCGTAGAATTCAACAACAATCCTGGTCCCATGGTACTAGAAAGCACAACTGATTTCAAGAAACTTCCTTTTACACCAGCCGGTCTGGCTTTCAATACTGCTCCAACGAATACTTTCACGTTTTCCTCAATTTTCCCTTGATCAAAACTCAGCTTGCCCAGCCCTGCGTGGATAACCCCCCCCTTGTCAAGGCGGTACTCCACCTGACCAGCCCTTGCATTTTTTACAGCAACCGCCACATTGGGAGTAACGGTACCAAGTTTTGGATTCGGCATCAACCCCTTGGGTCCCAGGATCTTTCCCAGACGTCCGACGACACCCATCATGTCAGGTGTTGCTATACATACGTCCAGGTCTAGGTTACCACTGGAAATTTTTTCCACCAAATCGTCTGCTCCTACATAATCAGCGCCCGCTGACAATGCATCGTCGGCGGACTTCCCCTTTGCGAAGACCGCGATTTTTATGACTTTTCCGGTACCTGCCGGCAGAGGCACCACTCCACGGACATTCTGATCGGCTGCCTTGGGATCCACGTTGAGGTCTATTGCCACCTCAACCGTTTCATCAAATTTACAGTAGGAATTCTCCCTAAGAAACGACACAGCTTCTCCAAGACCAAAAACTCTTCCAGCTCCTATCTTTTCGGACACTGCCCTATATTTTTTTCCTCTGTGTGCCATTATCCGATCACCTCCAACCCCATAGACCGTGCCGACCCAGCAATCATCATGCAGGCAGCATCGACGTCGTTTGCGTTCAAATCTTTCATCTTTTTTTCAGCAATTTCCCGAACCTGATCCACTGTTACCTTTCCCACGGAATCACTGCGACCGGGAGTGGAAGACCCTTTGGTTAGGCCAGCAGCCTGCTTTAAAAAATAGGAAACAGGCGGCAATTTAATTACAAAGGAAAACGTGCGGTCTCCGTAGGCCGTTATGATCACAGGAAGTGGTGTTCCTACGTCGTAGGATTGGGTCTGAGCATTAAATGCCTTGCAAAACTCCATTATGTTCAACCCTCTTTGTCCCAGAGCTGGACCAATCGGAGGAGATGGATTTGCCTTTCCCGCTAGCACTTGCAGCTTTATATATCCGACGACTTTCTTGGACATGGCCCCTCTCTACTTTTTAAATTAATAGCTTCCAAACTGCGCTAGTTTCTAACATACAACAGTGCTTTGTGCAAGATGATGTTCTTCGATCCTATGAATTCATCGTATGGACTGGGTTACTGTGGAGCGGTTTCACTAAAAATATCTGGTCGAGGAGTAAAGAATACCACTCTATGCAGATATGTCCCAGCTAATCCTCCACTAATGCTAATAAGTAATAATCCAAGTCTTTGGGACAGTGTAAAATTCATTCCATCAGCCGGAGAGACATAATTATTCAGACAAAGACGCAATAATACTATTATTTTCATCTCACCTTCTTTTACATTAAATCCCTCATATATCTCACTCACATTGTAGATAGATCCCGCTCTCGTTTTTATAGGTGAATAAATTCTCATATCGTTGTTAATATCAATGTTTGCAGGATTGGCTCCGAGTGCGCAATTCGCATTAACCAGCCAACAATGCCTTGCTTTTCCATCTCCAGTTCCCTTGAAACAATAGAGCTCTATCTGAGGAACATAACCACATGGCATTATATATGTTCTTGTTGTTGTGGGAGCTGTGATCGAATACTGCCGAATTCCTCCACCGAGGAACGGCAACCACATGGCATGGGCTATTTGCATGATATCGGCTCTGGTTATCCTTTGGTTTTCAGATCGTCCTCGGCTGATATTCTGCAGCATATTGATGGCACAGTGAGCGCAAAATTCCATCCGTTCCTGTATGCTGGTCAGTTTGGGGAGATCGTGGATATAGTAGAGCAGCGTGAGCAGAATGGGAATAGACAGAGCAAATTCAATGAGGATTGCCCCTTTGTTGCTGAATATGAATTTTAGGATGTAAAGAAATGCTTTGTCTGCAGATATATTTTTGTCAATTTTGCCGACGATTGTGTTGCCAGCTTGCCCGGAAGTGTGTCCATAATGTTTTGCGGTGTGAGTGTTGGGGGGGGGGCCCCCCCCCCCCCCCCCGGAGCGGCGCGGCGACAGCCAGACGCACCCACCCCAACAACAACACAAGAAGACACACAGTCTAGG
>JAIROP010000019.1 GCA_031257475.1 Holosporaceae bacterium
AATACCACTCTTCCTGAGCGCTTCGCTGCCACAAAATTTGCATATCATTATGAAAATCTCCATCTCTTAATACAAAACATAACATGTTATAACATGTAATATCTATATAGCGCAATCCCCATTTAAGAAAAAAAATAATCTAACCAAAGAAGAATTAGCATTAGCTCTATCTAGAGAAATTAGTGAAAAAAATATGTTGTATTCCATTATTGAGCAACTGCCAGGTCATGTATATTGGTTAAATCGAGATAATGTGTATTTAGGATGTAACAATCTTCAAGCTAAAAGATATGGTTTAAAGTCAACACATGATGTTATCGGTAAAACGAACAAAGAGCTTTATCCACCAAAAGATGCAGATATAATTGAGAAAAATAATATAAAAGTCATGGAGACAGGAAAGGCATTTGAAGGAGAGGAGAATTCTATAGAAGGTTTTAGTTACCTGACTCACAAAACACCGATTTATGATGCAGGAGGCAAGATCGCAGGTCTGCTCGGGATTTCAATTGATATCACCGATCGTAAGCGGGCTGAAGATCTGGCAATTCAAAATAAAATCCAAACCAAATTTGGCCAACTGGCAAAGCAAGTATGTCATGATATCCGAACTCCATTACAGACTTTGAGTATGGTTTTAAAAGTTGGTGCAAAAAATCTTCCTGAAAAGGAGTACATCGCTCTGCGGGACTCCGTGAATAGTATCAAGAAAATTGTACAAGTGTTTTTAGAGTATTCACCTGAAAAAGAATCCTTCATAAATCACCAACATATTCTGGTTTCTCAAACTTTAAAAGAGATTATAGACCAGAAAGAAATTCAGTATATCGATAAAAGCGTGAAGTTTCAGTATTCATTTGATGAATCCATACGCTTCACGTTTATTTTTGGTAATGCCGGGAATTTTGAGCGCATGATAAGCAACATAGTAAACAATTCAGTAGAAGCATTGGAAGAAGAAGAGGGAGTTGTAGAACTTGGTTTCTCTGTCGATGACGATAGGGTAAAAATTACCATCAAAGATAATGGCAAAGGCATGCCACAAGAAACTGTGGAAAAGTTAATGAGAAATGAGTCTGTCTCAAGCACTAAAGAGGGAGGATATGGCATTGGGACAAGGCAAATTCAAGATGCTTTAAAAGAATTTAACGGAACGCAATTTATAGAATCAACCCAAAATGTTGGAACAAAAATCATGCTCACAATTCCAAAATCCAGTAAGTCAAAATGGGCAATAGAGCAGATAGACCTTCGCAAAGGGTGTGTTGTTGTCATTTTAGACGATGATGTACTGGTACACAACAAGTGGAGAGATAGACTAGAAAAGTATACTCCTGATATCTCTTTGAAATTCTTTGAAAAAGCTCAGGAAACAATTGATTTTATAAATTCTCACGAGAAAAGGGAGGATATTATTTTATTATTAGATTATGAATTGAGGAACCAGGAGTTAAATGGCTTAGAGGTCATTCAAAAAAGTGATATCAAGAAATCCCAGATTGTCCTAGTCAGCAGTATTTATGATCGCAAAGAAATACAAGACAAAGCAGTGGAGTCTGAGATAAAGATATTACCAAAGGCATTCATAGAAGATGTTTCCATTGTTTTTTCAAGAGTAAGAGACGATAAATCATTATTGGAAAAGGTCAATGTGGTTGTATTAGACAATGAGAAGTTTTTTGCGAACTTCATCAGTGATATTTTACGGTCTAATGGCCTTGTGGTTGACACCTATTACGATCCTCAAAGTCTAATGGAGAATCTGTCAAAATACAGCGTTGATACGAAAATAATTACTGACAATTGCTTTGAGGGGGGAGTGAGTGGGTGTGTTTTGGCCCATCAGTTGTTTGAGAAAGGCTTTAAAAATCTCTGTGTGTTCACAGGACTTATTCAGGAGAATATGTATTTTAAATATCCTGAAGGAACCAAATTTATCGAAAAAGGCGACAATGATAGCGAAATGCGTGTTTTCTCCTGGTGTAAGATGAAGGGCGTACTGAACGATATTTAATCTGAAGGCGATGTATTTTTATACACCAGTAGTGTCCTATGGACAAAGACTGTCAGAAGCACTTTCATGATATTCCGGCGGCCGAAGGGTTTCATGATAATCGGTCTGCCAAACAGACAGCCACGAATATTTATTTCTAATATATGATGTAAAATCCTTGCAGTAAAATGGAAGCCTTGATCTTCAAAATACAATATGGAGCGATCACAATTATGACTGAGTGGACAATTTCTCCAAAATATGCTTTTATAATATATCTAATGGATCATGGATAGATGGATGAGGAACAACTAGAACAATTGAATACTTCCCAGTTGCGTGAGATTGTGCTGGCTATTTGTGCACAACATAAAAATGTGTCCAAAAATGTGGAAAGAATGGTGGTGGAGAAATCTCACAATTCGAAAGAGATGATTTCCATTATAAAAAAGGAAATTACAGCTCTAAAAAATAGAACATCCAGTTTTTTTAGTAATAAAAAAACACAGGAAATCATAACAATGTTTGACCAACTTTGCGATTTTATTTTAAGTTTATCCGATACTGTCCCGATTGAAGCGTTTAATCTGATGAAGAATTTTTTTGAGATTCATCAGGTTTTTTTCCAAAAAAACAACTATTGCTGTGAAAAAATAAGGCCTGTTTTTCGAAATTCTTGCTTGATGTTTGGAAAAATTGCAGAGCGTGCCAATATTCCAAGCAAAGATGCTGCTAGTGTTATTTTTTCCCTATTCATTAACGATATTTCGAATTTACATTTTTCATTAATTAGCGGTTTTGCAAATATTTTAAATGGCTCCGATTTAAGTTCGCTTAGGTCCAAGATTGTCGCCTATTACAACAGTGCTGTTTTTGAGGATGTGGCCAAACAGGAGAAAGATCTCCTCGAGATTGCATTTCAAGATAGAGGTTTTAAGGTATTAAGTGGCATGTCAAGTGAACAGTGTTTGGAATCCGCGAAAAATAAGGTAATGGCAAAAATAAGATTGTGGTTGATGGAGATTGCAGATTGCCAAAATAACGTAGACGATTATATTGCAGCTCTGGCATTTCCAAAGGCACGGTGCAATAAAAGTCTTCAAGATTCAGAAAAGAAAGAAATAGTAAGTCGCCTGATAGCCGTTGGCAGAGGAGAGGACGCGCTGGAGTGGATACGTACGTCTAACAACTATATTTGCGGTTATCCAGAATGGCTAAAATTTGAGATTGACGCGCTGGAAATAAGCAATAAATCCTCGGAAGCTCAAGAAAAACGTTTGATTTGGTTCCAGAAAGAATTAACGTTAGATAGTTATGAAGAAGTTATCCAACATATGGATGAAAAATCTCGTGCCAAGATTAAGAAAGAATTAGTACAATGTACTGTAGCAAGCGACAAAGTCTGGCAGGCAGTAACTTTATTAGCGGAAATCGGATCTTTGGAGGAATGTTCCCTGTTAGTGAAAAAAAACGTGAATGGTCTAGAAAAGCAGTTAAAGAGTTTCGATGCGCACGCAGTGGCAAAAGCTCTACAAAATGATTACCCGCTTAGCGCTGTACTGCTGTACAGAATGCTAGTTGTCGAAGCATTATCTGGCGGTAGCGAGTCAAAAAACGCAAATGCTGTGAAAGATTTGATATTGTGCGAGCAGCTGAGCAGCAGGGTCGTAGATTTTAATGGATTTCCGAGGCATGTAAAATATCTTGACTTCCTCAGGCAAAGGTATAAAAAGGCAAATCGTTTTTGGGAAAAAGTAAACGCTGCAAAAAAGAAGTTAGAGAAAAAATAGGCACCCGTGATTACGAGAATTTATGGAAAAACTTGGTGGGGACGAAAATGGTTAGAGGCCTTTAATGACATAGATAACGAAAACCGTCTTCCACGAGGAAAAGCCTACGCTAACAGGGGCGCGGTGTTAAGCGTAAATATTTTGGGCAATACGGTGACGGCGCGGGTTCAAGGTTCTCGAAGGACTCCCTATAAAGTTGAAATCGAATTTGAAAAATTTACTCCTCAGCAAAGAGAAGTTTTTAAACAGTTGATAGAAAAAACGCCGTCTGTTTTATCTGCACTTATGAACAAAAGATTGCCACCGAAATTATATGATAGTCTCAAAAGTATGAGGATCAAATTATTTCCCACTCAATGGAAGGAAATTAGAGCAAAATGTTCGTGTCCTGATTATGCAGTTCCCTGTAAGCACATCGCCGCGGTGCTTTATTTGATCTGCGACAAGATAGATAAAGATCCTTTTTTGGTGTTTGATCTTCACTATTGTTGCCTATCAACTCTTATCCAAAAATTTGATGAATACGGAGCTACGCAAAAACCGATTCTTAATATGAACGCATTGTTTGACAATAAAAAGACTAAACTAATCTTCGACCAAAAAGTATTGGATCGGATAGATTTGTCTAAAATACCTCTCCTAAAAACCATGACGTTTGATATTTTAAAGTCCGACGTTGTTTTTTACGAAAAAAAATTTCTAGAAAAAATGAGTCTCTTTTATGATTTGATCGGCAATGAAAAATACAATGGAGAATTATCGGAAGAAGCGTTTTTGCAAAAATTTCCAGATGTGGAGTCCTGGGGCACTTTCGAAATATTTTTGAATGATCAGCACAAAATAACCGAAATAAATTTGGGAGTTGGAAAAAGAAAAACAGCCGCAGGCGCCGATATTAATATATTTAATCTTTTTTGCGAAATGCCAAATTCCCTGTTGTACCTATTTAATCCAAAACTGAAGTTCATGCACGTCGTTTGGCAGTTTGCGGCTAAGCTGATGAAGAGGAACGCTGTAATTCCGCAAATATTGCAAAATGAAAAAATGGAGACTCTGATTCGGTGGATTCCAGCCATATACAATGGCGAAGTACGCAAAATTATTGATGAATTAACGCTAACATGTCCGAGAATTATAAATAGCATGAGCAATTCCTATGAACAAATATCATCTCTTTGCGCTCTGTTTGTTGCGGCTAAGAGTTCATCTGTGAATCTCTCAAGATTGCAAGGAGATGATGTTGTAGATCTTTTTTTTTCGGGAAAAGCACTTAAATTTTCTGGCTTCACCCAAAGGGAAATTCCGGGAGTTATCAATCAATGGTTGGGCAATTTATATTTGGTAAAAAAATCACACAAACTTTGCATGGAAATTAGTGAAAGAGACTATGGTTTTCAATTGGATTTAAAGATTATTCCAGATAAACATCAGGAACCTCTTTCTTTACCGGAAGCGTTTAAAAAAATGTCTGCTTCTGCGAAATTTGAAGTTATGTCAGATATTTCCGCTCTTGCTGACCATTTTCCCGATTTGGAAAATATAGTAGACCATGAAAAACCATTGGACATTGACTTTGCCGATTTCACCAAAATATTTCTTGATGTGTTGCCGATATTGAAGGCCATTGGCGTGCTTATCGCGCTGCCAAAAGCGTTGAGAGATGTATTTAGACCTCGACTTTCACTGAATTTGTCGGCGAAAAAGAAAATAAGTTGCCCTGAAAAGAGTTTCCTAAATCTTGAAACTTTGCTGAATTTCGACTGGACTGTGGCCATTGGAGAACAAAACATAAGCATAGAAGAATTTAGGCGCCTATTGAAAAAATCACGCGGCCTTGTTCGCTTCGCTGATTCCTATGTTTTGATGGATGAAAGGCAGATGGAGTTAATGCTGAAACAGATGAATAATCTGCCCAAATCGTTATCGCAGGCAGAACTTCTGCAAGCTGCATTGGCGGAAGAATTTGAATCCGCTTCCTTGAAATTGGATGAACAGCTTAGCCAAATGTTTATGAACATGAAAACCTACAAGCAGAAAATACTACCGCAAAATTTAAAGGCTCAGCTTCGTCCTTATCAGGAGAGGGGATTCAGCTGGCTAGTGCAAAATATTGACATGGGATTTGGTAGTATTTTGGCCGATGACATGGGATTGGGAAAAACTTTGCAGGTTATCACCACAATTCTTCATATGAAAAATGAAGGAATGCTTCAAAATGAAAAGGTTTTGGTGATAGCCCCCACGAGTTTGTTAACTAACTGGTTTCGGGAAATTGAGAAATTTACCCCAGATTTAAGACCTCTGATTTATCACGGAAATAAAAGGGAATTAAACGGAAAATTCGATCTTGTACTTACCTCTTATGGGCTCGTCTACCGGGATAGAGCAGAATTTCAGGGGCACAGCTGGTTTTTGCTGGTGATAGATGAAGCTCAAAATATAAAAAACCCACTTGCAAAGCAAACAAAGGCGGTAAAATCCATCGCCGCGAAGTATCGCATAGCCATGAGTGGAACTCCGATCGAAAATCGCTTGTTGGAATACTGGAGTATCTTTGATTTCACCAACAAGGGTTATCTCGGAACTCAGGGTGGTTTTAGAACAAAATTTGCCATACCAATAGAAAGAGAACGTAATAAAGAATGTCTCAGTAGATTTATTCGAATAACAAGTCCTTTTATTTTACGCCGCTGCAAGAGCGATAAAGCTATCATTGCCGATCTTCCGGAAAAAATAGAAAATAATAAATATTGCTCCCTCACAAAAGAGCAGGCAGCTATCTACCAAGAAATACTAAATTCATCTCTGAGCCAAATAGCTGAAAAAGATGGTATTGAACGCAAAGGATTGGTCCTAAAACTTATTAATTCTCTCAAACAGGTTTGCAATCATCCAGCGCAGTATGCTAAGAAGCCTACTGCATTGCTAGATGAATCTGGAAAATCAAAAATGCTGGAGGAAATTCTAAGCGAAATTCATGAATTAGGAGAGAAAACCCTTATTTTTACACAGTACGTTGAAATGGGGAACATACTTGTTGATCTTTTGGAGGAAAGATTTAGGTTATCGATTCCGTTTCTAAACGGCGGATTGTTAATGGAAAAACGCGACGAAATTGTGAGTGATTTTCATGAAAATTTTCAGACTCGCATCTTAATAGTGTCACTGAAAGCCGGAGGCATCGGCTTGAACCTGACGGCGGCTAATCATGTGGTTCACTACGATTTATGGTGGAATCCAGCAGTCGAAACCCAAGCCACCGACCGCGCCTATCGTATAGGACAGCGAAATAATGTTATGGTTTATCGATTATTAACCACCGGAACATTCGAAGAGCGAATTGACGAAATGATCCAAAATAAGAAGGATCTTGCCAATATTGCAGTTGCAAGTGGAGAACAGTGGATTACCGAATTCAACAACAATCAGCTACGGGATTTGTTTTCATTACGTACTGCATAGATAACTTTCTCCACAACTTTTTTGGAGGAAAGTCGTGTTTCAGATACAATAACCACCTTCGTCAATTTCTCCCACGAAACTTTATCTGGTATTATACCATTTCTCATTTTAAACTATCATAATAATAACCATGTTCGATAATAATTTTTCGTGCCTTGGAGCATCTCAAACTTGAGAATCAAAAATTAGCAAAAACCAATAAACGGACACGGTTGTTGATGCCCATCTTCTGGAAAGTTAATATTTCTTTCATTGAGAATTGGGGCGCTTTGAGCAACAGGCGGTGATACTCCTCTATTAAGTGGAATCAATGCTGCTGGTGCTGAACTAACATAAACTTGAATATTTGCTTCACATGTGTTATCCTATTAAAGATAATTGGAATCATGAGTAGTTTACATAATATTGGAAAAGTGGGGTTCTGTGACGTTAATAGAGCAGAAGATGGTGGGCTACTATTTTATTGTGGCTGTCGCGTCAACGTTTCTCTTCGTATTAAAACTTTTCATATTTGATGTTTTTGATCATGCGGACGATGCGGGTCATGAGGCTGAATCGGGCGATACGTTCAGTTTTCTGTCGATACAGTCGATTTTAGCATTTCTCATGGGATTCGGATGGATCGGGCTGGCTGCCATGCGCGAATATCAGCTTGATATGCTTCGATCGTTTGCATTGGCGATCGCGGTCGGCGCGTTGTTTACGTTTTTATCAGGTTTGCTGATGGGGAGCATAAAAAAGTTAGAAAAAAGCAGCAGCATTAATCTATCGAAATGCGTTAATGAGTCGGGAAAAGCATATACGAAGTTTGCTTCGGGCGGCGCCGGACAAATCCAAATAGTCGTCAACGGGAGGTTATCCATAGTAAATGCCATCAATGTGGATGATGATGAAATTGAAGCATTTGCGCAGATCAAGGTTACGAAAGTGGATAAAAATGTTATTTATGTACAAAAATTAACCAAGTAAATTTTTTGAAGAGAGAAAAATGGAGTGCGAAATGTTAAATATATCACCCAGCCTAATTGGAATGGTAATAGTACCGGCGTTGCTGATTGTTGCTGTTTTATCGTTAGTAGCAAGACTCTACAAGAGATGTTCATCCAACAAAATTTTGGTCGTTTTCGGAAATATCGGCAGTGATAAAACTGCAAAATGTATTCATGGAGGAGGCGTTTTTGTTCTTCCTCTGATACAGGACTATTGCTATCTTTTGCTGGAGCCAATGACGACGGAAATTGATCTCAAAGGCGCTTTATCCAAAAAAAATATACGAGTGAACGTGCCAGCAACGTTTACGTTTGGAGTATCAACCAATCCAGACGTCATGCAGAATGCCGCCGAAAGACTTCTGGAATTGGAAAAGAGAGATATCATCAATCAGGCGAACGACATCATTCTCGGACAGCTGCGTCTTGTGATCGCCACCTTGTCCATTGAAGAGATAAATCAGGATAGAGAAAAGTTTCTGGAGCAAATCAATGCGAATGTCAACACCGAGCTCAATAAAATCGGTCTTGAGGTAATAAATGTGAACGTTCGAGACATCACGGATGAATCCGGCTATATCGAGGCCATTGGGAAGAAAGCGGCGGCGGAAGCCATCAATCAGGCCAAGGTTGAAGTAGCTCAGCAGGAGAGAATTGGCACAGTAGGCCAGGCTGAAGCTACGAAAAATCAGAAGATTCAGGTTGCCGGTTTTGACGCTGAGGCGGTTGAAGGAGAGAACACAGCCAAGGCTCTCATAGCCGATTATAACGCCGATCTTGCAATGAAGCAGGCCTATGCCCTGAAGCTTGGAGAAGTCGCAACAGCAAATGCTGAACGAGATATCCTGATAGCTCAGAAAGAAAAAGAAGAGGCTAAGCTGAAAAAAGAAGAGCTAGCAAGGCAAGAGGTGGAAAAACTGAAAATTCAGGTTATGGCCGATGCGGAGGCGGAAAGACTCAGAAGAATTGCTCTGGGAGAAGCAGATGCGGTCAAAGCGAAATATTTTGCGGAAGCCGAGGGTATCAAAGCCGTTCTTGAGGCGAAGGCTCTCGGATATGAGAAGCTGGTGTCCGTTTGCAATTCCAAACCTGAGCTTGCCACAAGCTTCCTCATGATAGAAAAAGTCGAGAGCATCGTAGAAAAACAGGTGAAAGCCATCAAAAACATCAAGTTCGATAAAATAACAGTCTGGGATAGTGGCGCGGGAACACAAAACGGCAGCGTGACTGCCAACTTCATGAAAGATCTGATAAAATCACTACCGGCAATGCATGACCTTGCGCAACAGGCGGGAATTGAGCTCCCAGTCGTGCTAGGAAAAGTTGGAGCCAACAGAGGCAATTCTTGATCAGCATCAGAGAGTGCGGAATCTTTATTGAAGTAACTACGGATTATATTTTCATTTCTTTGGAATATTACTTATAAATTTCAAAAAATATAGAGCAAGTCTGCCCGCTCGTTGCTAAGATATTTCCCGGTTATGTTGCCCAGGAAAAACAAATGCTACTAAAAATCCTCCCCCATTCCGCACGTTTACTCTTATATCAAAAATTTGGTGTATTCTTATGAGGCAGTCCACCCAAACAAGAAAACTTGACGAGGAAAATCTTTGTAATGTAAATTCTGCTGTGTGAGGTATGGAGTGTTTTCGCGGGTAAGGGTGGAACGAATGATAAAACAACTGGATTTACTCGGCTATGAAATGTTTGTCATTGTCGGCAGTAGAGAGGAGGAGAGGATTACAAAGCATAGAATTCTGGTCAATATAAGTCTGAGATTTTCCGAAAAGAACATGGCATGCGACACAGATGATCTTTCGCATACAGTGTGCTATGAAGAGTTGATTAGTCTTGTGGACGCCAAGCTTCAAAATTCATCCTTTAATCTGATAGAAAAAATTGCTAAGTTTTTGTACGATGAGATTTCTACGCATCTGAACAATTCCACCATTTTGAAACGTATCAGAGTAACCAAACCGGAATTGCCAATCAAAAATCTCCCGAGTGCCGCCTTCCTCTATTCGGATTGGTGAGACTGTGCAGAGATTGCCGATTTACCTATCCCTTGGAAGTAATCTTGGCAACAGGTTCGATAATCTGAGAGATGCCTTGGAGCGGTTAGCTGTTTTTTTTCACTGTAACCGCTCCTCCATAGTTCTGGAAACTTCTGCTTTGTTGCCGCCTGGTGCCACAGAAAACTGGAATCTTCCGTTTCTTAATATGGTGATTGTCGGAACTTCTTCGCTGGATCCATTTTTGTTGCTCAATCGCCTAAAAAATTTGGAAAAAGAAATGGGGCGCAGCTTTGATGCCCCGCGCTGGTCACCCCGTATCATCGATATAGACATAGTGGCCTATGGGGATCAGGTAATCAACTGCGAGCAACTCTGTATTCCCCACAGGGAAATAAAAAACCGTGCATTCCTGCGATATCTGCTAACGACCGTTGGATTTAGGGAATTTCATTTGGCCACTCCAGAGGATTACAAAGCTTTAAATTATTTCACATTGGATCCAAAATTTGTCGGCATAGTGAATGTTACGCCAGATTCATTTTCAGATGGTGGAAAGTATTTTGCTCCAGACGCCGCCGTTAATCGCATCCGGGAATTGTACGGGGAGGGGGCTTGCGTCATAGAGCTTGGAGCCCAGTCTACACGTCCAGGCTATGGGGAAATTCCGCCATCGGAAGAAATTGCCCGGCTGGACGAAATCTTGGAAAAGACATCGGACATAGCAGATTGTCTTGGTCTGGATACCTATTTCGACGAAGTGGTCAAATATGCAATCAAGAAGTATAATTTAAAATGGATTAATGATGTGAAATCACAGCTTAGCGACGAGGTCATCAAACTAATTGCCGATCGGAACGCGAAGTTTGTGATTATGTTGCATGGCATGAACATATCATGGCTGGCTGAACGGGTCAGTTATCTGGAAAATTTGGGATTTAAAAGGGCGAATATGCTACTGGATCCCGGCGTTGGTTTTGGCAAAAGTAAACTGGAAAATATTGAGATTATACGAAACATTTCACGAATAAAAGAAATGGGCTGTGGGGTTTTGCTGGCCCACTCACGCAAATCCTTTATCTCAAGTTTTTCCAATGCTGCTACGGAGAATAGGGATCTGGAGACCCTGGCCATATCCGCATTGGCAGCCGAGAGAGGAGTAGACTATCTACGCATCCACAATCTAGAGTGGCACATGCGATTCTTTGTAGCCCAAAAGCTGCTAATAACGCGAGCTATGGATTAGCTAAAGCATCAAAATTTCTTTAAAAACAGTGGAGGTAGAAAAACCGAAAGAAAAATGCTATTATTTCAGCAATTAAGAGGAAGGTAAACCTGATGGTAGTAGGTTCTGTTAGCGAAAGTTTTGTAAATTGAACATTGTGTGTTATACTTTTCTTTGAATATTGGAGAAAAATTTGTCCAAAGAACTTAGAAACCTGGCTATTATTGCCCATGTGGACCACGGGAAAACAACATTGGTGGATGCAATGTTCAAACAGAGTGGTTTGTTCAGAGATAATCAGCAGATTGAAACCTGTGCCATGGACTATAATGATCTTGAGCGAGAACGAGGCATCACCATTCTGGCCAAGTGTACCAGCTTTGTATGGAACGATATGAAGCTTAACATAGTAGATACGCCTGGGCATGCGGATTTTGGAGGAGAAGTCGAACGCATACTTAGTATGGTTGAGGGAGTTTTGCTTCTCGTGGATGCATCAGAGGGACCTATGCCCCAAACCAAATTTGTGCTGACAAAGGCTCTTGCGCTCGGACTGAAACCGATTGTAGTTATAAATAAGGTGGACAAGCCAGACGCCCGGGTAAACGAAGTTATCAATGAAATATTCGATCTTTTCGTGGCTCTTGAGGCTTCCGAGGAGCAGTTGGATTTTCCTATTATCTACGCCTCCGGAAGAAATGGATGGGCCATCAAAAATCTCAGTGACGAGCGCAAAGACTTGACGCCGCTGCTCGAGGCGATTGTTAGTCATATAAGTTCTCCCAACACCGATTCAAAAGCACCATTTCAGATGCTGGTTACAATGCTGGATTATGATCAATATCTGGGAAGAGTTTTAACTGGAAAAATCCTGACAGGATCCGCATCCATCAATAACTCGGTGCATGCGATTAGGGAAGGAAGCGGAGTCGTGGAGAGATCTCGGCTCACAAAACTGTTGACTTTCGAGGGACTAAAGCGTATTCCCATCGAACATGTGGAATGCGGTGATATTGTGGCCATAGCTGGACTCCAGGAGTCCACCGTGGCAGATACAATAGCGTCCACGGAGGTTATGACTCCCATAAAGGCTATTCCAATAGATCCTCCCACGCTGTCCATGGTATTTTCCATAAATGATTCTCCACTTGGGGGACAGGACGGAAAAAAGCTTACCTCCCGTATGATTTGGGATAGATTGCAGAAGGAGGCCGAGGGCAATATATCCATTACTGTTAAAAGATCAAGCGATCAGGATTCATTTGAAGTGGCTGGACGTGGAGAGTTGCAGCTGGGTATTTTGATCGAAACCATGCGAAGGGAAGGATTTGAGCTTTCTATCAGTCGGCCTAGGGTGCTCTACAAAACAGATCCTGTCACCGGACAAAAATTAGAGCCCATGGAGGAGCTTTACATCGATTTGGATGATGAATTCACTGGAATCATCGTTGAAAAGATCACACTTAGAAAAGGCTCGCTGCTGGACATGCGTTCGTCTGGAGCTGGAAAAACCAGGCTGAAATTCCTGATTCCCACCAGAGGATTAATAGGGTACCACGGCGAATTTCTGACAGATACTAGGGGAACTGGAGTCCTGAATAGATCATTTAGCGGATACGAGCCATACCGTGGCCCTATTGAAGACCGCACCAAAGGAGTTTTGGTATCCAACTCCAAAGGGAATGCCGTTCCCTACGCTCTTTATTTTTTGGAGGAGCGCGGCGCACTGTTTATAAATCCAGGAGATCCTGTCTATGAGGGTATGATCATAGGTGAGCACAGTAAAAGCAACGAACTGGATGTCAATCCAACCAAAACAAAGCAGCTGTCGAACATGCGGGCCTCAGGAAAGGATGATAATATAAAATTATCTCCGCCGAGGTCTATTTCATTGGAGCAGGCGTTGTCCTATATTCAGGATGACGAGCTGGTGGAAGTTACACCCAGGGCCTTTCGGTTGAGGAAAAAATATCTGGATCCCATCACTCGCAAGAAAATGAGTAGATTAATTGAATGAAGTTAACTGCCATTGTCAACGACGTTGTGAAGACATATCTTCGAGCTGACATTGGCGCAAGGTTTTTTGTGGGGTTCACCTGTGGCGTCCCATTTCTGCTTAGGCTAACCATTCTGGACCTGTGGTTGAAAGAATGCGGAGTATCGAATACTGTCATTGGGCTTTTTACGCTTCTACAGTGGCCGTTTGTGTTGAAATTTCTCTGGGCTCCATTCATAGAAAAAATAGATTTTCCGATTTTAGCCAAAATATTTGGTAGACGTCGAGGCTGGGCCCTGGTCAGTCAGATGCTACTATTTGTCGGACTGAGCGGTATGGCCACAGCTACCCCACAGACCAGTCTGACAAGCCTCATGATATACGTTTCCGTGGTGGCTTTTGCGGATGGTTGCCAGGATATGTCGCTCTATGCCTATCAATTGGACAAAGCCAAAGCGCGAATGTTTGGCCCAATAGCAGGAGTTTTCATATTTGGATACAAAACAGGAATGTTTTTTTCCAAGAGTATTACCCTATACCTGGCCCACTATTTCGGCTGGAATTTCGCCTATGCCTCAATGGCTTTTTCGATTTTTTTGTGCACATTTTTCATCTTCTGTGTCGAGGAGCCGGCAATACGAACGACAGCCGATATAGAACGTATAGAAAAGATGGTAAAATCCTACGAGGACAATGAACATTCTAGATTTGGAATAGTCCGCCTGATGAAAGCAACAATCCTGGGCTGCCTAGTTTGCCCATTCAAAATATTCTTGCAGCGTAAAGACAGAGGACAGATACTCTCGCTCGTTGTTCTATACAGAGCTGGCGACAGAATTGTTCAAAAAATGGCTAAACCATTCTACGTGGATCTGGGTTTTTCCAAACTGGAAATAGCAAACGTTGTTCAGGTGTTTGGAGCTTTCGCGGTCCTGCTAGGCGGGCTTGTTGGAGGATATTTGGTGAAAAAGCTGGGCGTGAAAAAGTCAATGTATTGGGCGGGAGTCATCCATACATTGGGATGTTTTGCGTATGTAATATTATCCCAGATAGGCCACAACATAACCGCACTGTACCTGACCGTATTTGTGGAAAATGTCACTGGAGGAGCCATTGCAACTGCGTTCATGGCATTTTTGTACAGCATATGCAATAGCAACTACCCAGCCACCCAGTACGCGCTGCTGTGGGCCTTCTATGAGCTCGGAGGAATACTGTTCCGTAGCCTATCCGGTCTGATGGCTGATGCTCTGGGATGGACCAATTTTTTTCTTTTTGCTCCTCTGGCTTTTGTTCCAAGTTTGATCATCCTTCGCCGTATGTTGCCGCGGCATGTTCAGAAAAACGGCAGACTAGACTGATACCAAATCCCATTATGCAACGTCTCGATACTTGTTTTTTGCTGAAAATAGGCGCAGAATGACCATCATGGAGATGAGTTTATGTACAAATACGACGAAAACAATGTGTTTCATAGGATTTTAAAAAAAGAAATTCCCGCCGATGTGATATATGAAAATAATATAGCTCTGTCGTTCTATGATATACATCCACAGAAACGGGTGCACGCCCTGGTGATCACCAAGGGGCTGTATACAAATTTTGCTGATTTTGTTTCCCGGGTAGACGCACAGGATCTGAGGGATTTTTTTGTCGCGGTGGCCAAGGTTGCAGACGTACTTGGCGTGTCCCAGACGGGTTACCGCATACTAAGCAACACGGGGCCAGACTCCGGCCAGGAAGTAGAACATTTCCATGTACATATTCTGGGGGGCGAAAGATTGTAACGCTAGTTCAGTATCTCCTTCGAAAAAGTCAAAAAAATTAACACCAAAACTGACGACAAATAATTTGACAAGCGTGGATTTTTATGAGATGCTCTTGCCAAGGAAATAGGGGGCATTTGAAATGAATAAATCATTTTTATGGAGGGTATTGTTTTCTCTACAAATCGTGTCTGCGCTACCACAGGTATGTCCTGCCAGCATGCCGCCCCAAGCAAAGGAACCTCTCACAGAGGTAAACTGGTCGCCGGAGTCGCGGATGCAGCCACATGTTGTAGCAAAAGTTACAAATTGGAAAGATGTGGTAAGTGCCATTGAACTTGCGGTCGGGTCGTGTGATCCAAAGCGTGTTATAATAGCTTTTGATATAGATGGCGTCCTTTTAATCGAAGATAATCCTGTCTTTGGATCTGTGGAGGGAGTTAGGACATTGAAGGAAAAATTCCCGAATATAATAGTTCTGACAGCACGAAGTGCAACCGGTCAGGCGAAAACATGTAAAGATCTTAGCCAGATTTTTCAATGGAAACCAGATATAGAGGCCTCAGAGATTACACAAATGCCTGATGGCGCGCAGTATTATTGGGACGGAGTTCGTTTTGTTACTTATTGTATTCGTGGCTTCGTTACAACAAAATCCAGAGAGATATATCCTGGCGAACAGGTCTCTAGTTTTGATCGTGAAAGTTCATCAATTACTTTGTTTGGCGATCGGCCTGCTTTCAAGGTTCAGGTCAACCCAAGAAACAGCAGAGTTTATCTCTACGGGCTCGACATGGTATTTCCGGTTGGTTTTACAGCACGAGAAGGGTGGTATGCACCACTTTGTAAAAAACTAGCTTTTTCCAGACTCTTTGCGGATGGCTTTTTAAAACGGGAGAACGTTGATATGGTAATCTTTGTGGAGGATCAAACAGCATACCTACGACAGGTCAGTGAGTCATGCAGAGAAATCGGAATAGAAGGCTACTATCCTATATTGTTTGACTTCCAGGAGTGAGATGGTGGATTCTTCGCCGACTCCAGGTCCTCTTTTTCGCGAGTGTTGAGGTTTTCCACAAAAAAATAGTATGATAGAGTGGTATTGTTTTGGCGCCGCCGTGGCTCAGTGGTAGAGCACATCCTTGGTAAGGATGAGGTCGTGAGTTCGATTCTCCCCGGCGGCATGGCGAAGAGGTTGCAACGCCCTGGATTTCAAGGGCTGTGTGGCGGTGCAAATCTGAGGTAAATGAATACTGACTGGTATGAACAAAATAATATCTCTCTGGAGGAGAGTGTTGGCATCGACGAGGTGGGACGCGGTCCTCTGGCGGGGCCGGTGGTGGCTGCATCCATGTGGGTGGACTCCTACGCAGCGCAACAGTTAGTATGTGATGGGATAAAAGTCTGCGATTCCAAAAAAATGACTGCTATACAGAGGCGAAGGGTAATTGAATGGATCGGATACCAATCAGAAGAAACCCTGCACTATGCTATCGGTCAGGCTACAGTGGAGGAAATAGACCGTCTTAATATACTGCAGGCGTCCATGTTGGCCATGGAAAGATCCTACAAAGCTCTTGGCATTCAGGTTGTTCATGTGTTGGTGGATGGCAACAGAGCTCCCAATGTCTCTGGCGCACATCCAATCGTGGGTGGGGATGGTAAGGTTTTGGCCATTGCTTTGGCATCCATCGTTGCGAAGGAATATCGGGACGATTATATGCGTGGATTGGCTCTGGAATATCCTAACTACGGCTGGGAAACCAACGTTGGATACGGATCTGAAAAACACCTAAAAGCAATCGGTGAACATGGCATAACAGTGTATCACCGAAGAAGCTTCGCACCCATCCATCCGAGGCTTATTTGAATTTTTTTTTGTTTTTAATTCTTTCGTAATCTAATTGAAGTTTAATCGACGCAAGGTAGTTTAAGGGAGTTGGTAATATGTTAACTAAGCTGTTTCATCTTTTCAGGAGATCAAAAGGAGCAACTGCTATTGAGTATGCGCTCATCGCTAGCTTGATCGCCGTTGTGGCTATTGCCGCTATGAAATCTATCGGCCAGAAAATCGCGCAAAACCTCAATAATGTCGCCGACAACCTTTCTCCGTAATAATCTTTGCTGTCTACAAACAAGACTTTTCCGCGGCTTTTTCAGGAGAAAGCCCAAGCAGAGCTTCTGTGCACTACCCGGATGAGACCGTTACAGAACGCCTTACGACAAAACAGCAGTGCACAAGATTTTTTCTAGCCCAATTTCTGGCGCATTGCTGCTGCCTTCTGAACCCATTCCGGTTTTTCCTGGTAATCTCGTCGAATTTTGTCCAGCGTTTCTTTGGCCTTATCGTCTTTTTCAAGATAATGAAAGCACAGAGCCAACCTATATAGAGTTTCTGCAGCCCTTGATCCAGAAGGATTCTTCTTGTACCCTTCCATGAAATTCAAAGCAGCTTTCGTGTAATCCTTTTCTCTGAAATACGTATCCCCAACTAAAAACAGCATCATTCCAACAAATAGATCATTGGGATGCCGTTCCATGTACAATAGGAGTAGGCGACGCGCCCCCTCTAGATCATTTTCCTCGATTCTGTTCTGGGCGACTTTCACAACCTGTTCTGCTGATATTTTTTCATTAAATGTCTCCGAAGAAACATGACCTGCCTGGCTAGACTTTTCCTGATTCTGTCGAAGCTCCACTACTTCCCGCTCAAGCTTTTCTAGCCTACCGGTTATTGCACGAAGATCTATTGCAAGATCTTCAACAGCCGCCGCACTCTCTGCCAAACTACTCTGCACGATGGCAGCAAAAAGCAACAAACATACTATTTTTCTCATATTGATCTCCTATAAATATTATCACTTTTTACGAAAGTTATCGAAGCTTATTATTTTTCCATCTTTGGGTGGCACTTTCTTCGACGGATCTGGATCTTCAGGAGCAGGAGTTTTTTCAAAAGACGGTGTAAACTGAAGCGCAAATTTTACGGAAGGGTCTACAAAAGCCGTTAAAGCCGAAAAAGACACATCGAGAGTTTCCCTCACTCCATTGAAACTCAGATCAACGCAGAAACCATCGCTATTCACTTTTAGGTTCCAAAATTGATACTGAATGACAATCATAACTTCCTCAGGATGCCTTTCCTTTAGAAAAGCCGGAATTCTCACCCTTGGGTGATCAGTTCGAAACCTGATATAAAAATGATGACTACCTGGCAGACCATTGAGGGACACAACTTCCAGAAGTTCTCTGACAACAGAAATCAGCGCCCTCTGTACTAGCTCGTCGTACCTGAAACTGTCCATTTTTATCTCCAGAACGCCAATAACCACCGGGGCGAGTGATCGGAATTGAACCGACGACCTCCAGAGCCACAATCTGGCGCTCTAGCCGATTGAGCTACACCCGCCGCACCACCATTTTTGTACAGTTTCATCCCCCAAAGGTCAATAGAAAAAGTAACCCTCTTGGCGTCGAGCTCTGAACTCTTCGGAGAATGAGATGCTTCCGCTCTGTACCTACCATAAGCTGCTTGCGCAATCTATCACATCCAGGTATTTTGGGGGAGCAATTAGGTTGAGAGGGCCATGTGACAAATCCGATGTATAGGGCGGAAGAGAAGGTTATTTCTTGGCTCGTAGGGATAGCGAAAAAAATCAGTGGGCACAATCTTTTGATTGCCATACCGTTCACCTGGATATTTCTCTTTTTCATTTGCCCTTGTTTGATTCTGATAGAGATAAGCCTTTCCGAAAGTTTGATAGCATCTCCGCCATACACTTCAATGGTTGAATGGTTGTCTGGACACATGCTGCAAATCCGCATGAATCTCGGTAACTATCTTGTCCTATTTACTGATGAAATGTACATTCGCGGATTTATCACATCTGTATTTATTGCAGGCATGTCTACCGCCTGCTGTTTGTTAATTGGTTTTCCGATGGCCTATGCTATTGCGCGAACCCCGGAACGCTTACGAAATATTTTTCTTATGCTGGTTGTGCTACCATTCTGGACGTCATTTCTGATAAGAGTCTATGCCTGGATTATGCTGCTGAGTCCTGGTGGCTTTATTAACTCTTTGCTGATGAAATATAACATTATTGAAACTCCACTGCAGCTGATGAACAATTCTTTCGCAGCCTGCATCGGTATCATTTATGCCTATCTGCCTTTCATGATTTTTCCGCTCTACAATGCAATTGAAAAAATAGACTACGCGCTTATAGAAGCTGCCTATGATCTTGGCTGTTCTCCCATGAAGGCCTTTTTTTCCATAGTGGTACCACTATCTGCACCGGGAATCTTTGCGGGATCTGCTCTGGTGTTCGTCCCTGCCATTGGGGAATTCGTCATTCCAGAGCTTCTGGGCGGTGCGCAAACATTGACCATCGGACGGTTGGTTTGGAATGAATTTTTTGGAAATATGTCGTGGCCAACTGCAGCCTCATTATCAATTGTATTGCTGATTTTTGTGGTCTTTCCAATAGTGCTAGTCCAGGGACACAGAGAAACAAAATTTTTATCGAGGAATTAGTAAATCAGATGCATTTCCGAGGGTCGAAAATAATACTTTTTCTGGGATACTTATTTTTGTATCTGCCGCTAATTTGTATAGTAGTTTATTCGTTCAATGAATCCAGACTTTTGGCCACGTGGACCCGATTTTCGTTCAAATGGTATGGCACACTTCTGTCTAATCCGATAATTTTGAGGGCCACCTGGACCAGCATAAAGGTCGCCTGCCTGTCGGCAACGGTTTCGGTTGTTTTGGGAACGATGTCCGCTATAATTATTACAAGGTTTACAAAATTTCGATGGAAACCGTTGTTCATTGGAGCCATAACAGCACCTTTGGTCATGCCAGAGGTGGTTATGGGATTGTCTTTGCTGATGTTGTTCGTTGGATTGGAGAGAGTTTTCGGATGGTCTACTGGCAGCGGCACTACTCCAATAATTATTGCGCATATTACCCTGACTCTGTCTTATGTAACAATGTTGGTTCATGCCAGATTGCATGATTTAGACCGATCAATTGAGGAGGCTGCCTTGGATCTTGGTGCCTCTCCACTAAAGGCCTTTTTTGTCATAACTTTGCCGATGATCTCACCAGCCATTGTGCTGGGATGGCTTTTGGCATTTGCGTTGTCTTTGGATGATGTTGTTATTGCCAGTTTTGTCTCCGGAGCCGGCTCAACCACGCTTCCCATGGTAGTGTTTTCCAGTCTACGTTTTGGAATATCTCCAGAAATAAATGCATTAGCCACGATTTTAATGACTCTTCTTTCAATTGGTGTCATAATACTGGCCGTTTTGTTTTATAAAAAGAAAATATGAAATTAGGGAGGTATTAGTGAATCCTCATGTGATCGTGTTAGGCAATGAAAAAGGGGGAACCGGCAAATCCACCATAGCAATGCATGTGGTGGTATATTTATTAAGTAAAGGACTTGAAGTTGGAACAGTGGATGTGGATGCACGGCAAGGAACCCTTAGCAGATATTTAGAACTGCGCAGAAGTGCAGTGGGGAACGTCAAACTTCCTGAGCATGTGGCAATATTCAGAAGTGAGGATAACGACAGGCGGAAGGCGCATCTATTGGAATCTGAGGCATTTTATGCAGCGATGGAAAAATTGGGACACTGTAATTTCGTGGTGATTGATACGCCTGGAAACGACACGCACCTATCTCAATTGGCCCATGCTCAGGCGGATACCCTAATTACTCCACTAAATGATAGCTTTGTGGATCTTGATGTTCTTGTGAAAGTATCCAACCAGGATACGAAGACGCTCCACCCGAGTATCTATGCAGAAATGGTCTGGAATCAAAGAAAGGAGCGAGCAAGCAGAGGTGGAAAACCAATAGACTGGATAGTGATTAGGAATCGTCTTACCACACTGTATACTAAGAATAGAAAAGATATAAATGCTGTGCTTGAAGCATTAGCCAAAAGAATTGGATTTCGCCTTGGTACCGGGTTTTGCGAACGCGTAATATTTAAAGAATTGTTTTTGTCTGGGCTAACTCTGCTAGATCTAGAACAGTCCAATATGGCCATGAATATATCTCATGTTTCCGCGAGGCAGGAACTGAGGGAATTAATTAATTTTATGAAATTACCGAATTTATAAATCCTAGGAGAGAGTAATTGACTTGCATAGTACAAAAATTCGGCGGCACTTCTGTCGCAACTTTGGAGAGAATAAAAAACGTAGCAAAGATAGCCATCGAGGCCCGCAAAACAGGTAAAGATATCGTCGCCGTTGTTTCTGCTATGGCGGGTGTGACCAATAAGTTTGTTGAATACGCACGCAGCCTTAATACATATGAAGGAGATTCTGAGTATGATCGTGTTGTATCGTCGGGAGAGCTGATCACAGCGGGACTTTTAGCCATGGTGCTTAAAAATCTTGGTTTCCGTGCAAAGTCCTACTCATCCTGGCAGATTCCCATTCTGACTGACAGCAGTCACGGACGCGCAGTTATCCAAAGTGTTAATCCAGAGAACATAAAAAGAGATTTGGCAGCTGGAATAATTCCAGTCGTATGCGGATTCCAGGGAATAAGTCCGGAAAATCGCATAACCACACTTGGCAGAGGAGGCTCGGATCTCACTGGTGTGGCGATTGCCTCGGCCATTAAAGCAGATTTGTGTGAAATTTACTCGGATGTGGATGGAGTCTATACCACAGATCCAAACTTCTATCATGAAGCGAAAAAGATCGATGAAATCAACTATCATGAAATGTTGGAAATGGCCTCCCAGGGTGCAAAAATTCTGCAGGAGCAGTCGGTGATCTATGCAATGAGGGGGGAGGTAGTCATAAGGGTTGCTTCCAGTTTTGTGGATAGTGGTGGAACGATCATTTCCGGCAGAATTCCATCCAGAAGTTTCTGCGGATTGGCCATAACGCCAAGTCTTTCACAGATAAGGGTGGTCTGTGGGCAGGATCCAAGATTTTGCATGGATTTGCTGGAAAGACATTTTATTCGGGCGGAGATTCTAAAAAACGGAGATCCGCATAAAATGGACATATTGCTGAATAAAAAGAGTATGACAATCGCCATGAATATACTGAAAAATTGTGATTTGGTGGAAAGCGCGAAGCAGGTTGTTGTTCGCAGGACTTCTTCCCGCATAAGCGTCGTTGGTTCGTCCATGTCTGCTGCAACCGCTGACGATTTAATAGGTACTCTCAGAGCAAAAAAAATAGAGGCTCTGGGATTTACGGTTACAAATCATAGGATAAGCATCATGGTTTCAAGTGATAAATTGCTTGAATCGGTTGCGCTGTTGCACAAACACTGTGGATTGGGGAAATGAAAATATTAAAACTAATGGAACGTGGCGCGAAAATTTTGGGATCTAGATATGCCATCCTGGGGGGAGCCATGACGTGGATCTCCGAGGCTCGTTTGGTATCTTCCATGGCCAATTCCGGCATTTTTGGCGTTCTCGCTTCCGGTGCCATGGATGGAGATTTGCTAAAACAAGAAATCGAGTCAACTCAGGAAAAAACCCGACAAAACTTTGGCGTAAATATCATTATTGCGAACCCCGAATTGCATAATCTCATAGAAGTTTGCGGAGAAAAAAAGATTTCGCACATTATTGTAGCTGGAGGAATTCTTGACAAGAATCTAATTGATGAAATCCATTCTCGAGGTATGCAGGTGATGACATTCGCCCCTGCCCTGTCCATCGCTAGGACGTTATTTAGACAGGGAATTGATGCATTAATACTGGAGGGCAGCGAAGCCGGAGGCCATGTTGGGCCAGTTTCCACAATGGTATTAATCCAGGATATTCTCCTTAACCTGCGTGAATATCCCATATTCATAGCAGGAGGCATATTGAGAGGAGAAGTCGTTGCATCTCTTCTGCAACTTGGAGCGGTGGGATGTCAGCTTGGAACTGTTTTTGCATGCTGCAAAGAATCCACAGCTCACGAAAATTTCAAGAAGGCTCTCCTGAAGGCAAGAGGCCGCAATGCTGTTACGCCAGTTCAGCTGGATAAAAAATTCCCAATTGCTCAGGTAAGAGCAATAGAAAATCTCGGGACGGAGAAGTTTATTGCAAAGCAGCGTGAAACACTGATAAAATTTGGAAAAGGTGAAGTGGCACTGGATGACGGTCGTCTTTCCCTGGAGCATTTTTGGGCTGGAGCACTCCGCAGAGCTGTTCGGGATGGCGATGTGGATCGGGGCTCGCTCATGGCTGGTCAAATAGTTGAAATAGTGAAAGAGGAAAGATCTATAGAAGAAATAGTCCTGACACTTCTCACTGAAGCAGAGTGTTTTCTATCCAGTGCAGCCTGTGCTTTTCCCATAGCCTAGGAATAAGAAGATGTCGAAAACTGAAAACAGTAAATACGGAGTGGGAGCCAGAGCCGAGACGTTTGTGGTAGATTCCCACTGTCATCTCATTTTCTCCCATTTTAAAAATGGAATAAAATATGTTGATGATGATTTTGATGACAGGTACAGCGTTGCTGCCATAATCCAAAGAGCAGCTGACGCTGGTGTGAAATATATACTGAACATCGGGACGGATTTGGACGAAATACTTGAATTGCAAGCCATATCAGAAGAATATAGTGGCGTATTTCATACCATCGGAATACATCCGCAGGAGGCGAGCAAACATTGTCAACGATACACTTCTGATGAAATATCACGCGTTCTTGCAAATTTCTGCCGTCATCCAAAAGTTGTTGGGCTGGGAGAGATTGGGTTGGACTATCATTACGGACAGGAAAATAAGAATCAACAGCAAAAGCTGTTCAATCAACAGTTAGAACTCGCAAAATACAATGAGTTGCCCGTCTCTATTCATTCTAGGGAATCCTCCGACGATGTGGTCAGTCTACTGAAAGATCATCCGGATATTCGGGGGGTCATTCATTGTTTTTCCGGAGAAAAAGATTTCGCCAGAATTGCCCTAGACCGTGGATTTTACATTTCCATTTCCGGCGTAATCACCTATAAAAATGCAGTGGAGCTTCACGATGCGTTAAAATTTATTCCACTGAATAGGCTTTTGATTGAGACTGACTCCCCATTTCTTGCTCCACAGCCATTTAGGGGAAAAATTAATGAACCGTCGCAGGTGATTTACGTCGCAAAAAGAATTGCCGACCTGCTTAATATTTCCGTTGTGGAAGTAGAAAAACGTTCGTCGGAGAACTTTTTCAAATTGTTTGCCCGAGTGGTCGTGAGCTAGATCGTCTATATGTTGCGCCTAAGAGCGAATATCATACCCATGGTGATACCACTGGCTATCATGGAGGATCCTCCGTAGCTCATGAACGGAAGTGAAATCCCTTTGGTTGGTATTATGTGCAGGGATGAGGCGATGTTTATGAAGGCCTGGATACCAAATTGTACGAGCAGTCCTGCTGATGAGAGAAGTATAAACAAGTTGTTGGATTTTATAGCTTTTATCAATCCGTACACCACAATGAAAGCTATAATAATCACAATCATTGCGCAGACGATAAAGCCACATTCCTCCCCAAGAACAGCAAAAACGAAATCTGAGTGAGCATCCGGAATATACTTCTTTACAACGCCTTCCCCTGGACCGACACCGAAAAAATTTCCGTTGGAGAACGCTTCCAGGGATCTGGTAATTTGATATTGATCTCCGACGGACGGATCTAAAAATCTATCGATCCGAGCTGTTACATGGGGGAAAAAAAGATAGGCAAGGAGAAGGCATCCCATACCAATAGCGGCTATCGCGGCAACAAAAATCAAAGGTAGTCCATTGATGAATAGTTGGCTAAACCAGGCCATAAGAGTCACCACCACCATACCTATGTCCGGCTGACAAATCAGCAGAAAAACAGCCAGCAGCAGTGGAAAGGTCGCAAGAAAAACACCATGGAATTCCGGATGTTTCTGCTGCTCTGCAAATATCCAGGCGGTTATGATAACCAGAGATGGCCTCATGAACTCCGAGGGCTGCAGAGAAAAGCCGAAAAAAGATATCCATCGGCGCGCTCCTTTTATCTCTGATCCCAGAATAGGCGTCAATGCCATAAGGAACACGGACACAGCGAACAGCGTCAGCGATAACTTTTTAATGTTGGAATTGCTTTGCAGAGAAACCAAAAAAAATATGCTCAAAGAAGGAATGATGTACAGTAAATGACGTTTTAGAAAGTAAAACTTTTCAATTTTGAGACGATCTGCCACCATGGGAGTGGCAGCTCCAGCCAGCAAAATTCCAACGGCTATTAGGGTTAAAAACGCAAAAAAAATGGCCTTGTCTACAGACCACCACCATTTTCCCCAAACACTATCACTTGCTCTTGAAATCATTGTTCAGAACCAAATTTTTAAATTGATCGCCACGCTCTTCGAAATTTCGGAACTGATCGAAACTTGCACAAGCCGGAGACAGTAGAACCACGCTGGCTCCATGGATCTTTGCAATCTCTCGAGATCTAGGGACGGCTTCGGACAAAGTGTAGACGATCTCGTTTTTCACTCCATGGCTTCGTAGCATCTGTGACCAGTCCTTGGCTGCTTCTCCAATCAACAGGGCAAATTTTATCCTATCGAAGTATTTACATAGACTTTCAAGGCCATTTTCCTTGGGACGTCCTCCAAGTATCCATATTATGTCATCAAAACGCTTCAAAGCCTGTTCAACAGAATCCACATTAGTCGCTTTACTGTCGTTGATGTATTGAACACCATCTATGCAGGCAACTATTTCTTGGCGATGCTCGAGTCCTTTGAAGGAAAATAGTCCTCTCTGGAAAATTTCTCCATCAAGTCCATTACAGGCAGATACAGCATAGGCAGCGGCGACATTTTGCAGATTGTGGACTCCATCAAGAAACAGACTTTTGCCGCAGACTCTTTCCCACGATCCGCGGCGATTATCGATCAGATCGTTGCCATGCCACCCCACTCCTAATGGAGGAACTCTGCTGCCAGAGATAGGGATAACCTGCGGATGATTAATCTTTTTTAAAAATTTAAAAATTTCTGCACAGTGATCATCGTCAATTCCGACTATTGCCGTCGATTTTTCATGGAAATTGGCAAATATTTTTTGCTTACTGGTTATATATCCTTCCATTCCGCCGTGTCTGGTTAAATGATCCGGAGCAATGTTCAACAAAATTGCCGTATCAAATCCTAAAATATTACTGGATTCCAGTTGGTAAGAGGAGATTTCCAATATAAAATAGTCAGAATTGGGATCTAGAGATAAAACTGTCTGGCCAAAATTCCCTCCGATGGCTGTAATCTTCCCTGCATCATTGAACACATGATGAACCAGTGCTGTGGTGGTCGACTTGCCGTTGGTTCCCGTGATACATACCCTGATTTTGTTTCGAACGTGCCTTTGGAATAAATCCAGATCATTCAAAACGGGAATCAGATTTCTCCGAGCTGCGTTCACCAACGGATGACCGTTAGGCCAAATAAAATTCACTCCAGGACTTACGATCAAGGCATCCAATTTTTCAACGGTCCTTGTATCTATCCTTTTGAGATGCGGGTATATATTATCGAAACTTTTTTGATCATCATAGATTTCCACCACGGCACCGCTGGCCACCAACGCATCAACAGCTGATAGTCCAGTTTTGCCAAGGCCAATCACCCCAATGCGTCTATTTCTGCAAAAATCCAAATAAATCATCTTATTTTTATTGTTGCCAATCCAGCCAGAGCAAATACAAAGGATATTATCCAAAATCTGATAACCACAGTTGGTTCTGTCCAGCCTTTTTTTTCAAAATGGTGATGAATTGGTGCCATCAGAAAAATTCTTCTGCCAGTACAGCGGAAGTAAATGACCTGAATCATTACTGACAGGGCCTCACACACAAAAAGTCCGCCCACAATAGCCCAAACAAACTCGTTCTTGATAATAACGCTGATACCGCCAAGAGCTCCGCCGATGGCAAGAGAGCCAGTGTCTCCCATAAATATCATGGCCGGAGGAGCATTATACCAGAGAAATCCCAGGCAGGCTCCGATGAGTGCTCCACAGAAAATGCTTAATTCTCCAACCGAAGCAATGTAAACTATGTGTAAATAATTTGAGAAGACCACATGCCCCACGATATAGCTGACAATTCCGAGGCACAGTGCGGCCAGCATGGCTGGAAATGTGGCTAACCCGTCCAATCCATCGGTTAGGTTAACAGCATTGGAGCTACCAACCACGACGAATGTTGTGAACAGAATCAGGAACATGGAGCTATGCAGAGTAAAATTCTTTAAAAACGGGAAGGTCAGATGACCGGCGATATCTGGAGTCCTAAGAGTTTCCACCAAATATGAGAAAATCACAGCTATTATTATCTGAAACAAAAATTTCTTCTTTCCGCGCACACCTTTGGAATTATTCAAACGCACTTTCAGGAAATCGTCGTAAAATCCAAGTAAACAATAGGATAAAGTCAACATAATCAGGAGAAGCAGATAATTATTGGTAACATCTCCCCAGAGCAGAGACGAAATGATGCTACCTGCAATGATGATTGCGCCACCCATTGTTGGTATTCCACGTTTTTGGTGTACGTGTGATTCAGGACCGTCATTCCGAATTGGCTGTGAATGCTTGGAATGTTTTATAAAATTAGGATAGAGTAAAAAGCTTATTATCAACGCAGTGAGCAGCGCACAGATGGTCCTAAATGTAACGTAGCGCAGCAGATTTACACCGGAAATGAAATTAAAATACGGGAGCACTAGGTTGTAAAACATGCAGCTATTCTAGGTTTTTCAGTACATCGCCCAGGCAATTCATTTTCATAGAATTGGACCCCTTCACCAAAACGCAATCGCCTTTTTGGATACCTCCAGGAATTTTTTCAGCAAGCTCTGCAGAATTTTCACACCAAGCTCCCTTTTTACAATCCCTTAGGTTGTCAAACAGATGCTTTGCCAGAGATCCACAGGCAAAAACCACATCAATCCCGAACTTATCCACTGTTGCTGATAAATTTCTGTGATAATGAACTGAATCTTTGCCCAGTTCAAGCATATTTCCAACGATCAATACTTTTCTTCGGTCTCGGTGTGTGACGGCAATGGATTGAATCGCAGATTTTAATGAGGTGGGACAGGCATTATAAGTGTCATCCATGAGAAATATGTCTAGATTTTTCAGATAAAAACATTCCCCTCGCCTGGTGGCTGGGCTGAAGGAAGTCATTTCACAGGCTAATTTCTGCAGAGGCTCTCCTGATAAAATATGTGCAGCCAGTATGGCGGGTAAACTATTGTTAATTAACGATATATTTTTATGACATATTCTGTATTCTATTTTTGTCCCGAGTATTTCCGCCTCAATGCTAAAGCAATTGTTAATATATTCCTGTTTCAGGACGTTGGCATCGCTGCCCTCCGATCCAAATGTAAAAATATTTCTAATTCGGTTTTCTTGGGCGCGTCGCTTCAAAAAATCCGTATATGGAGAATCAGCAGGAATAATTGCTGCTTCTTGTGCATTGACCGTCTCAAAAATTTCAGATTTGGCAGCAGCGATATCCCAAACAGAATTAAAAAACTCCAGGTGCGCTTCGCAAATTTGAGAAATGATAGAAATGGACGGCTGAATTACCTCCAGCAGCTTCCTAATTTCTCCAGCAACGCTCATGCCCATTTCGAAAATACCGAACTTCACATCCTTTGGCATGGTGGCTGCGCACAGTGGTAATCCTATCTGACTGTTGAAATTTCTCTTCGTCACATATATTTTGTCCCGTAGCATTGTTCGCCCAGAAAGCAGATGGTATATTAAATCCTTGACGGTGGTTTTCCCAATACTGCCAGTGACTCCGACATATCTAGCCCTGGAGTTTGCAGCGTTGTATTTCGCGAGTGTTAATAGTGCATTCGTCGAAGACTTTACCATCACAATTCTGTCGGCTCCAACTCCGGTAATATGTTTTTCCGAGATTGCCAGAACGGCTCCTGCTCCGAGCGCATTCTGGATAAAGTTATGTCCGTCAGTCCGCTCTCCCACAAGAGCCACAAATAGATCTCCTATTTTGACGTCGTCGGAGTTTATTGAGATGCCTTCCACGTCATACGCAACACTTTGTCCAAAAATTTCAGAAAGCTCTTCCTTTGAAAAAATCATTGTTTTTCCTTGAGTCTATCCAATATGACATCTTTGTCGGAGAATACTAACAGTTTTTCACCAATCTGTTGATAAGTTTCATGTCCCTTTCCAGATACCAACAGTGTATCTCCTTCTGACAGCATCTCCATGGCCGTTTTAATCGCCGTTCGACGATCACCAATCTCCGTGGCTCTGCTACATCCCTCCAGGATCATTTTTCTAATCTGCCAGGGATCTTCATCTCTCGGGTTATCGTCGGTCACGATTACCAGATCCGCAAATTTTTCCGCAATTTCTCCCATTAAAGGCCGTTTTTGAGAATCGCGGTTTCCTCCACAGCCGAAAACTGTAATCAGTCGGTTTTTGGTATGGCTCCTCAGAGACGCAATTGCATTTTCCAGGGCATCCGGAGTGTGAGCATAGTCTGTGTATATGCTTGCCGACCTGAATTTAGCAATCAGCTCCAAACGACCGTTGATTGGTTTCAGCTTTTCCAACTCTTCCACTGCTCTTTCGCGAGCTACACCGGTTATATGAGCTATGGCAGCGGAGCACAGAGAATTGTATACCTGGAAAGTTCCCTGCAGAGGCAAAACAAAGGTGAATTCTTTCCCAAAAAATGAGCATTTTACCAGTTGAACGGATTCTTTTTGGTCGATGTGTATGATTTTTACATTTGTTGCGCTGTATCCATAGTCGAGGTAGTCTACACCTCGGTTCCGAGCAATTTCACGGATGCGTTGTGAGTGGGAGTCGTCGGCATTGACGATAAAGGTGGATTGGCCTAGCGCCAATTCCGTGAAGAGCCTTGCTTTCGCATTCCAGTATTTTTCAAATGTTTTGTGATGGTCTAGATGGTCCTGGGTTAAATTGGTGAAAGCACAAACGTTAAATCCGATTTCATCCAGGCGACGTTGTTCTATTCCATGACTGGTTGCTTCCAACGCAATATTTTCTATCATGTTTGCACCTAGTCTGTGCAAAATTTTATGCAGAGTGAGACAATCCGGTGTGGTCATATTATGGGGCAGGTTGCTGCGAGTATCCTTTGTAATTACTCCCAGGGTGCCGATGCTGGCAGCGGCGATCCCAGATCCGACCCAAATTTGCCGTAGAATATCCACCACAGAGCTTTTTCCATTGGTGCCAGTGACAGCGACTGCGTTATCAAAACGGCTGAGAAAAAACTTCGCAGCGATGTTAGCAAGTTTAATTCGCACATTTGGGGTGAACAAAAATAATATTCCATCTCTGATTTCAAGATAATTCCCTTCCCCCCCTTGGAGTATATATTCGGCTCCTCTGGAAATGGCCTCTGCCACATGATTTTTCCTATTCTCCAGGTTTCTATTTAGGGCCACAAACATACTTTTGGGAACAGTAATGTTTTGAGAATTATCGCATAGATCCATGACCTGCAACGTTCTATGAACATCACCCAGGTCGAACAATTCTCCCAAAGTTTTCATATTACCTCCCTCATGATCTTTTTCCAGTCTGGTTCTGGCCTCGTGGAAGCCACGACACCTAGCATCGCGCCGATTCTTTTTATTATGCGTGCACAGATTGGCGCGGCGTTCCAGCCTCCTGTCCTATAGCCATGTGTCTGAGCTGTTTCCCTGGGTTCATCTAACACAATATAGACAGAGTATTGAGGATTGGTCATTGGGAAAACACCGATAAATCCAGTGTAATTTGCGTTTTTTTGATACACGCCTCTCCTAGGTTTTTCAGCAGTTCCGGATTTTCCTCCGACAAGATATCCGGGAACTTCCGCAAATCGGTTTCTCCCTTCGGTAACATTGATTCGCAGAAGGGCTTTCATGAGATCTGAGGTTTTTTGGGAGACAATTCGTCGACCAGCCACAATATTTTCTCGCTTCAGCAGCGTTGGTCTGTTCAAAATTCCATCGTTAATTATTCCTGATACCACCGTGATTAGATGAAGAGGACTCAGTGCTATTCCGTGCCCATAGGAAATAGTGATGGAATTGGCTTCGGTCCAGGATTCACAGTAGAGAGGCTTCTGGGTCTCGGCCAATTCACAGGAAATGTTATCCAACAGTCCTATATTTTTGTAAAATTTTTTCTGGGCAGTTCTACCAACCTCCAGGGCAATTTTTGCCGAACCAATGTTTGAGGAATACTTTAAAATTTCCTCCACTGAAAGGAATTTGCCCAGTCCTTTGAAATCATTGATCGTAAATTTTCCTATTTTTATTGGTTCTCGGGCGTCAAACATTGTAAAGGGGGTAATTCCGAACTCAAGCGCCAGGGCCGTATTGAAAATTTTCGCGGATGATCCTGGTTCGATGGCTGACGACGTTACCATGTTAAAACGTTCTCTGGCGTTGGGATCCAAATTTTCATTTGGGTTAAAATCCGGAATGGAAATAAGAGATATTATTTCGCCGGTGGAAATTTTCATCACGGCAGCGGCTCCACCAATGGCCTGAAACTCTGCGATACCTTTCTGCAATTCATCCCTGACAGCATGCTGAATTTTTACATCCAGAGCAAGCTGCAGTGGAGTGGAAGATTCCCTCAAAAATTCGTCAAACACCTTTTCAACACCTGCGATTCCAACGTTGTCCACATCGGTTCCTCCGATGACGTGAGCAAGTAAATTGGCATCTGGGTACACACGTCGTTCTGTCCTGAGAAAATGTGTTCCTGGAATACCTTGATTTAAAACGGCTTGTTCCTGCAAGGGAGACAGATTTCGTTTTATCCACAAAAATTTTTTCGGTTCGGATAGCTTTTTGATCAGGTCATCCTTTTTTAGTCCTTTGAGGGCTAGGGCAATTTTTTCCGCAGCCTCTTCCACGTTAATTATTTCTCTGGGACATGCGTACAGAGATACAGTCGGCAGACTTGTTGCGATTATTACGCCGTTTCTGTCAATTATATCGACACGAGAAATGGGGGACGGGGTATATTCCCCGCCGGATTCCCTAGTCCTGCTGCTGAGGATCATTACCTGAGCCAATCGTATGAGCAGAATCGTAAATAAAATTAGGAAAACGCTTATGATGAATAAAATCCTCTGCTTAGCAATTTTTAGAAATTTCGTCGAGAGAGAATACATGTTGTTGCCATAGCCGACATACATCAATCAATACCTTTGGAGGTCAAAATCTCGTCCACCAACTTGGACAATCGCTTCGTTTTTCTACTTTTATCAGAATGAAATATTAGTGGATCGAATTCTCGCAGCTGTGACGGTTCCACCTGATGCATATCCTTTAGGTGTTTTGCAGATAAATGCTGTATTCTTTCTGGCGATGTCAAAGCTTTCCATTCCGCCTTCAGTATGTGCTGATTTCTTTTTTCGATGACAATCTCACGCTGCGCTTCGCGGATCCGTTCTTCAATGGAAAGAACAGTGTACTTCAGATAAAACAGCCAGGACCCAATTACACAGACCATAGAAGCAAAAAATATGGAATGTCTTTTCCTTATCATTACGGCACCAAATCCTGGTCAGTGTAACATAGAAATTCCACGAAGTTTAGCTGATCTTGATCGGGAATTGCCTCGCATTTCTCCCGGTGACGGAACGATCGGTTTTTTGGTTAATAATTTGAACTTCGATCGCTTCTCCGATGCCGCCAATTTTCTAAAAAACAGCTTCACAATACGATCTTCAAGGGAATGGAAACTCACAACTATTATTTTTCCACCGGGATTAAGCAAATCAACGGAATCATGCAAAATACTCCGTAGTTCTCCCAACTCATCGTTGACGAAAATTCTCAAAGATTGGAATGTCTTGGTGGATGGATCAATTCTACTGTATCTCTTTACGCAGGAACGGACAATGTTTGCCAGATCCTCGGTGCTATGAATTCTGTCTAAATTTAATTTAATATTTTTGGCTATGCGCCTCGAGAAATGTTCCTCTCCAAACTCATATATAATGTTTGCCAGTTCTTTCTCGGAGTATTTATGGAGCACGTCAAACGCCGCCTCTTCGCACAGCCCCATTCTCATGTCCACCGGACCCGGAAGATTAAAGGAAAACCCTCGGCCTGGATTCGCCAGCTGAAAGCTAGAAACACCCAAATCCAACACTATTCCATCAAGTTTATGATTCACCAGTTTTTTTAAATCACTGAATTTTGCGTGAAAAAACACGAATCTCTGTGGATAGTTTGTTCTGAAATCCTCTGCGATGGGCTCCACTGCAATGTCCCGATCCACGGCAATTACACTGCAATCGGCCGCTTCAAGAATACCCCTCGCGTATCCTCCTCCTCCAAATGTTCCATCGAAATAGACACCTCCGTCCCGGGGATTTAGCATACACAGCACTTCTGGCAATAGAACCGGTATATGCTCCTGCTTAGCCATGGAGCGTCATCACAAATAATATGATATGATTACAAATATCGGCAATAATATGCTCATAGACCAGACAACGTATCCCAAAAATGAAGGCATTGCCACTCCCTGCCCTTCCGCCACAGACCTTACAATCAGGTTGGGCGCGTTCCCAATGTAGGTCAGTGCCCCCATAAACACCGTGGATATGGAAAATGCGGTCAAAATATTGGCCTGCGCAGTCATGAGAACATTTGGATCGCCGGAGGTCATGTGGAAGAAAAGCAGAAATGTTGGAGCATTATCAAGAAATGAGGAAAGCAGACCACTGATCCAAAAACAGCGACTGGCGATAAAATCTCCACCTGGCGCAATCCAGCTAAACACATCCCCGAGTCTTCCGTCGCCCCCTTGATTCATAATATGGATTACTGGAACTATTGTTATGAAAATTCCGAAGAATAATTCTCCAATTTCTTTTATCGGCCCCAGAGAAACGCCATTTCTCTGGTAGATTTCATCTGGAGTAACTGACACGGAAATAATGATGATGGTCAAAAGTATTAAATTTCTCAAAACGGCGGCACCGGAAACACTTTCTCCCAGCACAAATCCGTCTCCAGGGAAGTTGCACAGAATCACCGTCAGCAGAATCCCCACCAGGAGAAATATGTTGGGGATTCCTTCTAGGATAAATGAGGGATCCTGATTCGATCTGGGCCCGGGCTTCTGCCCATCTTTTTTGAATAGGTAGAAATCAACGGCGAAAAAGAGCAGGCAGAGCGCTCCGATGGTGCCGAATATAAAAACATACAAATGTTTTATAAACCAGAAAAAATCTATTCCCTTAAGAAATCCGATAAACAGAGGCGGATCTCCCAGCGGCGTCACTGCTCCACCGATGTTGGATACCAAAAAAATGAAAAATACCATGAGATGGGTTTTATATCGCCGAAAAGAATTTGCCCTAAGGAAGGGTCGAATCAGCAGCGAAGTAGCTCCTGTGGTCCCCATCCATCCAGCCAGGATACTGCCAGCAAACAGATATATTGTGTTGAAACAGGGACCATAGCTTCGTGGAAAATCCACAAATATTCCCCCGGAAACAATGTAGAGTGCGAATATTAAAAGAATAAATGGCAGATAGTCAGCAAACAGCGGCTCATAAATGGCTTCTACCACACGGGGCCATCCCCAAAAATAGCTTACCCAGAACAAATACAGACAGGTCCAGAATCGCAGAACATAGGCAGAATATTTCTCCCAAAATTTTGCTGCCAGCAGCGGACCAAACGCCACGGAGAACACGAGCCCAAGGAACGGGCCAGCCCACCATAGACTCAAAAAATCCACCGTTACACGCTCATAACAATGGGGGACAAGACCATCTACAATCTCTTGCTAGTCCGCGACATAGGGAAGTAGTGCCAAATAGCGGGCCCTCTTAATTGCAATCGCCAACGCTCTCTGTCTTCTGGCGCAGACCAGTGACATCCGACTCGGCAAAATTTTCCCACGCTCCGAGGTAAACTTCTGCAGAGTGCGCGGATCCTTATAGTCGATTTTCATCTGGCTATTCTCAAACGGGCAGGACTTCTTTTTCACCAACACATTTTTCTTCCAGGAAGCTCTATCTTTGTTTTTCATATCCTTTTTGTCGTTTCTCATGACCTATCCCCTCCGTACACTCCCCGATATTGGGCGTCTTCCGCCTCAGCCGTTTTTGTTTTGCCTCCAGGATGCCGATAACCGCTCTCCCGAGGCCCTGGAAAATCATCACTCAACGTCTTTGCCTGGGAAATCAGGTTGTCGTTGTCACTAAACCGATCAACCCGCACCACCAGCTGCCTAACGATATCTTCATTAATTTTCATGATGCGATACAGCTCAGCCACCAGCGGACCATCCGCCTTTATCTGCATTGCGTAATAATGTCCTTTGTGGTTTTTTTTGATCGGGTAGGCCAAATTGCGAAAACCACAGTACTCACCACGTACAACCTCTCCACCATTCTGGGTAACAAACAGACTCAGACTCACTCCAAGCGCCTCTATCTGCTGCTGTGACAGATCCTGGCGACCGATAAAAACACTCTCATAAAGGCTCATATTGCGCTCCATAACAGCCACCTTATAACTCTTTTGGGGAAATCCTGCAACACTCTTCTTGGAATAATTGATATCAACGAAAATCATAACCCTGGATAAATTTGCGTACTTCTTCCCTGAGACTCTCAATTCCCAGCATTTTTTCTGCACTTGTCTCGATAATTTCCGGATGAGCTGCCGTGTGGGCTAAAATTTTCGTTGCAATCTCTTCTCTTACATATGTGCGATCTTTTACCTTATCAGTTTTGGTGAGAACTATTTGGTACGCCACCGCTGATCTATCCAGAAGCTCCATTATCTCCTCGTCATTTTTTTTTACACCGTGGCGGGAATCGATAAGCAAGAAAACTCTCATCAAATTCTGTCGGCCGGCCAAATAGCTTCTAATCAGATTATCCCAGGATTTTCTCGTTCCCTTGGATACCTCTGCGTAGCCATATCCTGGAAGATCTACAAGTGATATTTCATCAGCCATGGTAAAAAAGTTAATCTGCTGCGTCCTTCCTGGTGATCTGGATACTCGAGCAATCCTCCTACTACTGGTCACCGCATTTATCAGTGACGACTTGCCCACGTTGGATCGTCCTACGAAAGCTACCTCGGGCCCTTTTGCACCAGGAATCTGCCACAGCTCTGCTGCACCTGCGACAAACACACATTTGGAAAAAACATCTGCTGAGTTCTTCAACGTTCTAGATCCATATCCGTAGAATGTTTTTCTGTATTCCGGTTCTTCCCCCGCACCTCCTCCATTCTTTTGATTGAGTACTGCTGGATCATTCCTAAAATATTGCTAAATGTCCAGTATATGATAAGTCCGGATGGTAATTGGGCAAAGAGAAAAGTAAACATCACCGGCATGAGCCACATCAATGTTTTTTGCTGTGGATTCCCTGGCGGCGGGCTCATTTTTTGCTGAAACCACATGGATATTCCCATAAGCAATGGACATACGCCAACCTGCAAAAAACCTGGTAGATTCATTGGTATTAGTCCAAACAAATTGGTAATCAACAGAGGATCCGCCTGGGATAGATCGCGAATCCATCCAATAAAGGGGGCTTGCCTCATTTCTATTGATATGTATAACACCTTGTAGAGAGCGAATAACACCGGCGATTGTAGCAACAAAGGCAAACAACCGCCAATTGGATTTATTTTTTCTTTTTTGTATACCTCCGATACTGCTTGACCTAATCGCACATTATCTCCTGCGTACTTTTGCTGTAGTGCCTGTATTTTGGGCTGAATTGCACCTAGGCGGTTCATAGAACGATAGGATTTATTTGCCAATGGGAAGAGCAACAACTTAATCAAGAGAGTAAGCAAAAGTATGCCCAGCCCCATATTGCCTACAATATTTTTGGCCAGTGCAAGGGCGTAGAGCAGCGGTTTGGTCAGCAGGTACAGAAATCCAAAATCTATCGCCAAATCAAAATGTGGCACACCAAGCTTTTTTTCATAGTCATCCAGTATTGTTATCTCTTTGGCTCCAACAAAAAGGTGGTGAGTTTTCGATACGGAAACCGAGGTCGCTGCAGGAATATTAGCCGTAACGATTGATATTCTACATATTTTTTTCTCCCCATACTGTTGTATCATGTAGCTGACCTCGCTGTGCAATTTCTGATTTGGAATGAACGCTGTTAGCCAATATTTTTCGGTTAGGCCAAACCATCCCCCCTGAGAATGAAAAGAAATTTCCCCTTTTTTAGATATGTCTTCATAGCTTATTTCCTTTAGTTTACCGTTTATGTAGCCAATAGGTCCCTCATAGAAATTCAGAGAGTCCTCAACTGTTTCCACCTCTTTGGAAATCACTGCTACGGATTTCAATTGCACGCTGCCTGTTCCATAATTTTTTACCTCATCGACAATTGTGATGAGATAATCGGAATCAATGAAAATACGCTTTTCGAAAAGCAACCCGTTGCCATTATCCCAGGTAAAAGTTACGGGGGAAGCCTCCGAGAGAACGGTTGAATCTGTCTTCCAACAGGAATTTTCATCTGGTAGAATCACCCCATGATCCTCGGATGTCCAGCCGGTTTGGGCGAAGTAACTGCGACTATTTCCCATAACCTGGACATTTTCTTCGCTGTCCAGGCTTTCTCTGTATTTCTTTAGGTGGATGCTATCGATCTTTGCTCCACGGGAGGAAATGATTCCGGAAATACTAGAGGATTCCACGTGAATTTCCGTCACGTTCTCCTGCTGCACTGTGGGGGATATTGTCGAAACGACGCGTTTCTCCAGCGTGCTAAATTGTTCTCCCAAACTCTGTACAACAGGCGGTGTGGCCACTCTTCCAAAAAAATAAGGATAACCAATCACAATCAACATGGAAATCACAAAAAATATGACTACATTGCGATCATTTTCTTCCATAAACCCCTCTCATTTGTCGCACATAATATAGTAAGATGCCATTTTTCAAAAGTATATTATAGAGACCATTTCGAATTTTGAGAAATCTCGACAATCTCAGCATCATATGATACAAAGCTACCGTGTGGGCGCCTAGCTCAGTTGGTAGAGCAGCTGACTCTTAATCAGCGGGTCGCAGGTTCGAATCCTGCGGTGCCCACCATTTCTTATGGAAAATCCGGAGAATAGACGTTTGTCGCATAGAACGACTGCCTTAAAATACCCTCTGTATCAGAGGCTTTTGCGGCCTCTAATTAGCATAAACAGTAAAATTATCTAAAATCACCGACTTTTTCTTCTGGTAAAAAAGTCTCCAAAACGCAGGAGATTCTCCAAACGAGCGGTGGTGGAGAATTGCCTTACCGCCGCTCTACAGATCCTCTTATTGAGGCGATTCCAGAATTTGCTTAAAAATTGTGCAAAATTTTTCTGCTTTTTTCTTTGGAGTAGCGGATGGTACCTAAAACAGAAAAAGTCGCATCCCTGAATTTTGTTGGAGTTTGAGAGAAATTTCAAATTATATAAAGAAAAAGCTCAAAGGGAATATTTCAAGTCATTTCCGAATCCGGTTTTTTTTCAGAGTATTTGATCTGATTTGCCTGTTAAGTATTACTGCATTTGATACAGTCTTTTTATAATTCTCTGCGTGTTTCTTGAGTGTTTATAGGTTTCTAATTCTTGATTCATCTCCAGATGCTGAAAGTGACAATAAATCAGATCCCTTTTCATTTCGTTTGGCCATTTGCCGCATAGTACGGCATAGATCGTATACGCCAGTTCTAATTTCACCTGCTCCGTATTCTCGGAAGCGTCATCTGGAATCATGTCGCCGTAGGTCTCGTAAAGTTCTTCATCATTCATTATGTGCAATGTTTCGATCTGTTTGATCATTTCTTTGTTCAATTTCATGGTTTTACTTCCTTTCTGATAACCTTTGTTGTCCACAACATAAGGCTATTTCGGGCTAAAGCAAGTCCAAAATTGATATTTCTCTTCTTTTTATATTTTATCAGTTAAACAGGTAATTTTCCTGTTCACTCCACGTTTCAGGAATTTTCCCATTAATAATTTCTTGTACCGAGACATTTTTCGGCGTCCATCCTCGCATAATCAGCTTCTTTATCCTCGGACTGAGGCAGTTTAGCGATAGAATTCCGCGCAGATATCGTGGCGAGATGTTGTTGAGTTGACAGAATTCATTGAAGCCGAGGCTTTGATCTTCGAGAAGTTTTTTCTCCCAAATATAAGCTTTAGCCAGGAGTTTTGCGAGCGGTGTGTTGGTGAAGCTATCGTTTGGCTTGATGACGCAAGCTTTTCTGCCTTTTTTCGTGTCGATCTTTAGGGGAACGAATATTTCTTGGATTAGGGTATCTGTCATAGAGGACTCTCTTTCAATGATTTTCTAATACTTAAGACTGTCACGAAGCCAGTTCTATCAATAGATTGTCGAAGCCGTCGAGGTTGAGGTTCAGCTTGAGGCCGTTTTCGTGAATTTCGACGGTATTAACCAGGAGTCGGACGATTTTTCTTTGTTCCGCCTGGTAAAGGTAATTCCAAGCTTCGTTGAGGTTTTTCAGGGCTGTCATGATATCGCTCTTGTTGATATTTCTGCGCTCGTCTACCAGTTTGTTGAGCCTCATCACCACTTCCGGAGACTTCAGGATTCGGAGAACTTCGTCAATGACGTTTCGCTCCAGAATCTCTGCCGGAACGCTCTTGTGAAACGCTTTGCAATTACCGTATTTTGCGTGGTTGCCGCAGGTGTAGTAATGATATTTCGTGTTGCAATTTTTTCTGGAAGAAGAGGCTTTCATGAGGCAATTGCAGGTCGCGCAGCGGACAAAGCCGGACAACAGTGCCCTGCTGAACGGCCGACATTTCGTTTTTTCTTTTGCTCCATCGGCATGTTTTGCAAAAATCTCCTGCACCTGATTCCAGGTTTCTTCGTCAATGATGGCTTCGTGTTCGCCCTGATAGACAGAGCCTTTGTGCGTCACGCATCCCTTAAAATACGGATTTTGCAGGATTCTCTGCACCGCCTTCGGTTCGAAAAGTTGTCCGCCGAGGATTTTTCCGCTTTTCTGCGGACGGATTCTTGTTCTGTATCCGAGCCTGTTCAGCAATTTTGCGACTCCGCAGTAGGATTCGGTTTTTATAAATTCATTGTAGATCAGCCTCACTATTTTCGCTTCTTCTTCGTTGATAATCAGCTTGCGATCTTTGACTTCGTAGCCGAGCATCACGATTCCTCCCATCCACATGCCTTTTTTCAACGATGACGCGAATTTATCTCGAATACGTTCACCTGTGACTTCACGTTCAAACTGAGCAAAAGAAAGAAGCATGTTCAGCATTAATTTTCCTGAGGACGTAGACGTGTTAAACGCCTGAGTTACCGAAACAAATCCGACGTTGTGTTTTTCGAACAGTTCCACGATTTTGGAAAAATCGAACAACGAGCGTGAAAGTCTGTCGATTTTGTAGACCACCACCATGTCGATCAGACCCGCCTCAACGTCGTCAAAAAGCTCCTGCAGAGCTGGTCTGTCCATGTTTCCGCCGGAAAATCCGCCGTCATCGTAGTGTTTGGATATCAATTTCCAGTTTTCATGAGTTTGGCTGGCGATGTAATTTTCACCGGATAAACGCTGTGCGTCCAGGCTATTAAAATCCTGCTCCAGTCCATCGTCGTTGGATTTTCTCGTATAAATTGCACATCTCAGAGGTGTTTTCTTCATGGTTTATGCTCCTGCCACACCGAAAAATTTTAACCCGTTCCATTTTGTGCCGGTGATTTTTGTAGCTATCGAAGAAAGCGATTTGTAAATTTCACCGGAGTAGGAAAAACCGTCTGGAACCACCAGAACTTCAATGACGTTGCCTTTGTATTCCTTCATTATTTTGGTTCCGATCATCGGTCTGAACTTCTTGCTACCAATAGCTTTTGGTCTTTTTATTTCCCGTGCAGCGGCTTGAATCTTATCTCTGGTGGCTTCGTCGACTCCGCCGTAGGCCAGCTCCTGAATGCGGTAGGCGATCTTGGCTATCATGTATTCTCGGCTGGAAATGGCTGGCGGGTGATCGAACATCCTCTCCCACAGAGCCTTTAGCTCCGAAATCTTCTTGTCCTGCAAACTCAGAATCTGGCGCATGATTTTAAGGTCTTCACTTTTATCAATCATATATTATCTCCTTGTAGTCAAAGCTTTCTGCTAGGCATATTTACTCTCCATTTGCGGTCGGAGTCAAGCTCTAATTTCGTATTTTTCTCTCCAATACGAGCCTCTTTCGCCTTCACCATGCGAACTATTCCGGTATATATTATTTTTGCCAATTGGGCGGG
>JAIROP010000032.1 GCA_031257475.1 Holosporaceae bacterium
TACTGCCAATCCGTTCTTACACAGCTCATCTGACCCACACTTCTTGCAAATTATTCCCATCTCTATGCTCCTAAATACAGGGAGCATTATATATTAGTCTATATTAATTGGACAATCCCTATGTCATACATGGAGCAATTGGTCTGATCATTAACATATGCGGGAATGGCGATCCAACCACTGCATATTGTTATGGTATAGCCGTAATACCGATTGCGTTATTCATCGGGATTATTGGTTTTATTGTTGTTTCCAAAATGGATGAAGGATAAACTTGGGATAGATCTGCGAATTTTACAGATAATTTTGTTTGAAAATTCTGATTTTATGCAGTTATTGATCTGATATTTGAGCTAAAAATAAACGCCCCCGCAGCAAGCAGCGAGGTATTAAGCAGATTTTGCTTTTAGCCGTTTTTCGCGGCAAGCCGCGGGGAATGTATCCCTAAATAGAGATTCAATACTATGAACGTATTTTCAAACAAAATTATCTATACTATACCTTGTCATAGTGGATTGAGTATATCAACAAATATTCTTCCAAGCGCTGCGCTGCTAATCTACAAATTTCAAGGGGGAATTCTGACCTAACTCCGGAGGAAATGGCTCTATCTGTGCTACTTTTTCCAAAATTGCCACGAAAAATCCGTCTGTTTTATGTTGAAATGGAGTTAATTTTAGATAATTTTCCGGGGGATCTCCTATTCTTTTTTGCACAAATTCCCGATGATTATTCAAAAAATTCTCTATTTGACGTTCATTCTCTTCTTTTAAGATAGAGCATGTGGCGTAGATTAGCCGGCCCCCCTTTTTGACCAATCCATGGGCGGACTCTAAAATTTCAGTCTGTGTCGCCATTAGCTTTTGCAAATCCTTCTGCGTAAATTTAGCTCGCATATCAGGATTTCTGCGCCATGTGCCAGTTCCAGAACATGGAGCATCCACCAGGACGATATCTGCGCATTCAAAATGTCGTTTAATCCATTTTGTGGTAATTTGCTGGCAGAAAACGTTATTAACATTGGCCTTTCTAAATCGGATTTTTGCATTTTCCAGACGCTTTTCATATTTATCTAGGGCGAAAATGCGTCCTTTGTTTTTCATGGAAGCGGCTATTGCCAGGGTTTTCCCGCCTGCGCCTGCACAAAAATCTACAACCGTATCTCCTGGAGCAGCGTTGCACAGCTCAGCTACCAATTGTGATCCCTCGTCCTGAATTTCTGCCAACCCATCTGCTATTACCCGGTGACTTCTGCTGATTCGTCCTTCCTGCAACCGCAACCCATTGATGGAATAGCGACAATCTTCCACTGAAATTCCAGACTCGATGAGTATTTTCTTTACTTCGGCTTTGGATGATTTCAGTGTATTTATTCGAAGATCAGTCGGCGCTTTTTCATTAAGTGTTAACATTTCGTCTTTCAGCCGATCCTGGGTAAACGCTCTTTTCAGCAGCTTTGTCATCCATTCTGGATAATTCAGCAATACATGTTTGGGAAAATCCATCGTTTTATTAAACTTCTTTTTCAGCCATCGTCCTTTCGGTAATTTTTGCGTAGCTTCGGTGCTCAGATTCTCACGTACATCCGATAGGCTGCTGTCCTGTGCTCTGTAGTCTTTCAGAAATTCCACGGAACCACCCGGTTTCGAAAGAAGTCTATTGGTTTGATCCAGCAGTTTTTTTTCAAAATCCGTTAATTGGGAAGGGCCTCCACGCTTTCCGGAAAATAATTCGCAAATTTTTTGTTCGGAGAGTCCATTCACCACTTTCAAAGCAATCAGTACGTATGTTCTGCTCAGATCTGCCTCGATATTTGAAGCAAGAAACTTCAATTTCTCGAAGCTTCTAAATATTGAGTAGGAAAATTCTGCAATTTCACGGCGGTCATGACTGCCTATCCATTTGTTGTTTTTGAAAAATTTGCCCATGATTATGTCGAAAGGAACACAGGAGTCGAAAAATAAATTCAACATCCGTATACAAATTTGGATACGTACATCTGATTTCATCCCATGAATTCCATTGCAACGATATACATTTCAGCAGACAAACTTCGACTGGATTTCGGCTTGAAAAAACAGACCTCTAGAAAATTTTCTTTTAGAGATTCGAGAAAAAGCTTTTCTTTCCCTCCCTGAAAGATTTTTACGACAAACGCTCCCCTGTTTACTAGGAAGGTCAGTGCAAATGCGCGAACGTTCTCTGCCAACCTCATTATTTGAATGTGATCGCTTTGGGCATGACCAACCGTCGAAGGAGCCATATCAGACACGATCAAATCCGCCTTTTGCCCCAGATAATTCATTATGTCCAGCTGATTGTTTTCATTTTCAAAATTTCCCAGGAATTGCTGAACCCTATTTAATGAATTAAAGGGAAGAAGATCTATAGCGGCTATCCTGGCATCCTGCGAAGACCGAAGGGCCAGCACCTGACTCCAGCCTCCAGGGGCTGCTCCAAGGTCCACCATACGCTTTGCATTTTTTATCAGATGGAATTTGTCGTCCAACTCCATTAATTTAAAAGCCGCCCTGGAACGATAGCCTTCCCGGCGGGCTCGTTTCACGTAAATGTCGCGGACCCGTCTACTGAGCCACAATCTCGACGATAATTTTCGGTTTCCTCTAATTTCCATCCCTGCCAACGTCATCTCTGTTGCAAAATATAGGAATATTCACCAGATGTATAGAAAGAACGGAGTTTTTATGATACTAAACACAAGTGGGGAATAGTTTAGCGGTAGAACTTCCGGCTCTGGACCGGGTAACCGTGGTTCGAATCCACGTTCCCCAGCCATTGACTGACTGACACGGTGGCTTGACTTGCGAGAGAAGAGGCTGCTGTGTGCACTGTCCCGCATGATTTTGTATTTTTATTATAGGATAATTTTGCTTGTGAGTCTAGACAAAATCCGCATTTTCTCTCTCCATCTCCTATTTTCTCTCCGCATTTCGGGCAATCGGAGAAACAGAAGTGCCCGAGTTGGAGGGGCAGAGGGAGAGGGGATTGCAGAGATATCGCCGCGGATGGTAAGGTTTGGTTTGGAGAGAATATCGAGAGATCTGTGTTCAAAATTCAACAAAAAACAGATCGGCGTAACAGTAAATTCGATAACGAACTCCTGCGTTTCCAGTCTGTCAACGACAAAACATCATATGCCCCTAGCAGGGCTATTTTATCAAATGCAATTCTCGAAATCTCTGAAGGATCTGCTGTACACCTTCATCACTTATATCGCCTAAAGATTCTCTTGTTTGTAAGTAGCGGTTGTTTGCAGCTTTACATCCCTTTGCGATACGGCTCGAAACTGAAGAAGCACTTTCAGACAAAATATTCAATACTTCAGATTCAATGTCTTCCCGTACACTCAAGTTCCTTGCATATGCGCGAACATTTTGTGCTATGCCACCTAATCTCTCTAGAGCTGTGATAAAATCCTGTCCACTAGCATTCTGAACATGCTGCAAAACGAGGCTCAACTCATTACAATTATCCAATAAAATTGCCCTCTCTGTGTTAAAAACCATCTTCTGTCTTTCGGAGTACTCAACATAACAATCATTCATTGCCTCACACGACAACACTAAAAACACAAGAACAAAACACCTTTTTTAAACATAACATTCTCCTCATTCGTTCTTCTTTTTAGCATAGAATGTCAATAATTTCAATTTTGATCTTCTAATATACAAAAATAACCCACTCCACGTCTGCTACCTCCAACATTGTGCAGATATTGGACATTTCCAGACGCTGTCTCATAATGTTTATATGCCGAATCACAAACTGAATTTACTTTATCAATTATCCTATTGTCTTCATAAAAACCATTTTTAGCTATTATATGACCATATCGCAAGGGTATTCCTTTGTTTTTTCTATATAAATTCTCCGAAATATCATCTCCCTCTTTGTATTCTTCTATATCACTATATACCCCTAATATCGTTCTCATTTCTTCAAAGGAGGCGTTTGGGGTCGGATTAAAGCGCCACGCATATTCAGATATTGTGCGCTGATCTGGTTGCATTTCTATGTTAGCCCAGTAGTATTGTCCTAATGAGTAATCATCTAAATGCAAATCTCTATCAACGAGTGGTTGGCCAATATTTTCCTCATCTATTTGTCTTTGTGGGGTTCTTAGGCGATGATACCAATGGAGCATTTCATGAAACAGCGACACATCTAGTGTCTTATAGCACGAAACTATATCAGTGTAATTTTCATTTCTTTTTCCTATTGCGTTTTGATTTTTATTTATATTGGAAAAAGAAATTTTCATATAAGCCGCCTGAAAAACCAAGTTTTTCTCAAAAGATATTTCGAGCGATCGAAGCTTGTTCCGTTTTGTCATCTCTTCTTCATCGTCAACAATTATTCCGTTTTCTAAGCTGCCAAGCACTCCATTTCTTCTTATTTCCACTAAGATTCGATATAATAACACTCTTCCTACAGAACTAGAAGCAATTTTGCGAAATTCTCGATTAAATAGCTCTCTTCTGCTAATATAGTCCGGATTGTTTGGGTCTTGAATCTTATGTTTCCTTTCGTCATCTACTGCCGTACAGTATATACCAATTTGTAATTTGATCAGTATTTGGATCCACACAAGGAACATTTGCACATGACCATGCCACAGCATCAGGAGTTGTTGGCTGATGTCCGTCTTGTGGGAAGTAGATGTTTGTTTCTCCCGCGATAGGAGCGCGTTGAGCCTTTTGTTGTGACGGATTGGCTTGTGCGATGAGGCGATAAAACCCCGCAGCCTCTGATTTTAGAGCGGCGAGCAGGTCTGTGGGATCGGCTTTGTTGATGGCGGCTAGGGTTGTTGGACCGATGATTCCGTCCTCGATCACGGTTTGACTTGTGGATCGCAGCGCTCTTTGAACAAGTTTTGTTGCCTGGTTAATCCCCATATTGACGCAGAGATCGAAGAACTTTACGGAGAGGTTTTCGTTGTCAATGCTTTCACACTTGGCTTTCGTCCAAAAATCTCTGTGATAAATTTCTCGTGCCTGGTCAAACGTCAG
>JAIROP010000027.1 GCA_031257475.1 Holosporaceae bacterium
AACAATTTCCCGTCCGAACGGGCGTTCGTGCTGGACGTTACCGTCGCCTATCCGTTTTCAAATTCCTTTGTAAAAAAAATGTTCCACGGAGGAAGTAACTCCAGATTCTGCGGAGGACATGTCGTAACGAGCAATGGAACTCCGGGCGCAGATGCGGGAAAATACATCATCTGGGCGCGCGGTGTTGGCATCGTAAACTAACCACACCGTCTCAATCGTTAACACTCAAGAAATACTGCCATAGCCTTCAGCTGGCGGACAGTTTCTTCAATAGACTCCTTTCGAAACCGTCGTCCTTCTGGTAATTTTTGCGTCGCTCCGGTGCTCGGATCCTCACGTACGTCAAGTACTCTGCGGTCCTGCGCTCCGTGGGCTTCTAAAAATTCCTCGGAACTACTCGGTTTCGAAAGAAGTCTAATATTTCTGCAGTTCTGGAATGTTCCTGAATTCCTCCAGCAAAGAAGGATCCTCTATTGAATCTTTGTTAACAACTTCGCGTCCATGAATTACATTTTTCACGGCGATTTCAACCAGCTTGCCGTTGTTAGTTTTTGGAACACCACTGACCTGAATGATTTTGCTTGGTACGTGGCGCGGGGTGGCATTATCCCTTATAATCATACTGATTTTTTTCTTCAGATCGTCATTCAGCTCTAATCCGTCTCGCAGAACCACAAAAAGTATCACTCTTTCGTCGTTGTCCCACTGTTGCCCAACCGCACAGCACTCCAGCACTTCCTCCACTTTTTGAACCTGGGAATAAATCTCCGCCGTTCCTATTCTTACGCCAGATGGATTGAGGACCGCATCCGCTCGTCCGGAGATAAACACTCCGCCATGCTCTGTTAGCTCTATCCAGTCTCCGTGACACCAACAGTTTTCAAATTTTTCGAAATAGGAGCGAATTAATCTCTTGTTACCTTCGTCGTTCCAAAATTTTATCGGCTGGGATGCAAAAGGGGTAATACAGGTTAGTTCTCCCTGCTGTCCGACGGGCATTTCCTCATTGTTTGGACCATAGACTTTGACGTGCATACCCAATCCAAACCCCTGCATCTCTCCGGAATAAACAGGTGAAATTGGATTTCCCATGACGAATGATGAAATGATATCTGTTCCTCCAGAAAATGAATTTAGGTGTATGTCCTTTTTTACTTTTTCATAAACGAAGCTGCAGGCTTCTGCACACAGGGGAGATCCTGTGGATCCCATGGTTCTGAGCTTGTCGAGTTTGTGGGTTTTAGTTGGACAGACGTCACTTTTCAATATGGTATCCAGGTATTTTGCGGAGGTGCCAAAGAAGGTCATCCCACAGGAATCAACCATGTCGAAAAGAACGTCTGATTTTGGGAAAAGCGGCAGTCCTTCGTACTGCATCAGCGTTGCGTCCTGGGCTAGTATGGAAGTAGACCAATTCCACATCATCCAACTGCAGGTGGTGAAGTAAAATACACGGTCATTGGGTTTTATATCGCAGTGAAGCAGTTGCTCTTTTTTGTGTTGCAGCAGCGTTCCTCCGGCTCCATGCACAATGCATTTCGGAACTCCAGTGGTTCCGGAGGTGAATAGTATGTATATTGGATGATCAAATGGAAATTTTTCAAATGTTAGCTCGGGGACCACACCTTCTCCAATAAAATCATGGAATAACGCCACGTCCGTCCTGTTGCCAGCTGGGAGACCAGTTTTTACGTAGGGAATTATGATGGTCTGTTTAATGCTGGTTACCTGATCGACCACGTTTTTGATTTTTTCAATGTTATTAAATACCTTTCCCTTGTAATAATAGCCATCGACGGCGAAAAACACCTTCGGCTTTATCTGACCGAACCTATCCAGAGCTCCAGGAATGCCAAAGTCGGGGGAACAGGAGGCCCAGATGGCGCCAATGCTGATGGTCGCCAAGGCAGCAATGGTCGTTTCAGGCATATTGGCCACGTATCCGCCGACTATGTCTCCCTTTCCTATCCCAGCTCTTTTCAGGGCGCTGGCTGTCTTAGCGACAGCGTCATGTAGATCTTTCCATGTGAGGATCTTTCGGACTTTCTCTTCGCCCCAGAAGATAAGGGCGGGTCCACTATCTCTCCTTTTAATAAGATTTTCTGTAAAGTTCAGCTTGGCGTCAGGAAAATACCTGTATTCCCAAAATTTTTCAGCATCATTGGCTATTCTTTCCCCCTTCTCGCCAATAATATTCCCGAAGTCCCAAATGGAGTCCCAAAAATTCTTCGGATCACTAACCGACCATTTCCACAGATCATTGAAGGTACTTCCGTCAAATCCCCTGTTTTTCTCCACATCTTTCATGAAACGGTGGACATTGCTGTTGGCTATTCTTTCTTTTGAAGGAGTCCACAATAGCTCACGAGACATTTTTTTTCCTCCCTTTATCTGTAGGAATTCTAAAGGAGGGGGGGTTAAAAATATGTTAAAATTTTGACAAAAAATAAATCTTTTTTTTTGGGGGGTGGTATCACTGTTCAAGAATTAACTTGACACAGATCTCTAAGAACGCAGCGGGAACATTCTGGTTTTCTAGCCTTGCATATGTATCTTCCATGTAGCACCAGCAGATTGCCTACATCCTGTTTATAAATCCTGGGAATAATTTTTTCCAAATCTTTTTCTACGCCCAGTGGATCCTTCTTCTGCGAGAGTCCAAGCCTTTGACTAAGGCGGAGCACATGGGTATCCACGGCAATGGTTGGGCAGTGGAACAGAATATTCATAATAACGTTAGCGCTTTTACGACCAACTCCAGGCAGTGACTCGAGATCTTCCCGAGAACTGGGAATCAGGGAGTTAAATTTTTCCTTCAGCATTTGGCTTAGCGCTATTATGTGTTTTGCCTTATTCCTGTAGAGACCAATGGAATGAATCTCCCGGGTTAATCCGTCCAATCCAAGTTTCAGGATATCATCCGGAGTCCTACGCTCTCTAAACAAATTTGATGTGACTCTATTGACCTGTACATCGGTGGTTTGGGCAGACAGAACGACCGCCACCACGAACATATAATCGGACGTATACGTTAATTCGCTGTGGGGATTTCCCAGAGAGATTGTTAATCTTCTACAAATTTCCTCCACTCTTTCATCGCACATGTTCGGATTCTCCAGTGGAGCAGACAGCGTCCCGAATACAATCCTGTATGGAATATAATCCAGGATCTTTTCCTAGGATCCATCGAGCACATTTCAGAGCGCCATCAGCAAATACTTCTCGATTAAAAACTCTGTGGGAAATCGACAGCATTTCGTTTTCACCTGTGAAATCGCACGTGTGCTCCCCGAATATATTTCCCTCTCTTAGGGATACGATTTGCGCACTCTTTCTGGCTTGCTCAGCGAGAAACAACGCCGTACCAGATGGCGCGTCCTTTTTGCGGTTATGATGTCTGTCGATAATGGCAACATCAAAATGTGGAAAAATGTCAGAGCATTTCCTTATCAGGGCAGCCATCACCTGAATACCCAAGCTAAAGTTATTACTATGTAGTATTGGGATAGTTTCTGAAAATTTCTTCATTTTTCCATAATCATTCTCCGAAAAACCTGTCGTGCCGCTCACCATGGGAATTCTACATACAGAGGCGATTTCCATTGCTTTCACAGCTGACTGTGGCGAGGAGAAATCAATCAACACGTCGCTGCTCTGGGCTATTTTCATCAATTGGTCGGCAGAAGTTTTACTATTGGCACCTCCCACCTGTTCCGTGCTGAGTATCAATGCTGCCAAAGCCTTTCCCATGCGACCGCTGACGCCTATGATTCCTATTTTCATTGCATATATTCCATTTGCCTATATAATGATCCTGTGAACAGCGTCTCTCCTAAAATAGATGGTTCTTGAGAACAAGTCATGCAAAATTGTGGTCGCAGTGTAAAGGAAGTTCTTAGGTTTACGCTTCCTCTGGTATTAACATCTCTATCAACCAGTTTGATGTTTAACGTGGACCGGCTGATGTTAGCCCATTATTCCATCGAGTCCATGAACGCCGCGGCTCTGGCTGGAAATTTAACGGCGTCTCTGGGTTTTTTCGTAAATAGCATAGCTCAGATGGCCACGGTGTTTGTCGGTCAATACAATGGACTTGGTGAGCACAGAAAAACCGGACGAGCCCCATGGCAAATGATTTATCTGGGACTTCTGTCTTTTCTAATATTTTGTCCGTTGGGTTTGTTGAGCCATTATTTCAATATATTTCCCAGCTATTGTCGCAGCGAAGGTGAGCAATATCTCCGGATCATACTGGCATTTGCAGGTACTCAGGCCATTTCTAGTGCTCTTACTGCGTTTTTTGTCGGACGCGGCCAAAGTTTTATAATAATATGCGTGATTTTTTTGGTAAATATGTTGAATTTTCTGTTGAATCTGTGTCTGATTTTTGGTCTCGGAGGATTTATACCCCCGCTTGGTTGCAAAGGTGCCGCGATAGCGACAGCTGTCAGCGAAATAGTTCACATACTTTTGTTGCTGATAACATTTTTGAGTCCCTACAATAGAAAAACTTTTCACACCTTCGATTGCAAATTTCGTTGGCAATTGTTTTTCGACTGTGTAAGAACAGGGCTGCCGCTGTCTTTGGGGAAAATGCTGTCCCTTCTGGCATGGTTCATTATTCTTTCAATTTTTAACCATACTTCCAAGGATTTGGCGACAATAGAATCCTTTAGTATTAACGTATGGGTTATTTTCGTATTTTTTGCCGACGGAGCTGGACGAGCCATTTCATCCATGAGCGCTAACCTCATTGGAGAAAAAAACCTGTCGGCCATAGAGGAATTGTACAAATTATTCTTCAATATTAATTTGGTTATATGTGCATTCTTTGCCGTTCCTCTTGTTCTGTATCAAAATGTAATGCTCTGGTTCCTGGATGGAGTGAGCGGAGAAATAGTCCATCTATATCCGGAATTTCGTTTCGTTTTCGTAAGCCTGTGGATGACGATACTACTGGATGGCGTATACTATCTCACCTGTGGCGTGCTGAACTCCGGCGGGGACACAAAATTCCCAATGTATTTGGAACTCAGCACACTTTGGATCGGCGTTGTACTTCCCACGATTGTAATGTACCTAACAGGAACATTGACCACAATCCGCGTGGCCTACACACTGATTCCAATAACAGGCGCAATAAATTGCTTTGTTGTCTACCGCAGGTATCGTCAGCTAAAATGGTTTACCTGTCTGGTGTAACGAAAAAAAATAAATTCTTCTTGGTGTAGAGGTTGTAATTGTCACTGGACAAGTCGCTGAGAAAAGTCCTACATTATTTCAATTGTTTTTGGCTAGGTCGTTGTACCTAGAGGAGGTAGAACGTATGGCAGATACGCTTGTGGTTATACCAGCGCGAATAAAATCCGGCAGGCTGCCTCGGAAAATGCTGGCTGATGTTGGTGGAAAGCCGCTTGTTGCTAGAGCTTTTGAATGCGCTATAGAGGCTGATGTTGGTGATGTAATTGTGGCCTGCGATGGTCTAGAAATTGCTGACGCCATAAGAAAAGTCGGAGGAAAAACAGTCCTGACCAATCCAGATCTGCTCTCTGGCACAGATCGAGTGTTTGAGGGATGGACCAAGTTCGATACCAATCGAAGATATAGGTACATCGTTAATTTTCAGGGGGATCAGCCCTTTGTTGGTCCAGATTTCGTTCGAATTGTCTGTCGGGTAATTAAAAACATGGACTGTGATATTTCCACCATTGCTGTTCCAATTGTGGATGATTCGTATCTGCGCGACAGTGTGGTAAAGCCTGTTATTTCTTTTAGCAACGATCAGCAAAATATTGGTAGAGCATTATATTTTAGCAGATCTGCCGTTCCGTTCGGTGGTCCTTTTTTCCATCATGTCGGCATATACTGCTTTAAACCAGAGGGATTGCAGAAGTTTGTGTATCTCCCGCCGAGTACATTGGAGAAATCTGAAAAATTGGAGCAATTGCGTGCTGTGGAAAATGGTTTGAGCATAGGTGTGGCGGTTGTTGCTATGGAGCCGCCAATTAGCGTGGATACCGAGGAAGATTTGATTTTAGCTAGAAAGTATCTTACCAAATGCTGTTGAGTATTTTTTGTTTATGAGCTCGAAGAGTTTTTCATAAAATTGCTCGATTGTCTGCTGTACAAGCACATAAAAAATATGGTAGAAGCAATTCTTGAGGGGATTTTAAGGATGTTTCTATAAAACGGTTGTGGAGTGAAAGATGTCAAAAAATATGCTGATAGATTCAGCTCATATGGAGGAAGTGCGAGTTGCCATTGTCGATGGAGAGAGGCTAGATAAGTTTGATTTTGAGGTTCCGTCTAGAGCACAGGTCAAAGGTAACATATACCTGGCCAAAGTTGTGAGGGTTGAGCCGTCCCTGCAGGCGGCGTTTGTTGATTATGGCCATGATAGGCATGGTTTTCTTGGATTTAGTGAAATACATAACGACTATTTTCAGATTCCAGTCAACGATCGCCGGGAACTGGAAAATCATATCCAAAATGCTACCTCTGCTTTGCTTGCGGAGACAGGAGAATCTGGTGAGGAGCTGGATCCCAGAGAGATTGCACGGCTCCGCTATCAATTCTACCGGCGCTATAAAATTCAGGAGGTTATTAAAAAAAGGCAAATTATGTTGGTTCAAGTCATCAGGGAGGAGCGGGGCAATAAGGGAGCAGCTCTGACGACGTATATTTCTCTAGCCGGAAGGTACTGTGTCCTGATGCCGAACACATCTAAGAACAGCGGAATTTCCCGTAAAGTCACCGATCCCTCCGATCGCAAGAAGCTGAAAAAGATTATTTCCAATCTGCAACTGGAAAACGGAAGTACTGTTGTCCGTACGGCGGGCATTGGTCATACAAAATCCGAGATTACCAAAGATTTCAATTATCTAAAAAAAATGTGGGATGAAATTCGTGAAACGACGGTGAAATCCGCGGCTCCCTGCTTAATTCATGAGGAGGCAGGATTAATCAAGCGGGCCATTCGGGATATGTATTCTCACGAAGTGGAATCAATCTTTGTGGAGGGCGAGGAAGGATACAAAATTGCTCGGGCTTTCGTGAAAAAGATACTGCCTAGCCACGCTAAGCGAGTAAAGTTGTATGAGGATGCGAAACTTCCACTGTTTACTAAATTCCATGTTAACGATCAAATAAATCAAATTTACTCTCCTCGTGTGGATCTTCCTTCGGGCGGCTATCTGGTGATCAACACTACAGAGGCTTTAATATCCATTGATGTAAACTCTGGAAAGGCCACGCGGGAAAGGAATGTGGCCGAAATGGCCCTAAAGACCAACCTTGAAGCAGCAATTGAGGTGGCCCGGCAGTGTCGTCTGCGTGATCTTGCTGGGTTAATCGTCGTTGATTTCATTGACATGGGGGACCGGCGAGACAACTTGCAAGTGGAGCGATGTTTGCGCGATGCTCTGCGTAAGGACAAGGCAAAAATACAGGTGGGAAGTATTAGCAGTTTTGGCCTGCTGGAGTTTTCCAGGCAACGTCTTCGCACTAGCATTGCAGATGCCAATATGACCGTCTGTCCTCACTGCAGTGGCTCTGGGTTCGTCTGGTCCAATGAATCCATCGCCATTCAACTTCTTCGGAAAATTGAGGAAACTATTGGAATTATGGAATCTTCGGAAATTAATATTACGTTGTCTACGGATGTTGCTCTGTATCTCATGAATCATAAGCGCATATTCCTTTCTGATTTGGAGCGACGTACCAGCAAGAAAATTGTGTTTAAAATTGATGGGTCTATTCCGGATTCTGAGTACAAAATGGAGCAGTCAGTAAATTTAATAGTTCCGGAAGAGGAGAAGCCAGCGGGGGGGATAAAACAGGAGGAGATCTCTCTCGATGTTGTTCCTGATATTGTCTCTGATTCTGTTCCAGGCACTGAGGCGAATGCGGTAGTGGATCCGGTGGAGGATATGGTATCCCTGTCAACGTTGCCTGCGGAGCAGGAGGAAGCGGTGGTTCGTCCTTTCCCTACTCTAAGAAGGGGAAGAATGAGAAAAGTCATTGAATCGTCTCCGGAATCAGTTTCCCTTCCAGAAGTTCTATCCGCTCCCAAGAAAGTGTCTCCCGTGAGGCAGAAAAGACATTACAGAAAGAGGACCGCCTCGGTGGTCTCTGAGGAAGCGGCAGCGTCTTCGTTGGTTATGTTAGAGCGACCTGTGCCTGTGCCTGTTTTGCCAGAAGTTCTGCAGGAACAGGTCACCTGGGGGGGCAATTCTGCTGCGTCGGTTCGTCAGGGTAGGAGGAGCGGTCGTCCTCGGAAACTATTATCCGAGGACAAACAGGCCAAAAAAGACGGGTGGTGGAAGAAGTTGCTCCAGAAAACAGAATGAGCGATGTTAGAGTCCGCTTTGCCCCGTCTCCGACAGGAATGTTGCATGTTGGGAATATCCGTATTGCCATTCTGAATTATCTTTTTGCGAAGAAAAATGGCGGAAAGTTTATACTGCGGATTGATGACACGGACCAGGAGCGTTCTCTTGTGGAGTCAGAAGAATCGATTTTAGAAGATTTACTCTGGCTTGGCATTCAGTGGGATGAGTTTTATCGCCAGTCGGACAATCTTGCAAAATATAACGCAGCCCTGGACTTTCTGAAGAAAAAAGGGCGTGTATATCCATGCTATGAAACCAAAGAGGAACTTTCTCGGAAGAGGAAGGTGCAGGTTTCCCGAGGAGAGTCGCCGATCTATGACAGGGCTGCCAAGAAACTGTCTGAAGAAGATCTCCTCCGACTGAACGCAGAAGAAGGGGTCAGTGCCTACTGGCGTTTCCTGCTGGATGAAACGCGGATAGTGGAATGGGAGGATTTGGTCCATGGGAAGATATTGATTCCCCTTGCCAGCGTTAGTGATCCGATCCTGATAAAACCGGATGGTTCCTTCGTCTATGCCTTTGCTTCCGTGATCGATGATATCAATCTCGGAATTACACACATAATTCGGGGTGACGATCACATAACAAATACAGCCGTTCAGCTGGATATTTTTCGTGCGATGTCTGCATCTGAGGATTTTCCTGTGTTCGCCCATGTGCCTCTGCTGTCCTCCCTTGATGGCCAGGATATTTCCAAGAGATTTGAATCTTCGTTGAGTATCGTGAATATGCGGAATGCCGGTGTGGACCCATGGGCGATATGGTGTGTGCTGGCGAATATCGGAACTTCTAATAATGTCAGACTCTGTACAGATTTTGAAGATCTTATGAATACGTTCTCCTTGAATAAAATGAGTCTATCTTCTCCAAAATTTAATCCAGCGGATATTGCCCATATGACACAGAAGATAATTTCCAAAAAGTCGTTTGAGGAAGTGAACGCAATCCTCGGAAAAAACATTTCCGCTGAATTTTGGGATATGATCAAAGATAATTTGCATTCTGTTGGTGAAGTTTCTTTCTGGGAAAATGTTTTTTTTAATAAAATCAATGTCATAAAAGAGGATAAAAATTTTCTCTGTCAGATGCTGAAAACTTTGCCCAATCCCATTAATTTCGATCAATGGATCCGTGACCTACAGCAAATCTCAGGGAAAAAGGGACGAGATCTGTTCCATCCACTGCGCATCGTCCTTACTGGATTGGAGACCGGTCCTGAACTGGTCAAAATAGTCAATTTTCTTGGGTACAACCTCGTAAAAGCACGTATAGAGAACAATCTCTATCTCCGCTAATATCCTGGCTATATCGGATCCTGCTATTCTTCGTCTTCCCTACTTGCGCGAAGGGAAAAAGAACTCTGGCCTGCCTCGTTCTTTCGGCCATTGGAAGGTCTCGGCAAGCATCGGGTTCTGGTCTAGCCACTCAAATTATTGTTTGGAGTGGTGGCCTACTCTCTAGATCCTGAGCCAGAGCACACAATAAAATCTGCCGAAACTGCTCTGTGATTTTTCCTTCTGGAATTTGCTGCACTAATTTATTCCCAAAATCATTACTGCATATTAACTTCATCATATGTAGGGGGGCGACTGGTCCACCATCATCCCTTGGCACACCTTGGCGCAGGGGTCCACGTCTTGCCTCCACACCCAGCCATTATCTGTTCTACTCCCAAATACCCCTGCTACATTTGCTATTGCTAGGACCAAAAAAGCCTCCACATAGCAAAACTTGCATCTTTTGCTCCATTTTTGGTACGCTTTACTCGGCAATCTAGAACAATTTCCCCTGAGGTGCAATCCTCTGAACCTTCAATTTTCCATCGGCAAAAGTTAAATTAAAGGATGAGTGTTTTTCAGCTTCTCTCATTGACGTGATAGGTAGGGATTTATTGGATTCGACAAATGCAAATCCTCTGTGCAGTATATTGGTGTGGGAATTGGATTCCATCGCGCCAACTGTAATTAGGAAACGACTTTTTGCTCTTTCCAATTCCCCATGGAACAGAAAGTGGAGCTTCTGCCAAACATCGGTCACATTTTCACGGAGAATGGGTTTTAAAATAACTGTCCTGACCAAAGATATCCTCTTCTGTGACATATAATTTTTTATGCAGGACACCATCCTATCAAAAATCATATCCGCCCGTTGAATTTTCACAGAAATAATTCCTTGAAAATTGAGTATTTTATTGGATCGCAGAAATAGCATTTTTCTTTCCATACCTGAGGAGATAACCATATTTAATTGAGCAAATGCTCTGCAGACAACGGCTTGCAGCTTTACCTTTTCTGGAACGGCAAATTCTGCCGCAGCCGTTGGCGTTGGCGCGCGCAGATCCGCCACATAGTCGATCAAGGTCGTATCGGTCTCATGTCCCACTGCGGAAATGAGAGGAATAGTACTGGCGGCAGCTGCTCTTACCACGTTTTCTTCATTAAATGGCATTAGATCTTCAAAGCTTCCACCACCGCGGGCAACGATCAGTAGGTCTGGTCTTTGATCTGCAGGAAGTGAGTTCATACCTTCTATGGCGGCTACTATTTGCCCGCCTGCCTCTGTTCCCTGCACCAGAACAGGCCACAGTAAAACGTTCCGTGGAAATCTTTGGCGAATTCTATGCAGCATATCCTTTATTACGGCTCCGGTCGGAGAAGTTATGATGCCAATCAATTGCGGAATATGCGGAATAGGCTTTTTGCGCGACGGATCGAAGAGTCCCTCTTCAGCCAATTTCCGTCTGCGCTCCTCCAGTAGTTTCAGCAGCTCACCCATTCCAGCCAACTCGAACCTCTCCACCACAAATTGGTATTTAGATCTCATGGGATAGGTGGTCACCTGCCCGAAGCACCTTATCTCCATCCCATCTTCCAGCTTGATTTTTTGTTTCTGGGCAACTCCCTTCCAGCAGACGGCGTCTATGACCGCCTCGGAATCCTTCAGAGCAAAGTACAAATGCCCAGAGCTGTGAATCTTCAGCGCGCTAACCTCCGCTTTCAATTGAATTGCACCAAAACTCTGCTCCAATGATCTCTTGATGAGTGCTGAAAGCCTGGATACTGTGTATTCTTCCATGAAAATCCTCTCATTTATAACGGCTGTCTCTCCGTCACTATTGGATCAACAAATAATTTCCAAAGCAAGTCATTTTGTTAATATTTGCCTAAAAAATACCTTCCACCATCAAATCAGGACTCTTTTCAAAGGGACAAAAAAATGTTAGTATAATAGCTACTGTTGTTGAGGTTATCTATGAAGGAAAGAATTTTTGAGGAGGGTGAGTATGTTGTGTATCCTGCCCACGGCGTTGGGATAGTAAAAGGATTTGAACAGCAAAACATTTCCGGAGTAGATATCAAGGTGGTGGTCATTTCTTTTGATAAAGATAAAATGACTATAAAGCTGCCGGTGAACGCATCCACTGTCTCCAAAGTTCGGAAATTGTGCTCGAAAAAAGAAATGCAGGAAGCCATAGATTGTCTAAGAACTCCCACCAGAATAAAAAAAATGATGTGGAGTCGGCGCGCCCAGGAATACGAGGCCAAGATAAATTCCGGCATCCCATTGTCCATTGCACAGGTGGTTCGCGATCTGTATCGAACCGCAACTCAGCCGGAGCATTCCTACAGTGAGCGGCAGATTTACCAAGAAGCTCTTGATCGACTTATAAAAGAGTATGCTGCCGTTGCTAAAATTGACGAAAAAGACGCCCTAACCTATTTAGAGAAGATCCTGGCTGCCGCCTAGCGAACGTAGAAGACACATGAATTCCGTTGGCGGTGATATCCATTCCAGGCGCACGGGTACTGTGGCAATGTGTTGCCGAAACTCTCTGGGAACGCGCATTAGGTCCTTTTCTGTGGTAACCAGTTGTGCTTTGGCTCGTTTGGCATTCTGCATAAGCTTCTCGATGTCTTTGATTGAAAAAAGATAGTGATCTGGAAAAGCAATCCTGTCTGCAATTTCAAAGCTTTTCAGGGAATTGAAAAACTTTTCAGGATAGCCTAGGCCGCAAAATGCGATAATTTTCCTCTGCAGCTGGGAAAAATCAGACCGAAGAGTGGCATAAAACACTGCCGAGCCATAATCATCCATCTGGAATTGTTCAGGATGCTCTCCTAGAACGATTATTCCGTCCATATCCCTTTTTACTTCGTTAAAATCTAGCCGATTGGGACCTAGTGGAAACATCTCGCCATTTCCAAAACGCTGCTCCGAATCTATTACAAGAAATTTCACATCAGGCTTCAAAAATTTTTGGGTAATACCATCATCCAAAATCAGAACATCGAACGCTTCCGCCTGCATTGCGCTTCTCGATCTATCTTTTCCCACATAAACTGGCACAATGGTTGACAGTAGCAGCGGCTCGTCACCAACATCCTCTGCCGTGTGTCTTCTATTATCTACCCTCAATGTTTCGGATGACTTCCTTCCGAAACCTCTGCTCAGCACTGCTATCTTTTTTCCACGCAGCATTTCGCAGATCTCCCTAACTAGTATTGTTTTGCCTGATCCTCCCATGGTTATTCCTCCAACCGCCACCACAATACCTGTCTTCCTTTGCTTCCCATAACGCTTCTCTCGATAATTCCTCATTGTCACAGCAGAATATATCTTGGCAAGGGGGCCCAAAAACATCCGGGGCAAAATACCCGGGTTTTGGTACCAGAACCTAGGAGTTTTAAAAAAAATCATGTATGCCTCAGATTTCTCTTCTCCTCAGTTGGCAAAAGAATTCGGAATAAACACAGGGCAATACAGGACCAACTTATGCTGTACAGAAATGAATAGCTGCTGCCCCAGTGATCCCATATTCTTCCTGAAATACACGAGGCTGCCAGATAGGCTATACCAAGCATTAGCGAATAAATCCCAATGGCCGTTGCACGCAAATGCCTGTCTACGTGTTCGCTAATCCTCGATAGAAACAATCCCTGAACAGCGGTCATTTGCCCTCCCCACAGGAAAGCTCCTGCATATACACAGACTATTTGATTGCTATCTATGCATTTTGCAGACAGAAAAAAACAATTTGCGACCACCATCAATATCATACAGCAGGCAATCAGCTTTTCCCTTCCGTAGCGATCAGCCCAAATGCCAATTGGAAAACTCATGAGAACCTGTCCCAGGCTAATAAAGGAGCTTACTGTTCCTGCCAGTGATGTTGCTAAAAAATTTTGGGCATAGATGGGAAATGTATGCTCGGAAAAATGACCCATTTCGGAAATTAGCGCCAGAAGTATTATCTTCCAGAACGTCGCATCCATGGATTTTAGATATTTTCTCTTAAATGGATTTTCTGGCTTTATTTTCCCTTCTTTTTCCCCTTGGCGTTCCTTGGGGGTTTTTACTCGCAGTAGACAAAAAAACGCTATAATCACCGGTATTACCGCACACCCAAACACAATTTTATAATTGTCGTGGGACAACACCATTAGGTATACCGCTATCAGAGTTCCCAGAAAACTTCCGACGGTTTTTAACGATCTACTGAACCCGAATGATCTTCCCCTGAACTGGGATGGGGAGAGATCTGCAATTAGCGCGTCGCGTGGTGTTGCCTGTACTCCATTTCCAACCCTCTCTGAAAATTGAACAAGAAGCACGGATCCCCAGGAGCTAACAAGGCCAAGAAAAAATCTTGCACATAAAGTGATAAAGCATCCCGCGAATAGAATTCCTTTTCTTTCTTTCAAAAAATCACTCACTGGGCCGGCAAAGACTCGTACAACAAACGCAGAACCTTCTACAAGACCGTCCAAAAGTGTTACGTCGGCTGTACTAGCTCCAAGTTCATTTTTCAAAAACAGACTGAGCTGACTGTAGACCATGGTGGTCGATGTGCCAAGAAATAGACCAAACAAAGAAATGGCAAAAACCCCGCTGGGGAGATTCCGAAGCGCAAAAAAAAACCCGTCGTCACAATGGTTCCCCCATAATCCATCAGAGCCCTCACCACCACGACTAGCGGCGCCCTCCCTTTCCTTGGTAGATTTTGTCACCATAATCTCCTCAAATCTGATTTTCTTCGGGTGTATTATATGGCAATGGAGAGAGCTTGTCTACACTGTGAGGCAGTGGCCGAAATGATTTAGCGGGGGTTATTAATTCTCTACATGTTTAATGTGTTCTGTCGGTTTGCTTTGTCGAGTCAGTTGCTTGGATCCAACGACTAACAATCTGGAAAATGTGATTTGTAAATAGTCACTGATAAGTATTTCTGTATTTTTACAGAAAAGTAAGATTATTCGGCTACCATCTGACGATGGTTTCTGTGTCGGGTGTGTAAGGTATGTTGAAGAAAGCTATAGCAACACTAAAATCAGCAATTGTGGTCTGGGGTTGTATTTTAGTGCCATTGTTCATTTCAAGCCAATTTATGAAGTCCGCATTTAAGGGAGACGCCCAAAAGTGCATAGACACCTTTATACACAGCGAAGGGCTTGGCATATCTAAGTACATGTCATTGCAATTCGAAAGCTCATTGAAGGAATTGAAGTGCATAATGACGGAGTTTCATGATATTGGAGATCAGAAATCACTTAGTGGTAAGTTAAAATCCGCTGCTGCACACAACAACAATATTGTTTCTCTCTCAATGTATGATGGAAGTGGAAAATTTTTAGCTAACTCCATTGGAAATGCCGGCGCTGATCTATCGATGGATAAATCAATGATAAAATCATGGAAAAACGAAATATTTTACCAAATAGGTCAACAGAAGGATGAGAGCATAATCGTGACCTATACGGCTGCTAAAACGTTTAAGGCACAGAACAAGAAAGAAGAGAAAAAGATATTCTTCGAGGTTGTGGTAAAATGGGACAACTATGAAAAGTACATGATGCACATGTTTGATGGATCATTTCCACGCGTGTTTTATATAATTTCACCGGATTGTCGCCGCTATGTATCCATGAATCTTCTGCCGGAAAACAAAGGCAATAGGAGAAATGTTATGGCACTTGGAATGTATCTGACCAAATCAATAGGCAATATCCCCTTTGGACTCTCAAGTAAAAAAGTTGAAGCTTTCAACTTCAGAATATTTAAGGACGAAGTGAAAATACCGAAGGAAATGCAGGGCAACAAGTTTTTTGTGGTTGTGGCAACGGATAAAGACAACATAAATGCTTTCTCTCGCAACATGTTCAACATAATTCCAAATATAATGATAGTACTAACCGGCATATGGCTGTTGGTATGCCTCATTGTTTCTAGATTTTACAACAAGACGAAGGAGCTCTTGGAAATCGCCGATGTGATCTCGAGTTCCACATCACTCGCCATAGTAATTTTCAGGGAATCAAACGGTAAAATAATGAAAATCAACCTATCAGCCAGTATGTTGTTGCGAATCGAGCTGGAGAACATGGATACTATCAACATGTGGAATATGTTCATTGAGGAAAACGATAGGACTTATATAGTCAACGCTATTTCTTCAAATATGAGCGTTTTAAACTATGAGGTGATGATACAAACCTTTGGAGGCGGCAATTTCTGGTCCATCTGCTCGGCCAGTCCAATAGAAGTGGATGGTGATAAGTACATCGTGCTGGCAGTTCTTGACATTAACCGAAGGAAAGAAGTGGAGAAAAAATTGGCCAACAATGCGGCTCTCCTGGAGCAACAAATTATGGAAAGAACCGCCGATCTGGAGTCAAAGGCTGTTGAACTAGAGGAATCAAACCTGCGGTTGAAAAGTGCAAGAAAAGTTGCCGAGGAGGCGAACAATGCTAAGAGTAAATTCCTAACTAACATAAGCAACGAGTTGAAAACTCCCGTAAATGCCATCATTGGCTATGGAGAAATCTTGGAAGAGGAAGCTCTGGATAGGAAAGACACCGTTTCTGCCAGCGATCTAGGTAAAATTGTCGGTTCAGCTAAGCATTTGTTATCGTTGATCAATGAAATTCTAGATCTTGCAACAATAGAAGCTGGCAAAACCCAGCTATATTTTGAAAATATCGATATCATAAGCCTGATTAAGGACGTCGAGGGGGTGGCCATGCCCCTCGTCACTAAAAACGACAACTCGCTATCCATTGAGGTGCCGAAAGGCATTGGTACAATGTACTCGGATTCAACAAAGCTTCGGCAGTGTCTTTTGAATCTGCTGAGTAATGCCGCCAAATTCACAGATCTCGGCAAAGTGACGCTGCGGGTCATTCCTATGGTAAGGAGCGGAGAAGATTTCATAGAATTCTCTGTAATGGACACAGGAATTGGCATTGATCCAGAACGCATAGACACCATCTTTGGGTCCTTCCAGAATAGTAGCAAAAAAAACTCTGGGATTGGTCTGGGTCTATCATTGACGAAAAAATACGTTGAATTTCTTGGCGGATCAGTAAAGGTAGAGAGTACTCTTGGAGGAGGATCTAAATTTTCCATCAGTGTGCCCAGGGTGTCTAAAGTCGTTTCCAACGAGTTTATTGATGTGAAGAATCAAAAAACTGATGAGGTGTTTGAAGAATTTTTGGAGGATGACATCATGAAAAACAATTCCGGAGAGACTTTCAACGGTATTGATGCTCAGCCAGATCATGCCTGGAGATAACCGTCCAATCCATTTTCAGAAAAAGTCCGCAAAAATAATCATTGTTATTTGTGTGCATTTTATATATATCTATTTTAGATTATATGAGGTAGGGAGGTGTTATGAGGAATTTATGGAAAAATCTGCTGTTGGCAATTATGCCAACTGTTTGTTCGGACATCTATGGTATGCTTGCGCAGGGGCAAAGACTCCCGATCTGTTTGTGTAACTCCATGGCGAGGGGTTGTTGCCGCTTTTTCGGAGAAAAACTTTCTGGGTCTGGTACTACGCAGTCTCCTGACGAGAATGAGGAGCGTAGAAAAACGCCTTCTGCAATACTAAATTTCCCGCCTGATTCTTCCCGGCCGCTAATCTCTCGCCGCGTTGTGATTATAGAAGGTAATTCTGGTGAGGATCAATTTGTTGTTGCTCCCGAGTTATGGCCAGACAACTGCAGGTTGTTAGAAGGTTTGGGCTACTTGCCAGGAAGGGAAGGAACGTGGAAAGTAATATTTTCTATAAAGTGCAATGGGCAGACTGGAGAGATGGAAACCAATGGTGAAAAAAGATTTAGTGGTGAATTGTTGGAGAATTTGGTAAAACTTTGGAAAGAGGGAAAAGCGGAGAAAAGGGATGGAGCTTCGGATAGTGTCGGGACATGCAAAGGGAATACGACTGGAGATTCCTGAGACAGTCAGGCCAACCCGGGCGAGGCTTCGGCAGTCTTTGTTTGATATTTTGGAATCACTGGAATCTGAAAGAGGGACATTTTTTTTCGGTCGCGTGGTGCTGGATTGCTTTGCGGGGTCCGGTGCTCTAGGGTTGGAAGCATTGTCCCGGGGAGCTGCACATGCGTATTTTGTGGAATCCAGCCGGGAGGTGGCCTACACGCTCAGGGAAAATATCAGAAAATTGGGGGTTGAGGGATCCACCACCGTAATCTGTACCGAGGCTCGATTTCTGAAGAAAAGACGGAATGGAGATGCGGTTTGCGATGTGGTTTTCCTGGATCCCCCCTATGGTCAGGGGTCCATTCCCCGAACAATGGAGCATCTGTTTTTCAGAGGCTGGATATCTCCAGATACGCTTCTGGTTACCGAGGAAAATGCTGGAAGAAGCTCGGAGTTCCCACAGTATCAGGAGATTATATCCAGGAACTATGGAAATTCACTTCTTCGAATCGGTCGACTTGCCGCCGCCTAGTTAGGGATTGTCTACGAACGGTCACAACAAGACCATTGTCCAGCGGCCTTTTTCTGCTTTGCATTTTTTAATATCTTTATCTTAGCGTTTTCTTTATAATCACACGCTAAACTCAAGGAATTATTAGAATGGGGTGCTATGTTTGAAAAATTTCTGAAAACCATCTTTGGTTCCCATAATGACAGAATAGTGAAAAAGTATATGAGGATAGCCCGCCAGATAAATGATCTGGAGCCGTCCATTGTGGCGTTGTCGGACGAGGAGCTGAAGGGGAAAACAGAGGAACTCAAGAAGCGTCTTGCGGAGGGAGAGACTCTGGATGATATCCTACCAGATGCGTTTGCCGTGACGCGGGAAGCATCACGGAGAACGCTCGGGCTGCGTCCCTTTGATGTGCAGCTGGTGGGAGCGATTGCTCTGCATCGTGGTATGATTGCGGAGATGAAAACCGGTGAGGGAAAGACGCTGGTCGCATCCATGGCCGTTTATCTGAATGCGCTGGAGGGGAAAGGTGTCCATGTGGTCACTGTCAACGACTATTTGGCGAAGCGTGATGCCGAGTGGATGGGAAAGATATATGAGTTCCTTGGTCTTAAAGTGGGAATCATTGTGCATGGTCTCACGGATAATCAGAGGAGGGAGCAATATGCCTGCGATGTAACCTATGCCACCAACAACGAGCTGGGTTTTGATTATTTGCGGGATAACATGAAGTTTTACTCATCTGAATTAGTCATGCGGCCCTTTAACTATGCAATTGTGGATGAGGTGGATAGTATTTTGATCGACGAGGCACGTACTCCGCTTATCATTTCCGGAGCCGCCGAAGATTCTGCTGATTTATACACACGAGTTGATGCAGTTATCCCAAATTTGGTGAAAGAAGACTACGAAGTAGATGAAAAACATCGTTCTATAACCCTCACGGAGGACGGCAATGAGCACATCGAAAAGCTTCTGCGGGAGGCAGGTTTGCTGCAGACCGGTAATTTGTACGATCTGCAAAACATTACTGTAGTTCATCATGTAAATAATGCTCTTAAGGCACATCATCTATTCAAACGCGATGTGGATTACATCGTAAAGAGCGGAAAGGTCATAATAATCGACGAATTTACCGGAAGGATGATGGAGGGACGTCGTTATTCCGACGGGCTGCATCAATCCCTAGAGGCCAAGGAAAAAGTCAATGTGGAGGTGGAAAATCAGACACTAGCATCCATAACCTTCCAGAATTTTTTTAGAATGTATAAAAAGCTATCTGGCATGACTGGCACAGCAGCGACTGAGGCTCAGGAGCTTTCCGAAATATATAAGGTTGAGACTCTGGTGATTCCGACCAACGTGCCGGTGACTCGACAGGATCTGGACGATGAAGTTTATCGAACTGCGCGGGAAAAGTATGACGCCATCATAAAGCTCATCAAGGAATGCAATGATCGTAGGCAGCCGGTGCTGGTGGGGACAATCAGCATAGAGAAGTCAGAGCTGCTGTCGTTTCTGCTTACAAAAGCTGGGATTCAGCATAGTGTCTTGAATGCAAGGTACCATGATGTTGAGGCGCAGATCATTGCCGATGCAGGTAAATCCGGAGCCGTCACCATCGCCACCAATATGGCTGGACGCGGTACAGACATAAAGCTGGGCGGCAATCTGGATGCGCGGTTGGCGCGGGAACTGCTTGGCGTGGAGGATCCCGAGCTGCGTCGTCAGATCCAGGAAAATGTTGAGATAGAGATTGCTGCGGATTTTGAGGTGGTAAAGGCTGCTGGAGGTCTGTATGTGGTTGGAACGGAACGTCATGAAAGTCGCCGCATAGATAATCAGCTGCGCGGGCGATCTGGGCGTCAGGGGGATCCCGGGGCCTCAAAGTTTTTCCTGTCTCTGGAAGATGATTTGATGCGTATTTTCGGGGCTGAGAAACTTGATTCAATGTTGCAAAAGCTTGGCATAGAGGAAGGGGAAGCCATTACCCATCCGTGGGTCAACAAGGCCTTGGAAAAAGCGCAGATGCGTGTTGAAGCGCACAATTATGACATCCGGAAACATCTTCTTAAATATGACGACGTTATGAACGACCAACGGAAAGTTATCTACGGTCAACGCAACGATCTTATGGCTGATAATAGAGATTTCAGCGAAGAGATTACGGACATGCGTTGGGAAGTTGTTAACGATATTATCTTCGACAATGTTCCGGAAAACACGCCGTCTGAGTTTTGGGACTATAAACTACTAAACGGTGAATTGGCCTGCTATTTTGGTCCCGATATTTCGCTGCCAGTTGGTGAAAATCTAACCCGGGATAATGCAGTGAATCTGCTATTCGAGAAAATAATGGAGAAAATCTCTGAAAAAGACAAACTAGCCATGCCACAGATGATGAGATACATGGAGCGCACCGTGCTATTGCAGCTGATAGACCAACACTGGAAGGAACATCTGTTAAATCTGGATCGTCTGAGGCAGGGTATAAACCTGCGTGCCTATGGCCAACGAGATCCGCTGAATGAATATAAACAGGAAGCGTTTGGACTGTTCGAAATGATGGCCAAAACTATAAGAAAAGAAACTGTTCGAACTTTATCAATCTTCGCTCTGCCGCCTCCGCTACCCCCACTGCAGTATCCTACGCAAGACCACCCATTGCCAGATGTTCCTGAGGTGAATACCGTGGAGCAGAGCTCGGAAGAAGATCAGCCTTTGGCTGAGATAACTCGAAATACTTTGTGTCCCTGCGGGAGTGGGATAAAGTATAAACATTGTTGTGGAAAGGTGAAGTAAGCATGAACAAAAGCGATGGCTGTAGGTGTATTGCCACGGAGCTGTATGGGGCAAAACCTTCCTCTGTTGTGGTTACTACACCAATATACTATATCAATGGTGCTCCACACATTGGTCATGCCTATGCTAGCATAGCAGCAGACGTTATTGCTCGCTTCCACAGACTTGACGGCAGCAAGGTGCATCTTTCCACGGGAACCGACGAGCATGGAATAAAAGTAGCCAGGTCTGCTGAAACAATTCCCATGGATGTGCAGAAATTTGCTGACCAAATGTCGGACAAATTCCGGGAAATGAACCGTGCCATAAATCTGTCCGAGGATGATTTTATTCGCACCACTGAGAATCGGCATCGAGAATCCGCCCAGGCTCTTTGGAAACTTTTGGAGAAGGATATATATAAAGACACCTATTCAGGCTGGTATTCTGCCCGGGATGAGGAGTATGTTGCCGCAGAAGATGTTGTGGATGGCAACGCTCCCAGTGGTGCTCCGGTGGAATGGATGGAGGAGGAATCGTATTTTTTTCGATTGTCCGCCTACCAGGATCGATTGCTGGATTACTACGATAAACATCCTGATTTCATCGCTCCTCCGTCCCGTAGAAACGAGGTGATCAATTTTGTAAAAAATGGTCTGAGGGATTTTTCCATATCCCGCAATAAGTTTGATTGGGGTGTCCCAGTTCCCGACTCCAACGACCACGTAATGTATGTGTGGATAGACGCTCTGGCCAACTACATAACATCATTGGGTTTTCCACACAACAGAGAGTACGTTTCAGAAATGATGGCCAACTGCATCCATGTCGTTGGCAAGGAAATTTTGCGATTTCATGCCGTCTACTGGCCAGCTTTTCTCATGTCTGCGGGAATCTCTGTCCCCAAGCGCGTATTTGCCCACGGATGGTGGGTCAGCGAGGGGCAGAAAATGTCCAAGTCCATCGGTAATGTGGTGGATCCCTTTGAAATCATTGAAAAATGCGGCATTGACAGTCTACGCTATTTTCTGCTTCGGGAAATTCGCTTTGGAGAGGACGGAGATTTCTCCAACGATGCTTTTCAAAGACGCATTTCCTACGATTTGGCAAACGATCTGGGAAATTTAGTTCAGAGGGTGTTGGTCTTTATCCAAAAGCTGGATGGACGTCTCAGTGTGAACTATGATTTTTCCAGCGAGGAACAAATATTGTTCGTCCATGCCCGTGGTTTGTGGGATAGCCTGCGTCAGCTCATGGAAAAGCAGGATTTGCACGGCGCTCTTTGCTGTATATGGGATCTGGTTTCCGAATCCAATAAATTCATTAATGATATGAGGCCGTGGGAGTTAGCCAGAACGGATGTTCGGCGTCTAAATGCCGTTTTGACTACTCTGTGTGAAAGTATCCGAGCCATCGCCTTCGGATTAGCTCCGTTTATGCCTGGCACCGCGCGCAAAATTTTTGATTTCATGAATGTGGAGGGAAAGTCGTTTAGGGAATTGTCGATTAATTTTTCAGATGTCAGGTTTGATCCGCCAGCTCCTCTCTTTCCTAGGGAGAGATAATGAAATCGGGGTGTGAAGAAGTCACTAATCTGAATGCTTCTCGCTATAATTGGTATATTTCCGCTGACAATATTTTCAAGGGTAAGGTCAAAGGATTGGAAGATTTTTCGCAGATTTTTGTGGCTGAATTCAATATAACCAAATCGTCTCCGTCAGAAAGAAGCTCTAATCCTGTCATGGTGATGAAGGGTGTGAAAATTTACATGCCATCTGGTATTCACTGCGCAATGATCCAGGGGCGATTGGCCAAGAGCATTGTTATTCCCAAAATTATTTTGAAAAGAACATCCGTCATTAATGGAAAAGTGGAAATTATTGACGAGATAAATTTTCTTCAGTGTATAGTGGTTCTGTTTGCAATTATTGGAGATGCGGTGTCGTTCTGTTTTCAATATGCTTCCATGTCCTATACACACACTGCACTGAGGCCGGATGGAAACCGGGCTGGTCAGGCGATGGCGGAGCTAAAGCCCAGGGATTAGTGAAAGATGTGCACTTTGTTTAGATAATTTCCAACAGTCAACTTGCGATGCGGAAGCGAATTCTATATCATCGGTTCCGCAGATGTGATAAGGGAATCAATGGCTGAAAAAGTAGAGGCGCAGACGCTGGAGATAGTGGTTCAGTATATAAAAGATTTGTCGTTCGAAAATTTGGGTTTTGTATCGTCTCTGGTGTCTACCAATATACAGCCGCAGATAGACGTGCAATTGAAGATAAACATTGATAAATCCAAGAAGAATGATGAGTTCTTCGTAGAGTTGGTCACGAAAATCGATGCGAAGCTAGACAAGCCACTATTTATACTAGAGCTAAACTATGCCGGTGAGTTCTTTATTCGTGGATTTTCCTCTGAAATGATGGATCCCATCCTGTATATAGAATGTCCAAGATTGTTGTTTCCGTTTGCCCGCAGTATCATCGCACATGCTGTGAGCGAGGGGGGATTTCCTCCGCTGTATCTAGCTCCGGTGAATTTTGCTGATCTGTACCAGCAGCAGTTGGAGTCCAAAAGTCAAACCATGCAATAATTTTATGGGCAAATCTCTGTCTGTTCTAGTAGATGGTTCTGCTTTCATATACAGGGCCTACTACGCAGTGCCGCAGTTGATCGATGGTGCTGGAGCGCCTGTTGGCGCTGTCTATGGATTTTGTTCCATGCTGATTCCTCTGCTGAAAAAGTACTGGACGGATTTGTTCTGTGTTGTGATGGATAGCGGCCGGGAAACCTTTCGCTCGAAGATATATCCAGAATACAAAAGTAATCGCAGCGCAACTCCAGAGGATTTAAGAGCGCAGATTCCTCTGCTGGGGAAGGCCTGCGAAAGCCTTGGTGTCTCAACTCTTGCTAAAAAGGGATTTGAAGCAGACGATCTGATTGCCACCTGCTCCACAAAATTGTCCCAGCAGGGGTACGAGGTGCGGATTATTTCGTCGGATAAAGATTTGCTGCAGCTGATAACGGACGATGTCTTTCTCTATGATCCAATTAAATCAAAGATGATGAGAGCTGAAGATGTTTTGGAAAAATACCAGGTACTGCCTTGCCAGATGACTATGCTGCAGGCTCTTATGGGTGATGCTTCGGATAATGTTCCAGGTGTAAGCGGGATTGGTCCACGGACGGCAGCAAAACTCATTAACGAATTCAAGACATTGGACGCCATATACCAGAACATCTCTGCCATAAAATCAAAAAAAATCAGAGAAAATTTGATAAGTCAGAGGGAAATACTGGATATTTCTCTACGGCTGGTAACTCTGGAGAAAAATGTCCCTTTGGATGAAAACCTTTCCGACTTTAGGATAAGGTGCGACAGGAACAAAGCTGCAGATTTCCTGGAAATGCTAGGTTTTCACTCGCTGGCCAGGAAATATCTGGGTTATCCTCTGGCGGAGAATGCGGCCAGAAGCGTTCCGTTGTCCAGGTAATCCAGCTCTCCTCCCATGGGGATGCCACGAGCCAGGGAGGTGATTTTTATGTTCTGATCTTTGAAAAAGTTCTTTATGTAGTGTAAAGTGGTCTGTCCCTCCACAGTGGCGCTCAGTGCAATTATCATCTCCTCAACGGAGTTTTCTTTGCAGCGCTGTTGAAGATTCTCAAGCATCAGAAACTCGGGCCCTCGGCCATCAATGGATGACAGCAGTCCTTTTAGCACATGATATAAACCGGAAAAACAGGACGTTCTCTCCAGTGCCCACAGATCTGCCACGCTTTCCACCACGCAGACGAGGTTCCTCCTTCGCCTGAGATCGGAACAAATGGAGCAGACATCTGAAAATGTGTCAATATTTGAGCACAGCGGGCACACTTTCACATTTTTTAGCACATTATCCAGGCTCATCAGCATAGGTTCCATAATCTGCTCCCGATTTTTTATCATATGAATGACAATTCTACGGGCGGATCGCGGACCGAGTCCTGGTAATCGTGAAATTTTCTGTATTAACGTTTCTATGTCTGGACTCATATTCTATATTTCTCCGAAGAATTTTCCAAAAACGCACACAATGACAGCATTTTTGTCGAGCATCAGAGGCTCGCACCTGTATATCATGTCTATAATTTCCTGAACTTTTTTGATCTCAAGATCCGGAAATGCTCTTCTCTGCTCCACCAGTGGCCTTAGAATTTGAGCTTCCTCCTGAACGCTTTCCTCGGCGATTCCAACCAGCGCATCGATGTAGATTTTCAGAATCCTCAGTAGACTCATTTTGATTATCTCAAAGTGATTGTGCACATTATTCTCAATGATCCACTTTAGCGTTTTGCTATGCGAATTATTATCCCGCATGGAGAAGCCGTTGAGAATGTTATTGTATATGCTGATTCCATCGTTTTCATTCAGTCTGAGGGCATAGCCGACGGATCCCTCCGCCAGTCGGGCCAATTCGCTCGGATTTTTTATTTGCTTTTCCTCTAAAATTTGTTTCACAAGAGGCTCCCTGAGAGGATGAAAACACAGCAGGGAAGCCCTGGAAAGTAACGTTCTGGGAATTGTGCCCAGCTGATTGCATATCATTATGATGGCGGTGTTGGCTGGAGGTTCCTCAAGCATTTTCAGTAGAGAGTTGCAGATATTTTTGTTCAAACCAGATGAATTTTCCAGTATCACGACCCTCCACCCAGACAGGGCCGGTGTTTTTCTGATTTTCATCAGCAGTTTTCTGGTATCATCTATTGAAACGGATCCATTTGTCTGCTCGAGTAGAAAGAAATCCGGATGTATACGCTGATCCACCAGTCCGTGAACTGGATTATCAGGAGCGACGTCCAGCGTTTCCTTCGTCCGTTCTGTTCCGACAAGCAAACATTTGGCAAATTTGAAGGCAATACCGGATTTTCCTATTCCAGGCGGTCCATGGAAAATCCAGGTGGGAAATATTTTTCCATTGGTCAGAGCTCTGGCTAGCAGTGCCTCGTTCTTTTCGTGACCTAATATCCGATAAACCATGTTTTTTCTAGTAGTGCAGCAACCCATTAGATGATAGTATCTCCATTCGTTGGCAGCAATAGTTTTCATTGTGCGGGAGTAGATGATGGGGAGAATAGCCCTCGTTACGGGTGGAACAAGAGGAATTGGCGGAGGGATATCCAGAGCATTGAAGGAGGCGGGCTACAGCGTGGCTGCTAATTATCATAGTGGTATTGAAATGGCAAGGGAATTCTGCGATAGAACTGGAATTCCGGTCTTTTCCTGGGATGTTTCTAACTACGAGTCCTGCAGAAAAGGAACAGTTGCTGTTTCCGAAGCTCTTGGCGGAACCGTGGATATTCTGGTCAATAATGCTGGCATCACCCTGGATGGCATGCTGCATAAAATGCTCCCTGAGGACTGGATCAAAGTCATAACCACCAACCTGAACTCCGTCTTTAACATGTGTCGTGCTGTTGTTAATCCCATGAGAGAAAAAAAGTTCGGACGAATCATAAACCTTAGCTCCGTAAATGGACTGAAAGGGCAGGTGGGACAGACCAATTATTCTGCCGCAAAAGCAGGAATTGTGGGGTTTACCAAGTCCCTGGCTTTGGAATCCGCGTCCAAGAATATCACTGTCAACGCCATTGCTCCGGGTTATATATCAACGGACATGACAGAGGCCATTCCAGCTGATGTAAGGGAGAAGATTTGCTCTGGTATTCCCGTGGGAAGATTTGGCAGAGTTGATGAAATTGCTCAGGCTGTCTTATTCCTGGCGGATGACAGGTCGTCCTTCATGACTGGGACGGTGCTTAGTGTAAATGGTGGTCAATATTTATAGAATTTTGGGGGAGGCAGATGGAAAAAGATAGGGTATTTGAAACGGTTGTTGGGGGTTTCGTCCTGGTGGTTGCTATTTTCTTTTTTTATTATGTTTACCAAAAGTCAGGATGGCATGGTGGTAATGGATATGTGCTCACTGCAAAATTTGACCGTGCAGACGGCTTGACCGAAGGCGGCGATGTGAAAATTAGCGGTATAAAGGTTGGAAAAATCATCGATATGTCTGTGGATCCAGAGTCGTTTTTTGCCGTTGTAAAATTCAGCGTTGCCAACGGGTTGTCGTTGCCCAGGGACAGCAGTGCCAGCGTAAGCAGTGATGGGCTGTTTGGGGGAAAATATCTTGCCCTGGTTCCCGGTGGCGACGATGAGCTTCTGACGGCTGGTGATGAGATTGAAAACACATCCGGGCCGATGAATATCGAGTCCATGATTGGTCAATTCCTTTTTTCACAGAAAAAAGAACAGTAGGGTCGTATCCAACGACAGAAATATCGGAAAGGGCCGTTTGTTACCAGTCTCTGATTCCCCAGTACAGCTAAGCGCCGTCGGAAATCTTTTCTTGAAAAATTTGAGGTCATGTGCAATCATTCTCCAGAAGGATGGGGTCATAACTCAGTTGGTAGAGTGCTACAATGGCATTGTAGATGTCCGGGGTTCAATTCCCCGTGACTCCACCATTTCTTATGAGTGCGCGGAGAATATCAATTTTTACTCAAATGCAATAGATGTTCGGAACCCTCTGAATCAGAGGCATTTGTGGCTGTAAATGTATTTCAAATTAATACAAAATGTATGACATATTGGATCTGTCAACCGGATTTTATCTCCATTTCTCCGAAAATTCTCCAAAAGCGGAGGACTGGAGAATTTGCCCAGTTCCGCTCTAACCTCTTGTTATGGAAGAGTTTCTAAAAATTTGCATAAAATACCATCTAAAAAGTTCGACCAAAACGACTGGAGTAGCGAACATCACTGAAAGCGAAATTACGCGTTCTCTGTTCCGCTCGTAAAATTTCGATGTGGTTTCAATATGTTATGAAGACGTTTTTGCAGAAATGCTCACCGCTAGGTGAAGGGGAGTCGGAAAATGAAGATTTTCTTTTCAAAATTCTCCGGTTTCTCTCAAAATCAGGTGGCACGGAAATTTTTGGCAGCTCCGCCGCAGAAGATGATCCTGAGGCTGTTTCGAATATCCGTCAAAATCGTCAGTTGCGTGTTGCGGAGAATTCTGCGTACGAGTTTATGTCCCATAAAATGCAAATATTAGGCAAAACACGATGTCCACATTCGCGATAGATGTTCAAATCCCAGTTGCTCACAAACTCGCGATCATGATAATGTAGAACCGTTTTGCAGGTTATTTCTTTTATCGCCATTCAAAAATCACTCTCAATGATCGTAGAATACCGTTCTTCTTTCCGATGTTCCATGGTAATATGTGCTTCAAAAGGGGATTGCTCTATATAGATAGCAAGGTATGTTTATTAAGCAAGAGAGTTACCGACAATCGGAGCATTTCCGCTGATTTTGAGTAGCATTTGGTTTTTCAGTGCAATCTTGCGAGATAATATCTCAACACAGAATTGTATGATTCAACCAAGCAAGTTTCCGACTTTGTTACGATATGTT
>JAIROP010000030.1 GCA_031257475.1 Holosporaceae bacterium
AATGCCAAAATATAAAACAATATCTGGAATTTCCGAAAAGCAACAGCGGACATCCCAGGATCATGATCACCAGCAGAGTCAAAAAGAAGATAATGTTAAAAATTAGGGATCTGATCAGATGCATAGAAAATTCCTAGCTTTTCTCAGCGTGTGCCTAACGAAGGTATATATTATTTTATGAAATTCCTTGCAGCACCTTACGATAAATTGAAAATTCAGATTGGACTTCACAGCACAGGGATATGCCTTCAACTCGTTGTCCACAAATTTAAACTCCAACAGACTCCTGGGCAGGTGATAATCCGAGGTTATTAACAGAATTTCCGAAATATTATTCTGCCTTATCCATTCGTAGACTTCCACAGCATTTTCCACTGTGTTCCTGGATTGTTTTCCTAGGATAATCTGGGCTTTTGTATAACATCCTCTGGGACATATGTCTCGCAGCGTTATTTTTTCATGCGCGCCGGATATAAAAACGCTTTTTGGTTGGTAAGAACTCATCATGCGAAACACATAGGCTATGCGGCGGTACTCTCCCGTCAGGATAACCACATAGTCGAAATTTCTGTCATAGCGAGGATTATAGGTCGCTATGCACACAACAAAGATACCACATAGCAGCATCCAAATGATCAGCGCAGCCACAAAATATTTTCCAACGCTCCTCATTAATAGATCCACTTATCATTCTTCAGGAAAAACAGAACCGTATTGTGGGCGGTAATCATAACTAAAAAGATGGAAAAAAGTGAAATAAGGATGGTTAGGAGTAAATATTGAAACGTACTTTCACACATCCACTTGGCTCCTGAGATAAAAACTATCCACCAGATGCTTGCCATACTGCAAACAAAAGAGACCAGCGCAGACTTACAACCAACAACAAAATAATACCTCTTAAACTGCGATGCGATATAGGAATTAGTGGCACCTATCAGCTGTAGAATTTGTACGGTACGTACATGTTCCCCTAGAGTCTTTCTGGTGATAAAAATAACTGTCACACAAACGGTGGTAAAAACAAATATCACCAAAATTCCAGCAAAGCTCGATAACCCCCTGCTGATATTAGCTATCGGAGCGTACCAGTTGGCATGATCATGTATACGAACGCCCTGGGAAACTTTCAACAGCCTATCCGTCAATAGCAGCAGATCCACCGAAGCATTCTTTTCAATCTCCACATCAAAGATGATCGGAAATGGAAAATCATCCGGGATGGCTGTGCTGCCCAGAAGCGGCTCCAGTATTTTTATAATATCTGATTCCCGAAGTTTCTTGACAGATTTGACCCCCTGTGTTGATTTTATAATTTTCTGCACTTCATCGATTTGCCTATCGGTTAGCGTTTCATCGATCCCACTGATATTTGATTGAAATTCTATTGTAATATGACCGCTGAGGGCGTTTTCCCAACCCGAGGTAAGATAATGGGTAAAAAAACCGCTCATCAGAGCAATAGTAACCGAGTACATTAGAAATCCGACGATAAACAATACAAACCTGTTGGATCGATCAACGAGAAAGTTAAAATCGTAGTCCTGCGAGAAACTCATTTCCTAGGATCCCTTTGCGGGGGACTCCCATCAATTATGTGCCTATGATCGATATGCAACTCATTGTAATGAAATTTATCGACGAACTGTCGATAGTGTGTCGCTACCACAACACAAGCCCCTATTCTGTGCATACCATAGAATAATCCCATAAGTTTATTGGCGATCGCTTCGTCAACATTGCCGGTTGGCTCGTCTGCCAGGAGGATGTCTGGACGAGTAATAACGGCACGTGCTATCGCCACGCGCTGTTTCTGACCTCCAGAAAGGGTGTTTGGATATGCGTTGAAACAATTACCAAGCCCAACCCAGTCAAGAATTTCCTTCGCCTGATGTTCTCGTTGCAGCTCCGGATTTCCAATGACCTTGAGGGGTAGTGCCACATTCTCCAAAACAGTTAGATGGTCCAGAAGATTAAAATCCTGAAACACAACACCGATACGCTGTCTGAACTTGCAGCGCTCTCCCGGATCAATTGTGGACATGTCCTGACCAAAAATAGTAAATTTCCCGGAAAAATGCGTGATCCCCATATAGAGAAGACGCAAAAACGACGTCTTCCCAGCTCCGCTGTCTCCCGTTAGAAAATGAAAGGATCCTTTGTACAAGAGCAGCGAGACGTTCTTCAAAACCGGCGCGCCATCCCCGTAATTCAGAGTGACCCTATCCAACGAAACGATCGGCTCTTCCCTTGCCATTCTCTTTTGCCTGTATCTTTCTGCCACTTACGGTGAGAAAAGACTAACACAGCAAGCTAATGTAAATCAATTGCGGGACAGTCTGCAAAATCTATCGAAACTTTTAATGTTCGCTAAATTCAAATCCAGAGACTCAGCGCCACCAAATGCAAAATAGTACGTCTGATATCCATCCAGCCTGCGCGCAGGTCTCAGATAATTTCTCCATTCTTCAAGCGGCGGCAACTGACCAGAACAGTTGTGGGACACCAACATGTACTCCCGGGACTGCAGCGCCTCTAGTATATCCTGAGCAACTTCTCCAGACTCTATAGCTATATCAACAACGCGACTTATTTCGGGCTCTGTCAACACACACAAAAAGCTCGGATTTCCTTCGGCGTCCAGAAACAAATATCCTCCTAAAGTATCCAACATATAATATTCTACATAATCTTTCCCCTCACAGATACTGGAAAAGAAATTCGCAAAGATCGGATCTCGTAGATGGGTTTTCCCATAGACCGAAAGATTCTTGGATATATCCTCTGTGTGAATTCTAAAGTACTGCCGCACAGATTTACTTACATTCCTCTTTATCTCCCCTTCGAAATCTACTTGCTCCTTTTTCATAAACCTATTGATAAGACCATCGTTAAAGGCATTTATGGCTACCATCTCGTCGGCAATGGCTGTAAGCAGAATTTTCTGGATATTCGGATCCATCACACTGGCGGAAAGCTCCACTCCATTCATACCGGCCATGGAATAATCCGTGATAATCGTTGATATCCGCGAAAACCTATCAAGACTGTAGATTTCTTTGTGCAAACAGTTAATATTCAGCAGTATGGATTTCCAGTCTGAGGTACTTTCCTCTCCTCCTCTTGCTAAATCGAAGCAGTCCAAATTATTCAGTCCACTTTCCTCATTTACGTAATCCATCGCTTTGCGTGGATCAGAAAATCTTTTGAATGTAATATTAGGTATTTTGATAAAATCAACAACTTTATCCAAAAACGAGTCAGCATCATCATCCACCCAAACTACGGTGGTAGGAAAGAAACAGCTAAGTACATTACCAGACACAAGACCCTCTCTATTCTGTTTTAATCTAGACCTCACAAAAACAAGTATATTATTTTAGCATATCTAATAACCGAATAGAACTCCCCAAAATATCTTCTTATAGAAGGACAACCAGATGGCGCGAAAAAGAAGCTGCAGGTAATTCGAAAAGATGGGACTGTCCAATTAATATAGATTAAACTTTTCATAGGCAAGCAATGTTATGGAAAGCCTGAGCATTTCCTTTGATTTTGAGTAGCATTTGGTTTTTCGATGTAGCCGCGCAAGGTA